>NZ_LIPQ01000108.1 GCF_001418135.1 Streptomyces aureus
GCGCCGGTCAGCTTCTCGACGTCGGCTCCGGAGCCGCCGGCCTCGTGCCAGCCCTTGCCGTCCTCGTAGACCAGCTCGGTGCTCTTGCCGCCCAGGTTCAGCGTCGCGTTGTCGTTGAACCAGCACAGGTCGCCCACGCGCGTGGTGTTCGTCGCGTCGGTCTTGTCGTCGTTGCACGCCTTGTAGCGGCGCTCGATGAAGCCCGGCTCCCAGTCCCAGCCGTCACCGATCCACGAGGGCTGGTTGTTGGAGGCCGCGGTCCGGCCGTCCACGGCCTGCGAGGAGTAGGCGAGGGAGATCGTCGGCCGCACCCCGCCGGGCACCGCCGGCACCTCGATCGGGTACGTCCAGGAGAAGGCGCCGTTCGCCTCGCCGGAGCTCCAGGTCCCGGAGGCCGACAGGCTCGTCGCCTTGTAGTCGCCCGACGAGCCCTCGGCCCCCGCCGTCGCGGCCAGCACGGTCGCGCCGGACAGCGCGACCGGCGCGGACAGGGTGCCCGCACGGGTGTCGTTAGTGGTCGCCAGGGGCGTCTGCACCCGGCAGGCGTCCTTGTCGGGGGTGGTCAGCGCGCAGGCCGGGAGCCGTACGAGGCGGAGCCTGGAGGCCCAGTCGCCGCCGTAGGCGTCGCGGAAGGCGGAGTAGTCCACCTGGACGCGCGTGCCCGCGGTCCCGGCCCTGCCCGCTCCTCCGGCCGTCTCGGCCCCGGTCCTTCCGGACGCGCCCGCCTTCTTCTCGGCGGGGGCGGCGGGGGCGTCCGTACGGTCCAGGGAGAGCAGCAGCCCTTCGACGCCGATGCGCCGGGCGGCCTCGCGTTCCTTGACCTGGACCTTGACGCGGGCCGAGGCCCGGGAGCCGGCCGTGCCGCTTCCGGTCAGCGCGACGGAGACGGGAAGGGACCCCGCCTCGACCGCTGTCGCGCCGCTGCCCGGTCCCACCGCCCGCGCCCCGGTGGGCGGTGGGGTCAGTGTCACCTCTGCCGAGCCCGCGGCGGGCCAGCGCACGCGTGGCCTCCCCGTCCACGCGTGCGCCGCCGCGGCGTCGGGCTTCCGGGCTCCACCGAAAGCCGCCTTTTCCACGGGCACCGGATTCGGCTGCTCAAGCGCCGGAAGCGGATTTCTAACCTCCGGAACAGCGGACGAAACGCCCGCCGCCGGAAGAAGTCCTATCGTGACCGCGACCGCCATAACGGTAACGGAACCACGTATGCGTTGAATTCTCACACCCCACCTCTCATGGGGACGGAAATGTCACCGAACGCTACGTGCAGCAGACGACAGGACGCCCGCCATTTGAGGTAGATCTGAGAAAGACGTATTTCGATATCCGGACAGGCAGAACCGCTCGAATTCGAGCAATGAAAAGGGCGATGCCCGGGACGGATTCCCGGGCATCGCCGTCGTGCTGCCCCCACGGTCAGGGGTGGGAGATGGTGCCGCTAGTTGTAGGGGCGGAGGATCGTGGCCCGCGACCAGGTCCAGCCGGTCTCGGCGCCCCAGCCCGCCTTGTGGTAGTCGAAGCCCGTGGCCGTCGCGACATGGGTGAACGTCTTGACGGCTCCGCTGGCGTAGCCGTAGAAGCTGCCGATGTCGTCCTTGCCGTCACCGTTGTAGTCACCCGGCAGGTACTGGGCGCCCTGGTAGTACCAGTTTCCGGTCGGCACGTCGAGGCTCTTGATCGCGGCGCCGAACTTGCCGTCCCGCGCCGACGAGGCGGGCAGCTTGAACAGGGCGTCGTGGCCGTCGGCGTAGTCGTACCAGAAGGCGACGTCGTCGAGACCGTCCCCGTTGAAGTCACCCGCGTGCAGGAAGGTACGGCCGAAGCTGCCCCAGGTGGTGCCGTTCTCGGACCAGGACACGGTGCTGGTCTGCGGGAACACGCCGCCGGCCTGCGCCGGGAAGGTGTGCATCTTCAGCGCGCCGTCGGAGTACCCGTACAGGGCCGCGATGTCGTCCCGGCCGTCACCGTTGAAGTCGCCCGTGACGAACTTGCTGTTCGCCACGTGCCAGTTTCCCGCCGCCATCTGCGCGGAGCCGAACGGCGCGTTGAAGCCGCCCTGCGGGTTCGCGGTGAAGGTGAAGATGGTGTCGTTGCCCGCCGCGTACCCGTACCAGGCGGCGATGTCGTCCCGGCCGTCACCGTTGAAGTCGCCCGCCAGCAGGGTCATCGAGGCGGAGTAGTAACCGCCCTTGCCCGAGGTCCAGGACGGGAAGGGGGCGTTGAAACCGCCGCCCGCCTTGCCGGTCGCGGTGAAGAGCTTGACGACGCCGTCACCGTAGTCGTACAGCGACGCCTTGTCGGCGCGGCCGTCACCGTTGAAGTCACCGGTGACGAACTGCATCCGGTCGACGTTCCAGGAGCCCACCGCCGACTCGTAGGACTTGACCGGCGCGCGGAACGTGCTGTCCGAGTTGGACTGGAAGGTGTGCAGCGCGGAGGTCCCGGCGGCGTACGCGTACCAGGCCGCCATGTCACTGCGGCCGTCGCCGTCGTAGTCGTGCCGGACGACGGTGTTGGTCGACCACTTCGACCGGCCCGCCGCGTCGTACACGACCAGGCTGCCGCGGTCCTGGAGGAGCGCGTAGCCGTTGGTGGCGGTCACGTTGGAGGACCACAGCTGGACACCGGCCGCGCTGGTGACCACGAGCTTGCCGTCGGACTGCATGACGGCCTTGGCTCCGATGTTGCCGGCCGTGTTCGAGCTCCACAGCACGGCGCCCGCGTTGGACGTGACGACGAGGTTGCCGTCGGTCCGCATCGTGAGCTTGGCGGCGTTGGAGGTGTACGAGGCGCCGGACGGGATCGTCGTGCCGGAGGGGATGTACGCCCCGCCCGTCACACCGTCGATGGTGAAGCGCGCACCGAACTCGAGCGTGCTGGTGGCGGAGGGCACGATGCCGCGCCAGCCGACCAGGGTGTTGTCCGAGGCCTTGCGGGCCCACAGCTCCGCGCGCCGCTCCGACGCCGGGTCGTTCGTGAGGTCACCGGAGGAGCCGACGACCGGGTACAGCGCCTTGGTGACGCCCGAGCCGATCTTGAGCCGGTTGGCCGGGATGCCCAGGGTGGCGGTGTTCAGGCCGCCTCCGGCCGCCTTCTGCGACCAGGCGACGAGGATGTCGCCGGTCACGTCGTCACGGAGCCAGAGGTCCGGCAGCCCGTCGTAGGAGACGTCACCCGGGGTGATGATCGTGTACTTGTCCCAGTCCGTGCCGCCGACCAGGCTCGGCGACTTCGTGAAGCCGAGGTCCAGGTCGTTGGTGGCACGGTTGCCGTAGTAGGCCCAGAGCAGCTTGCCCTGCTTGACCAGGAGGTCGGGCTGGCCGTCGCCGTTGAGGTCACCGGGGGCGGCGACCTGGTCGGCGTTGTACCAGTGGTCGTCACCGGTCCAGCTGGCCTCGCCGAAGCAGTCCAGCTCGTTCGGGACCGGGCAGGTCACCGACAGCTCGGTCCGCTTCTCCGCGTCGATCCGGCCCTGTCCGTCGTTGTCGTAGACGTAGATCTTCTTCTTCTTGTCGACCTCGTCGTACTCCAGGCTGACGAGGTCGTTGTAGCCGTCCTGACCCCAGTCGCCGAAGGCGCTGACCTGCTTGTCGGCGAACGACGCGCCACCGTTGGTGGCGTTGCTGAACTCGCCGGAGCCCTGACCGGCGTAGGTCAGGAGCGTTCCGTTCCCGTCCACGGCCCAGATGTCCCGGTTGCCGTCACCGTTCAGGTCGAACGGCTGGTCCCGCATCGCCGAGCGGGTCGCGTAGAAGATGTACGTGGCCGTGTCCGAGCGGTTGCCCGCCTTGTCGACGCTGTACGCGTAGACGAAGTGCGGACCGTAGCTGGGCGGCGTGATGTTCACCGGCACGTTGACGCCCACCGGCGTGACGTCCGGGTCGGTGTCCGTCCAGTAGTGGTACGCGACGACGTCCGTGACCCCGTTCGGGGCGAAGGTGAACGCACCGGGCTTCCGCGCCGGGCCGGTCCCCTGGGGCCATCCCTTCTCGCCGTTCGGGAAGACCGTCGAGTTGATGATCGGCGGGGCGCTGGGACGCGTCCGGTCGACGGTGAACTTGCAGGTCACCGACGTCGGACCCCATACCTGGTCCTGGTCCTTCGTGGCCACGTTCCAGGTGTAGCTGCCGGTCGGCAGATCGATGTCCGGGACCGCCCAGGTCGTGACCTTGTCCTTCAGGGCGGGCAGGGCCATCGTCTTGAACGGCGTGGTGGCACCCGCCTTGAACAGGTTGAACTGCGCCGTCAGGTTGCCGGCCTCCTTGTCGGAGTGCTTGGCGTACAGGCTGACGCGCGTGTTGCCGATGACGCCACCGGTCTTGCAGTCGGTCTTGGGGAACGTCCCCAGGCCCTCGGGGCGCTTCGGCGCGGTGTTGTACTGGATCTCCAGCGTGGCCGTCTTCGGGTCGAACTTCTTCCAGCCGAAGGTGTCCGACTCGTTGGAGGCGTACAGACCCAGGGTGATGTTGGCCATGCCCTGGCCCTTCGGGCCCTCCTTGGCGCGGGCCTTCACCTTGGAGGTGAGGTCGAACTCGAGGTTCCCCGCCCCACAGCCCTCGATCTCCGAGCTCCAGCCCTTGGCGTCGTTCACCGTGGACAGCCTGGTGAGCTGGGTGGGCTGGTTCCGCCACGTCGTCTTCGACGTGATGCCCGTCGTGTGCCAGAGCTCCACGGGCCGGTGCTGGCAGGACCAGGACCAGGTGTTCTTGATCCGGAACGTGGCCTTCTTGACCTCGGCGCCCATGACGTCGCTCGTGTCCATCTGGAGGAACGAACGCGAGACGCGGTCCAGGCCGCCCGTCTGGGCCTCGTAGCCGACCCGGATGGGGTCGGTGGAGTTCCAGAACGAGTAGTTCGGGTAGCGCTCGTAGACGCGCGTCCAGTTCTGCCGCTCGCCCCAGGCCCACTGCGGGTCGATGAAGACCGGGTACTGCGTCGCGGGAGCGGCCAGCAGCGCCTGGTCCGGCTTGATCTCCAGGATGTCCCCGGTGATCGCCGTCGCCATCGGCGCGTCGGTGGCGCCCGGCGGCGGCTCGAAGTTGTCCGCAGGTGCCGTCGTCCCGTCATCCGCCGTCCCTCCCACGGCGTTGGCGGAGAACGCCTGGGCACCCGCGGCCGGCTGCGTCTCGCTGGTGGTCGTCGTGGAGTCCCACATCAGCGGCGACGGGCTGGAGAACACCGCGTGTCCCGAGGGGTCCACCGCGGTGAGGCTGCCCGTGTCACCGTCGACGGAGACGTCGAGCCCGACCGTGCTGAACTTGAACTTCAGGCTGTCCAGTTCGGGGTTCTGCGCGGCCTCGGCGTTCTTGACGACGAGAAGCTGCGAGAAGCCCTCGATCTCGGCCTTCAGCTGGAGGTCGACGCCGGGCAGGACCTCGGCGTAGGTGGCCACGTTCCCGGCCAGCGTGGGCGCGGGCAGCGCCTTCGGCCAGTTGAGCGTGAGCTTGCGCCCGTCCTTCACGCCGGAGAGGAGCGGAGCGGTGCCGCCGCCGGAGAAGGTCACGTCCACCAGCGACGCGGTCGGCCGTACGGCTCCGTCCTCGCCGAGGACGAGCGTCGGGTCGGTCGGTACCCATTCGTCGTCACGGAAGACGCGGACGGCCGTTCCGTGGCGGTTCACCGTCCAGGTCCCGTCCGGCTGGGCCCAGGTGTCGGTGGTCTCGGTGCGGGCGGACTCGAGCTCGAACGGCCGGCCCGTGGACCGCGCCTGTTCGAGGGCGTAGTCCTCCTCGCTCTGCTCTCCCGTCTGCACCGGGGTCAGATAGACCGCGGAGGCGGTGGGAGCGAGCCCGGGAAGAGCGATGAGGGCGGAGCCGGCGAGGACGCTCGCCAGCGCGACGGATATGAGTCGATTTCTTCGCGATTTCACTGCTGGTCTTCCACCATGCAGTCGGTCAACGGACACGTACACCTCGGCAAGTCGATGTTCGATGAACGTTCGACAGAATGTCGGCCCGCCCGGGTGTCCGCCACCGAATTGAGCGGAACTTGAGGTCCTGCGATCTCGCCCTCAAGGGGGAATTTTCATGACACTTGAGGGCATAGGAAATCGCTGTTCCCTGGACTGGATTCCTGGAGTGCCGATCGGCTCAGCCTTTCGGCTCCGGCGCCCCGGTTCGAATACCCCCGCAACGAAAAGAATCCCGCCCGATCTTTCGATCGGACGGGATTCTCAGTGTCTGTGGACCTGTGGGGATTTGAACCCCAGACCCCCTCGATGCGAACGAGGTGCGCTACCAGACTGCGCCACAGGCCCTTGCGACGTGTGAAACATTAGCATCCCGACGGGCCCAGGCAAAAATCCGTTCCCGCGCAGGTCAGCCGGGGGCCGTCGCCGGCCAACGCGGTTGCCTTGAGTCGCGGGGATCGTTGCCCCGCGTGTGACGGGGTGGGGCGCGGGCCGGCGGGTGCGGATCGGGATCCTGACGAAGGTGTTCACCGCTGAGCTGGTGGACGCGGCGATAGCCGAGCAACGACCGGATCGAGCGGCGGCGCCGCCTCCTGCCGGCGCGGCTGGTCGTGCACTTCGTCCTGGCTCTGTGTCCGTTCGCCCGGGAGTCGTACGAGGAGGTGCTGCGGGTGCTGACCAGCGGCATCCCGGGCAGCGGGGCTCTCGCGCGGGTGAACCGGTCGTCGTTGTGCCGGGCTCGCGCTCGCCTCGGTGAGGACGTGCTGGAGACCGTGTCCGTCGCGAGGGAGGGCCGGGTGCTGCCTCGGCACGTGATCTACCGGGTCATCACCTTCGCCAAGGGCGACAAGGTCGCCCCCTTGGGCACGACGCTACTGGACCCCGAGCAGTACGCGGCCAGGCTCGCCCGCTCCTTCACCGAGGCCGGGCGGGAGGCCCGTGCACGCCTCCTTCCGGCCCGGCGCAACCGGGACTGTCCACGCGCGATCAAGAAGCCGAACCGTTGGCCTGTGCTGAGGACCCGAGCCAGACGCGGCACGGTCCAGCCCGGCCGCTGGGCCCACGACCCGACCTCGAAGCCGAAGAGCACCCGCCGGGCCGGAAGGCCGGCACTCAGCGGATAGCGTTTCTCGTGAATCTCGGGTTGGGAGCGCTATGAGCTGGGACATTCTTCTGCTGCCGCTACCAGCGGACCTCACGTCGATCGACGACCTGCCCTCCGGTCACGAGCCGCCTCCCATCGGAAGCCGGTCCAGCGTCCACAAGGCCCTCAGGTCAGCCGTGGGCGAGGTCGACCTGACCGATCCCACGTGGGGCGTGTTGCTCGGTCCGACCTGGGTGATCGAACTCGGCATCGGCGAGGACGACCCCGTCGAGTCGGTCATGCTCCATGTCCGGGGCGGGGAGGACGGCGTACTGCCCGTGATCTTCCGCATCTCCAGAGCCCTTGGCTGCCGCCCCTTCGACTGCTCGACCAGTGAGCTGCTCGCAGACGATGCCCAGGCCGGCTGGAACGCCTTCCAGTCCTTCAGAGACAGGACGATCGCGTCTGACTCGTTGGGCGAGCCCTAAGGCAACCGCATGGGCCGTCGCCGGCCCCCGGCGGGGGGGGTCATTCGTTGGCCGCCCGGGGGCGGTCGTCGTCCGCGTACTGGTCGAAGAGCGGGGTGCGGCCGTGGTCGCGGTTGCGGCGCGGAGGCGTGGTGCGCTGGCGCGGGGCCGGGGACGGCGAGGGGGCCGGGTCGGCCGCCGTGGAGGAGCGGGCCGCGCTCCAGGTCTCCGGGTCCGTGATGTCGATGCCGCTCGTGGCGCGCGGGGCGACCGGGGCGGTGACGTAAGTGGGGAGCGGGACCGGGACCGGGTCCCAGCTGTCGCCGCGGGCCGGGCCGCGCTCGCGCTGCTGGTCGACCCACTCCGCGTGGTCGGTCTGCTCGACCAGGGCGCGCCGGTCCGCCTCCTGCGGGGAGGGGCCGGCGGCGGACTCGGGCGACAGCTCGGGCGTGGGCGCCGGGCGCCGGCTCTCGCGCAGCCGCGCCGCCGCCGCCTCCGCGCGACGCCGGTCCATCACGTACACGAAGCGCCGGCGTTCCTGGATCCGCAGGTGCACGATGTACGCGCTGAGGAGCAGCGCGGGCACGGCCGGCACCCACAGGAAGGCGACCCCGCCGACGGCGGCGACGACCGCGCCGAGGGTGAAGACGGCGAAGAGCAGCGTCGTGGTGCGGCGGCGCCGGGCGAGGACCTTGCCGCGGCGGGCGCGCTCGGCCGCCGCGCCCGTGGCGGGGCGGGCCGGGGCGGGTTGCGGCGCCTGCTCCCGCTCGGGGAGTTCCAGGCGCGCTTCCGTTCTGGCCGCGGGCGCGGAAAACGCCCGGACGTCGACCGAGCTCAGATGCTCGGTCTCCGCGTCCGGGTCCACGTCGGGCGTCGGGCCCTCCGCCGTACGGTCCCGCTGCTTGAGCTCCCTGGCGTATCGGCGCTCCATGCCCGCCCGTCCGGAAAGCAGCCGGATGGCGGTGCTGAAGCGTTCCGTCGGACGGGCTTCGTTCAGCTCGTCCTGCCTGCGGAGCCACATCGGTACCAAGTAGGCGGCCCAGGCCCCGACGATGACTGCGTAGATGAGGCCGCTGCTGCTCACGCTTCACACGGTAGAGGGGTTCGCGCGACGGCATCGGCCAATTGGCCCGGTGTGTCGCACGATCTGGCTGATATCACTGAACTTTTTTGTGATTGTTCAGATCGATTGACTGCCAACTACCGATTGAATTCGAACACTTATCTCATTCTTGCGTGATGCCAGCGGCGCAACAGCCCCTCCGGCACCTCCTCGGCCGTGAGCGCGAAGACCAGATGGTCCCGCCAGGCACCGTCGATGTGGAGGTAGCGGGGCCGCAGCCCCTCCTCACGGAACCCCAGTTTCTCGACGACCCGGCGCGAAGGCCCGTTCTCCGGACGGATGCAGACCTCCATCCGGTGCAGACCGACCGAGCGGAAGCAGTGATCGACCGCCAGCGCGACCGCCGTCGGCATGACACCGCGCCCGGCCACCTCGCTGTCCACCCAGTAGCCCACGTGCCCGGAGCACATCGAGCCCCAGGTGATGCCCGCCACGGTCAACTGCCCGACCAGCCGCCCCCGGTACTCGATCACGAACGGCAGCATCCGCCCGGCGTTCGCCTCCGACCGCAGATGGCGGACCATCTGACGGTACGTCGGCCGCTGCGCCACCGGCCCCCCCGGGGGCGGCGGCGGAACCGTCGCCTCCCAGGGCCGCAGCCACTCCCGGTTGCGCCGGTTCACCTCGCGCCAGGCCGCGTGGTCACGCATCTTTATCGGACGGAGCATCACCTCTCCGTCCACGAGGACGACCGGCCAGGTCACGACGGTCTCGGGTGGTCGCCGCCGCGGATCTGGTCGACGGCGTGCCGCAGGATCGGCTCCAGGACGGTCAGCCCGTCCCGTACCCCGCCGGAAGACCCCGGCAGGTTCACGATCAGCGTGCCGCCCGCGACCCCCGCGAGGCCCCGCGAGAGCGCCGCCGTCGGCACCTTCTCCCGGCCGTACGCCCGGATCGCCTCCGGGATGCCCGGGATCTCCCGCTCCAGGACCCGGCGGGTCACCTCGGGCGTCTCGTCGGTGGGCGAGATGCCCGTACCGCCGGTGGTCACGATCGCGTCGTACCCCGCGGCGATCCCCGCCCGCAGCGCCGCCTCGACCGGCGCGCCGTCCGGGACCACCTGAGGGCCGTCCACGGCGAAACCCATCCGGGTGAGGGCCTCGGCGATCAGCGGACCGCCCTTGTCCTCGTAGACCCCGGCAGCCGCCCGGTTCGAGGCGGTGACGACGAGCGCGGCGTACGGGCCGAGCAGCGCGCCGCCGACCCCCGCGTCGAGCGCCGCAGGAGGGCGCTCCTCTTCCGCGTGCTCCTCGTGCTCGTGCACGCCCGACACCCGGCCGCCGCGGCTCACGACTCGCTCCGCGTCCAGTGGCCCGACTTTCCGCCCGTCTTCTCCTCCACCCGTACGTCGGAGATGACCGCACCCTTGTCGACCGCCTTCACCATGTCGACCACCGTCAGGGCCGCCACCGAGACCGCCGTCAGGGCCTCCATCTCGACGCCCGTGCGGTCCGTGGTCTTCACCGTCGCCAGGATCTCGACCGCGTCGTCGGTGACCGCCAGGTCCAGGGTCACGCCCGACACGGCCAGCGGATGGCAGAGCGGGATGAGGTCCGGGGTCTTCTTGGCGCCCATGATCCCGGCGATCCGGGCCGTGGCGAGCGCGTCGCCCTTCGGGACGCCCTCGCCGCGCAGCAGCTCGATCACGCGCGGCGAGACGAGGACCCGCCCGCTGGCGCGCGCCGTGCGGGACGTGACGTCCTTCGCGGAGACGTCGACCATGCGGGCCGCGCCCGCCTCGTCGATGTGGGTGAGACCTTGCTGCGTGCTCATCGCCGTGACACTCCCGGTCGCTGTGTGGGACGACACCGTACCCCCACCCTCGCCCCCTCAGCCGAGGAGGACCACTTCCAGCTCGGCACCCGGCTCCACGCTCTCCGTCTCCTCCGGGACCACGAGCAGGCAGTCCGCGTGCGCGAGCGCCGCGATCAGGTGGGAGCCCGCACCGCCCACCGGAGTGACGGTGCCCGCCGCCGGGTCGTACGTCCCCCGGAGGAACTGCCTCCGCCCGGCGGGCGAGGACAGCGCCCCGTCGCCGGCCAGCTCGGCCCGCACCCGGGGCCGGTGCAGGTCCTCGACGCCCATCAGGGCCCGGATCGCGGGCCGGACGAACAGCTCGAAGGAGACGTAAGAGGAGACCGGGTTGCCCGGCAGGGCGAGCAGCGGGATCTGCTCGGCGCCGATCGCGCCGAAGCCCTGGGGCTTGCCCGGCTGCATGGCCAGCTTGCGGAAGTCGACCTGCCCGTCGGCGGTCAGCGCCTCCTTGACCACGTCGTACGCGCCGACGCTCACCCCGCCGGTGGTCACGATCAGATCGGCCCGGATGAGCTGGTCCTCGATGGTGGCGCGCAGCGACTCGGCGTCGTCGGCGACGGCCCCCACCCGGTACGCGAGCGCGCCCGCGTCCCGCGCGGCCGCGGCGAGCGCGAAGCTGTTGGAGTCGTGGATCTGGCCCTCGCCCAGCGGCTCGCCGGGCTGGACCAGCTCGCTGCCGGTGGACATCACGACCACCCGGGGGCGGGGCCGCACCCGGACGGTGCCGCGGCCGATCGCGGCGAGCAGCCCGATCTGCGGCGGCCCGAGCACCGTGCCGGCCGACAGGGCCAGCTCCCCGGCCTTTACGTCGCTCCCCCGCTCGCGGACATGGGCGCCGGCCGCCGCGGCCCGGTGCACCCTGACCTCGCCGGACGCGCCCTCGGGGGCGGCGCTCGCGGCGGTCATACCGGTGGCCGCGCCCCCGCCCGCCCCGCCGTCGGTCCACTCGACGGGGACGACGGCCTCCGCGCCGGGCGGCAGCGGGGCGCCGGTCATGATCCGGGCGGCCTGGCCGGGGCCGACCTCGGGCAGGCCGTCTGCGCCCGCCGCGACGTCGCCGACGACGGTCAGGACGGCGGGGAACTCCTCGGTGGCACCGGCGACGTCGGCGACCCGGACCGCGTACCCGTCCATGGAGCTGTTGTCGAAGGGCGGCAGGGCGACCGGCACCGTCACGTCCTCGACGAGGACACAGCCCTGCGCGTCGAGGAGTTGCAGCTCGATGGGTTCGAGCGGGCCGACCGTCGCGAGGATGTCGGCCAGGTGCTCGTCCACCGACCACAGCCCGCGCGCGGGCCCCGCGCAGGGGTCGGCTGCCTTCTCCTCGTCGCCATGGCCGTGATCGCCGTGATCGCCGTGGTCCTGGCCGTCGTGGGACGGCGACGGTGCCGCGCTGCTGCTCAAGGTGCTACATCTCCTCGCTGACGTATCTCCGGAGCCAGGCCCGGAAGTCCGGTCCCAGATCTTCACGTTCGCACGCGAGTCTGACAATGGCACGCAGATAGTCACCGCGGTCACCGGTGTCATAACGGCGCCCCTTGAAGACGACGCCGTGCACCGGGCCGCCGATCTTCTCGTCCGAGGCGAGTTTCTGCAGGGCGTCCGTCAGCTGGATCTCCCCGCCGCGGCCCGGCTCGGTCTCCCGCAGCATTCCGAAGACGGCCGGATCCAGCACATAGCGGCCGATGATCGCGTAGTTGCTGGGCGCCTCGTCCGCGTCCGGCTTCTCGACCAGGTCCGTCACCTTCACGACGTCCGCGTCGACGGTCGCCTCGACCGCCGCGCAGCCGTACAGATGGATCTGCGAGGGCTCGACCTCCATGAGGGCGATCACACTGCCGCCCTCCCTCTCCTGGATCTCCACCATCCGCGACAGCAGCGGGTCGCGGGGGTCGATCAGGTCGTCGCCGAGGAGCACCGCGAAGGGCTGGTCGCCGACGTGCGGCGCGGCGCAGAGCACGGCGTGGCCGAGGCCGCGCGGGGCGCCCTGGCGCACGTAGTGCATGGTGGCGAGGTCACTGGACTCCTGGACCTTGGAGAGCCGTTCGGCGTCGCCCTTGCGCGTCAGGGCCTCCTCCAGCTCGTAGTTCCGGTCGAAGTGGTCCTCCAGGGGACGCTTGTTCCGGCCGGTGATCATCAGGACGTCGGAGAGGCCGGCCGCGACGGCCTCCTCGACGACGTACTGGATGGCCGGCTTGTCCACGACCGGCAGCATCTCCTTCGGCGTCGCCTTGGTCGCCGGGAGGAAGCGGGTACCGAGGCCGGCGGCCGGGATGACAGCCTTGCTGATCCGGCCGAGCCTGGGGAGCAGGGGATTCATGCGGTGCACCTTAGCCGTTCGGAATGAGAGGAAGATGTGGCTTCGGTTAACTTCCTTCACATAAAGACAGTTTCGAGAGTTTGGCGAATTCGCATGGGGCCGACATGACACCTGAGATGTCCGAAAAGACCGTGCTGCGCAGCCGACTTCTGGCCGCCCGCGCCGCGCTGAGCACCGAATCCCTGGCCCGCACGGCCGAATCCCTCGCCCGCCGGGGACTGGAACTCGCCGAACTCGCGGAGGCGTCCACGGTCGCCGCCTATGTGTCCGTGGGCCGCGAACCGGGCACCCGCGCCCTGCTCGACGCGCTCCACGCGCGCGGGGTGCGGGTCCTGCTCCCCGTGCTGCTCCCCGACAACGATCTGGACTGGGCGGTGTACGAAGGCCCGGAGGGGCTCGCGAAGGCCGGCCGGGGCCTGCTCGAACCGGTGGGGCCCCGGCTCGGCCCCGAGGCCGTGTGCGCCGCCGACGCCGTCCTGCTGCCGGGCCTCGCGGTCGACGGGCGCGGGATGCGCCTCGGCCGGGGCGGCGGCTCGTACGACCGGGTGCTCGCCCGGCTCGCGCGCGCGGGTGCCGATCCGGCGCTCGTGGTGCTCCTCTACGCGGACGAGGTGGTCGCGCGGGTCCCGGAGGAACCGCACGACCACCCCGTGCACGCGGTGGTGACCCCCGGAGGAGTCACCCGCTTCCGGCCCTGATCAGGGCTTCAGCTTCAGCGTGTCCTTCGTCGCCGCGTCGACGGCCGCCTTGCCGTAGGCCCAGTCGTACAGGTCGCCCTTCGCCCACGCGTCCGTCTGGTCGGTGTAGTGGGAGTTGAAGGCGTGACCGGAGGCACCGGTGAGGTTGATCCACCGGGACTTGTCCCAGTCGCCGACGTTGACGACCATCCGCATCGACGGCACCCAGATGACCTCGTAGCCGCCGGCCGCGTTCCAGCCGGTGGCGTCGACGGCCGCCTCGCCGCCGCCCAGGTTCCAGGGGCCGCGGTTGAGGAGCTGCTGCACGACGCCGGGGCCGGCGGTGCCGAGGGTCTGGTTCTTCAGGGTCAGCTGGTGCAGCCGGCCCCAGCTCCAGGTGGAGACGTCCTTGCCGAGCTTGGCGGTCAGCTCCCAGCGCGCGTCCTTCATGGCCCGGGCGAGCAGCTGGTCACGGGTCTCGGTGGCCTGGTCGGTGCGGCTGCCCGGGGTGACCCACCACTCGCTCTTCTCCTGCTTGAGGAGCGGGCGGACCACCTCGTACCAGCGGTCGCCGCCGTCCGGCTGCGCGGAGTCGGGGTCGCGCTGGCCGCATTCCCGTACGAGCTTGTTCTGCTCGTCGACCGGGCCGGTGGCGTCGGCCGGGCGCACGTTGATGCAGTCGCCCTCGGCTCGGAGCTCCTTGGGCAGCTTGTCGCCGAAGGACAGCTTGAGGACGTTGCGCCAGACCGCGTTGAAGTAGGCGGCGGCGGCCGAGTCGGGCTCCTGGGTGTAGTCCCAGCCCTCCAGCAGCTTCTGTGCCTCGCGGACGTACGGGTCCGAGATGTCGATCTTCAGCAGGAGCGGGTTCAGGAGGGTCGCGATCTCGCTGCGGTTGTCCGTCTGCATGGTCCGCATGTCGTCCGGCGAGATCTTCCCGCCGTCCTTGGTCTTCGACTCGATGAGGTCGTTGATCCGCTGGCTGCGCGAGCCGTAGCCCCAGTCCTTGGTGAGCAGGTCGGGGTACTTCTTGGCGTCGATCACGGCCTGGTTGGCGGTGACGATGTAGCCGCGCCCGGGGTTGTACTCGTACGGCAGCTTGGCGAAGGGGATGTAGCCCTTCCACCGGTACGAGGAGTCCCAGCCGGGCGCGGGCAGGGTGCCGTCGCCCTTGGCGCGCTGCGGGATCTTGCCCGGGGACTGGTAGCCGATGTTGCCCTCGGTGTCGGCGTAGATCAGGTTCTGGGACGGGACCTCGAAGTTCTTGGCGGCGGCCCGGAACTGGCCGAAGTCCTTGGCGCGGTCGAGGGCGAAGATCGCGTCCATCGACCTGCCCGGCTGGAGGGCGGTCCATTGGAGGGAGACGCCGTAGCCGGTGCCGCGGTCGGGGGCGGCGTTGCCGACGGGTGCCTTCTGGCCGACCTTCTCCAGGTCGGAGGAACGGTCGGAGACGAGCGGGCCGCGCTCGGTGGAGCGGACGGTGATCGTCCGGTCGCTGCCGCCGGCGACCTTGATGATCTCGTCGCGCACCGTGAAGGGCTTGACCTTGCCGTCGACGAGGTAGCCGTCGGGGCCGATCTTCTCCAGGTAGAGGTCGGTGACGTCGGCGCCGAGGTTGGTGAGGCCCCAGGCGATCTTGTCGTTGTGTCCGATGATCACACCGGGCATGCCGGAGAAGGTGTAGCCGGAGACGTCGTAACGGCAGGTCGCCGAGACCGAGCGGCAGTGCAGACCCATCTGGTACCAGAGGGACGGCAGCTGGGGCGCGAGGTGCGGGTCGTTGGCGAGCAGCGGCTTGCCGGAGGTGGTGTACCGCCCGGAGACGACCCAGGAGTTCGAGCCGATGCCGTTGCCGTTGGGGCCGAGGAGGGCGGGAACGCCGTCGAGGACCTCGGAGAGCGCGCCGAGCTGGGACTGCGCACCGGAGCCGTCGGAGGAACCGGAGGAACCGGAGGAACCGGAGCCGCTGCCGGGCACGCCGCCCGGGGTCTCACCGGTGGTCAGGTCCTCGTCGCCGTCGCCCGCCTTGCCCTTCGGGTCGAACTTCCCGGAATCGTCCACCGCGCCCCGGTCGACGATCGGCTGGTGGAGCGCGTACGGGTAGTCCGGGTACAGCTGCTTGATCTGGCTCGCGCTCATCCGGCTCGTCATCAGCGAGCGGTCGATCTCGTCCTGCATGTTGCCGCGCAGGTCCCAGGCCATCGCCTTGAGCCAGGCCACCGAGTCGACCGGCGTCCACGGCTCGATCGCGTAGTCGTTGGTGAGGGCCAGGGCCGCGTACTCGACGGAGACGTCGGCGGGGTCCCGGTCCTTCAGGTAGGCGTTGACGCCCTCCGCGTACGCCTGGAGGTACTTCTTCGTCTCCGGCGACAGGACCTTGTCGTACTCCTGCTGCGCGACCCGGCGCCAGCCGAGCGTGCGCAGGAACGAGTCCGTCTCGACCTGGCTCTCGCCGAACATCTCGGAGAGCCGGCCCGCGGTCACGTGCCGCCGGACGTCCATCTCGTAGAAGCGGTCCTGCGCCTGGACGTAGCCCTGGGCGCGGAAGAGGTCCGTCTCGTTGTCGGCGTAGATCTGCGGGACGCCGTTCGCGTCGCGCTTCACCTCGACCTCGCCGGACAGTCTGTCGAGCCGGATCTCGCCCGTGGTCTGCGGGAACGAGGCCCGGACGGTGCTCACACCCCAGAACCCGCCGTATCCGACGCCCGCGACCAGAGCGAGGACCAGGACGAGGAGGATCAGGCGGGCGCGCCGCCCTTTCTTCTTGGCGGGAGGCGCGGTCGTGTTGGAGGGCATCGCTGTCCTTCGAGGGGCAGGGTGGTCCTGGAGTACGGGAGCAACCTTAGGCGCAGCGCCTGGAGGGCCCGGACGCGGTGTCCGGAAGAGAACCGTACTGGCGAGCGAGGAGGTGCAAAGACGGCGTCAAGAAAACGTTAAAGATTAGGTAAGGTAACGAAGTGTCTGCCGCTGGAGGAACGATCCAGCCGCACGCGACAGCCGCTGGAAGAACGATCCAGCCGCATGTGAGGGGAAGGAACGGCCACTGACTGTCCACGAGCTCAACGAACTCCTGCTCATCAGCTCCCTCGTGCTGCTGATCGCGGTCGCGGCCGTACGGATCTCGTCCCGGAGCGGGCTCCCCAGCCTGCTGCTCTACCTCGGCATCGGCATCGCCATCGGCCAGGACGGCATCGGCAACGTCGCCTTCGACAACGCGGAACTGACGCAGGTCATCGGCTACGCCGCCCTCGTCGTGATCCTCGCCGAGGGTGGCCTCGGCACGAAGTGGAAGGAGATCAAGCCGGCACTGCCCGCCGCGGTCGTCCTCTCCACCGTCGGCGTCGCGGTGAGCGTGGGCATCACGGCCGCCGCCGCCCACTACCTCGTGGGCCTCGACTGGCGACAGGCCCTGATCATCGGCGCCGTCGTCTCCTCGACCGACGCCGCCGCGGTCTTCTCCGTGCTGCGCAAGGTCCCCCTGCCGTCACGGGTCACCGGTGTCCTGGAGGCCGAGTCCGGCTTCAACGACGCCCCCGTCGTCATCCTCGTCGTCGCCTTCTCCACGGCGGGACCGGTCGACCACTGGTACGTCCTCGTCGGCACGATCGCCCTGGAGCTCGCCATCGGCGTCGCCGTGGGTCTCGCCGTCGGCTTCCTCGGCGCGTACGGGCTGCGGCACGTCGCCCTGCCCGCCTCCGGCCTCTACCCGATCGCCGTCATGGCCATCGCCGTCGTCGCGTACGCCGCCGGTGCCATGGCCCACGGCTCCGGCTTCCTCGCCGTCTACCTGGCCTCGATGGTCCTCGGCAACGCCAAGCTGCCGCACGCGCCCGCGAACCGGGGCTTCGCAGAGGGACTCGGCTGGATCGCCCAGATCGGCATGTTCGTCCTGCTCGGCCTGCTCGTCACCCCGCACGAGCTCGTCCACGACTTCTGGCCCGCCGTCGTCATCGGCCTGGTCCTGACCGTGGTCGCCCGGCCCATGGAAGTCCTGGTCAGCCTGCTGCCCTTCCGCATCCCCTGGCAGGAACAGGCCCTGATGTCCTGGGCCGGCCTGCGCGGAGCCGTCCCCATCATCCTGGCCACCATCCCGATGGTGTCCGACATCGAGGGCAGCGAGCGGATCTTCAACATCGTCTTCGTACTCGTCGTCGTCTACACCCTCGTCCAGGGGCCGACCCTGCCCTGGCTGGCGAAGGCCCTCAAGCTCGGCGACTCCGGGGAGGCGGCCGACCTCGGCGTCGAGTCCGCGCCCCTGGAGCGGCTGCGCGGCCATCTGCTCTCCGTCGCCATCCCGGAGCACTCCCGGATGCACGGGGTCGAGGTCGCCGAGCTCCGGCTGCCCGCCGGAGCGGCCGTCACCCTCGTCGTACGGGAGGAGACGAGCTTCGTCCCGGGGCCCGCGACGGTCCTGCGGCGCGGCGACGAACTCCTCGTCGTCGCGACCGACCCGGTGCGCGACGCCACGGAACGGCGGCTGCGCGCGGTCGGCCAGGGCGGCAAGCTCGCCGGCTGGCTGGGCACGGGGGGCGCCACGGCGGTCAGCGAGCCACACGGCACCGAGATGCGCTTCCACCGCCACGGCCACAAACGAACATCCGGTTGATCCGAGGCATTAATTCGAGGGCAGGAGCGTTTTCCCAGGCAGGAAGACGCTCCTCCCTGTACCATGAAGGCACACCTGATCGAACCAACTCTGCCTGACGCAGAGCTGGCGCGACCGTATGGCGGCCGTGGCGCCCCTCCGCAGTGGGGTCGGCCCGGTATCTACCGCAGTAACGCGCATGAGGACAGCTCTCGGCGACACCCGCACCACCGTGCCGGGGCGCGCTACCAGGCGGCAGAAAGGCCAGGACCGTGGCGTCCACGGTCATCTCGGACAAGCGGCCCGGCTACGGGCAGCTCATGCGCACACCCGGTGCGCTGTCCTTCCTGCTCCCCGGCTTCGCCGCCCGGCAGCCCTTCGCGATGCTGACCATCGGCATCGTCCTGCTCGTCCAGCACACCACCGGCTCCTTCGGCAGCGCCGGCGCGGTCGCCGCCGTCACCGGCGTCTCGATGGCACTGTTCGCGCCGCAGAGCGGCAAGCTCGCCGACCGCTTCGGCCAGCGCGCCGTCCTGATCCCCGGCGTCCTCGTCCACACCGCTTCCGTCTCGCTGCTCGTGGTGCTCGCCCTGGGCGGCGCCCCGCTGTGGGCCCTGTTCCTGGCCGCCGTGCCCGCCGGTGCCTCCGTGCCGCAGGTCGGGCCGATGGTCCGGGCGCGCTGGGCCGCCAAGCTGGACGGCACCCCGCTGATGCCGACGGCCGCGGCCTTCGAGTCCGTCACCGACGAGTTCACCTTCGTCGTCGGCCCCGTCCTCGCGACCGCCCTGTGCACCGGCGTCCACCCGGCCGCCGGTCTGATCGCCGAGGCCGCCCTCACCCTCTTCGGCGGTCTCTTCTTCGCCGCGCAGCGCGCCACCCAGCCCGCGTTCGGCATCTCCGCGGCCGGCTCCTCGGAGCCGCACCGCTCGGCGCTCTCCATCCCCGGCGTCCGTGTCCTCGTCGTCGCCTTCCTCGGCATCGGCTCCGTCTTCGGCGGCATGCAGGTCTCCCTGACCGCGTTCACCGAGGAGATCGGCAACCCCGGCGCCAACGGTCTGCTGTACGGGATCTTCGCCGCCGGCAACATGCTCGCGGGCATCGCCATGGGCGCCGTCGCCTGGAAGGTCGGCCCCCGCCGCCGCCTGATCCTCGGCTACGCCGGCCTCACCGTCGCCGCGTCGCTGCTGTGGACCACGCACTCGGTGCTGCTCCTCGGCGCCCTCGGCCTGGTCGTGGGTCTGTGCATCGCCCCGGCCCTGATCACCGGCTACACCATCGTCGAGACCCTGATCCCGGCGTCCGCCCGTACCGAGGCCTTCACCTGGCTCACCGGCGCCGTCGCGCTCGGCCAGGCCGCGGCCGTCACGGTCGCCGGCCGCCTCGCCGACGCCCACGGCGCGAGCACCGGATTCCTGGTGCCGATGGTGGGCACGGCGCTCGCCCTGGCCACGCTCCTCGCCCTGCGGTCGCGCCTCACGCCGCGCGAGACGAGCCTCGTCGCGGCGCGTGGTATCGGTCACCGCGTGCCGGTGGCGGTGGACTGAACCCGCGGAATACGTCAGTATGGATTGTCGTTAGCACTCGATGAGTGTGAGTGCCAGGAGGAAGACAAGTGCCGACCTACCAGTACCAGTGCACCGAGTGCGGCGAAGGCCTCGAGGCGGTGCAGAAGTTCACCGATGACGCGCTGACCGAGTGCCCCCAGTGCAAGGGCCGCCTGAAGAAGGTGTTCTCGGCCGTCGGCATCGTCTTCAAGGGATCCGGCTTCTACCGGAACGACAGCCGCGGCTCGTCGTCCAGCAGCTCGCCGGCCGCGTCGAAGTCCTCGACCCCGTCGTCCTCGTCCACGTCGTCCTCGACGTCGGACGCGAAGCCGGCCGCGTCGACCTCTTCGTCGTCCGCCTCCGTCTCCTCGACGTCCTCGTCGAGCACCGGAAGCTCGGCCGCCTGACCCCTGCGCGCCTGATCCCAGCACGCAGTCCGTACGTTCTTCGCCGAGGGCCCCGTCGTTCGCGACGGGGCCCTCGGCGTTCTCCGGTGCCCCGCATAGGGTGATCGCCATGGCCAACCAAGGTGCGTACGCGGACATCGGCGTGATCGGCGGCTCGGGCTTCTACTCCTTCCTGGAGGACGTCACGGAGGTCTCCGTCGACACGCCGTACGGCAGCCCCAGCGACTCCCTCTTCCTCGGCGAGGTCGCCGGCCGGCAGGTCGCCTTCCTTCCCCGCCACGGCCGGAGCCACAGCGTCCCGCCGCACCGCATCAACTACCGCGCCAACCTCTGGGCCCTGCGCTCCGTCGGCGTCCGGCAGATCCTCGGGCCCTGCGCCGTCGGCGGACTCCGCGAGGAGTACGGGCCGGGCACGCTCGTCGTCCCGGACCAGCTCGTCGACCGTACGAAGGCCCGCGCGCAGACCTACTTCGACGGGGAGCGGCGGGCCGACGGGGCCGTGCCGCGCGTCGTCCATGTGACCTTCGCCGACCCGTACTGCCCGGACGGGCGGCGGGTCGCGGCCAAGGCCGCGCGGGGGCGGGGCTGGGAGCCGGTCGACGGCGGCACGATGGTCGTGATCGAGGGGCCCCGCTTCTCCACCCGGGCGGAGTCCCGGTGGCACGCGGCGGCCGGCTGGTCGGTCGTCGGCATGACCGGGCACCCCGAGGCCGTCCTCGCCCGTGAGCTGGGCCTCTGCTACACCTCGCTGGCGCTCGTCACCGACCTGGACGCGGGCGCCGAGACCGGCGAGGGCGTCTCCCACACCGAGGTGCTGCGGGTGTTCGGCGAGAACGTGGAACGGCTGCGGGAGGTGCTGTTCGACGCGGTGGGCGCGCTGCCCGCGACGATGGACCGGGACTGCCTGTGCACGCGCGCGCACGACGGCTGGGACCTGGGGATCGAGCTGCCGTGAACCCCCCGGGAGGGTGAGGGAGTTGTCCACAGGCGGCGGGTGATCCCCAGGCCGGAGCGGGGAACCGGCGCGGGCCGGAGAGTGGGAGCCGATCCCATTCCCGACCAGGACGGCGGCACCCACGATGACGCACACCTTCCCCTCCCCCTCCCCCGTTCCGGCGCCGTGCGTGGTGCCGCCCTTCGAGCCCCTGCGGGTACGGGGCGCCAGGCTCCGGCTGCGCAGGGCGCTGCGACGGGGGCGCTGGGCCCCCGCGGTGCTCCTGGCCCTCGTGGCGGCGGCCCTCGCCGTCGCGGGTGGCGGCCCACCACCGGGCGCGGCCGCGGCGCCCCCACCGGGCGACCGGATCGCCCCCCACGGGATCGCCCCCACCGCGGCTCGCGCGCGGCCGTCCGTCGCCGTCCGGCTGGTGTCCGCTCCGGTACGGATCGCCGACGGCGCGACCGTTCGGCTGCTGCGCCCCGGTGACCGGGTCGATGTGATCGCCGCGCCCAACTCGGCGCTCGGCGGGGAGGGTGAGGCGCGGGTCGTCGCGTCGGGCGCCCGAGTGGCCGAGGTTCCGCACCCGGGTGAGACTCGTTCGGACGGAGGGGCGCTCGTCGTCCTGTCCGTGCCGCGGTCGACGGCCGCCGCGCTGGCAGGCGCCGGTGTCACGTCCCAACTGGCGGTGACACTGTGCTGATTCGCACTGGCACCCTGTCAAGTCACCGGTCCGTGTGTATGGATTGGACGGCCCTGTTCCGTTCGCGGCCTAATGGCACCGCACAGAGCAGCACAAGCGACGAAAGGCACCTCGGTGGCCGAGAACAAGGAAAGTTTGCTGGCGGGCTTCAAGGCCTTCCTGATGCGTGGCAACGTGATCGACCTGGCCGTGGCCGTCGTCATCGGTGCCGCGTTCACCAACATCGTGAACTCGGTGGTCAAGGGCATCATCAACCCGGTCGTCGGCGCCTTCGGCACGAAGAACCTGGAGAGCTACTCGTCCTGCCTCAAGGACCCCTGCAGGGTGATCGACGGGGAGATGCAGGGCATCCAGATCCAGTGGGGCCTGGTCCTGAGCGCGGTCCTCAGCTTCCTGATCACCGCGGCCGTCGTCCTCACCTTCGCCGAGATGATCCACACCATCGCGTCCTGGGAGATCTCCGTGGCCCTCGCCCCCGACGACGCACAGGGCGCCTACCTCGGTGTCCACGGCCTCGCCCAGTCCACCCAGCGCTTCGTCGGCCCGCTCCTCATGACCGGCCTCGTCTCCGCCGGCCCGCTGGCCTGGCCCTTCCTCGGCGCGGCGCTCGTCGCCACCAGCGCCGCCCAGAACCGCCTCGTCCGCCGACGCCTCCCCGAACCGTCACTGTCAGTGGCGAAGGTTACGGTGAGTGAGCACTGATCGGACCGCATTCCAGGGGGAGACATGACACGGACCGGCACCACCCCAGCGAACCTCCGCCGCGCCCTGCGCCGCGAAGTCCCCAGCACCGTCGGCCTCCTCGCCGACGAGCACGACTTCACGGCCATGCGCCGGTACCGCACCTTCGCCTTCGACGACCACACCACCTACCTCCGCCAGGTCGAGGCCCTCCTCAGGACCCTCGCCACCCAGGGCGGCCACACCACCGTCACCCTCTTCGACCCCGAGGAGTACGCGGCCTACTGCGCCGAAACCGCCCTCGACCCCGACCACCCCACCAGCCGCAGCCGCTTCACCGCCCACCTCGCCGCCACCGGCGCCCAGGTCACGTACACCGGGCAGCCCCTCAGCACCCTCCTCCCCGAGCTGGTCGACACCGCCGTCCGCCACGCCACCTGGGAGTACGCCACCACCGTCCTCGCCACCGCGGGCGACTGCGCCACCTGCGGCAAGGACATCGGCAGGGCCGCCTTCGAGCGCGCCGCCCGGCTCCTCGCCCGGCTCCTGGACGCCGCCGGCCCCGGTATCCACCACCTCGTCTGCAGCGTCCCGGCCGCCGACGACCAGCTCCTCGCCGTCCTCGCAGCGGGCATCGTCCTCGGAGCACCCGGCGGACTCGTCCTGCGCACCACCTCTCCCGGCGCCCGCGACCGACTCCACGGCTGGCGCCTCACCGGCGGCACCCTCACCCCCCTCACCGAGGCCGAGGTCTTCGCCGCCTACTGCACCGACGCCCGCACCGGAGAACCCCTCTCCCCGGAACCGGGCGTCGACCACCGCGCCGGATTCCCCCTCACCCCCGACCCCGACGACGACTGGACCACCCACCACTGACCCCGCACACGCCGAAGGGGCTCCCCGCCACCTCGTGACGGAAAGCCCCTTCGTCAAGCACCCCCGGGAATCACTCCCCGGACAGCACCGCCTGCGCGGCCACGCGCGCCTCGTGCGCCGTGTCCGCGGCACGCGCCGCGGCCGCGGCACGCTCGCACTGCGCCAGCGTGTACTTGGCCAGCGTCGCCCGCACATAGGGAATCGAGGCAGCACCCATGGAAAGGGAGGTGACACCCAGACCCGTCAGCACACACGCGAGCAGCGGATCGGCGGCGGCCTCGCCACAGACACCACAGCTCTTGCCCTCGGCCTTCGCCGCCTCGGCGGACAGCGCCACCAGGTCGAGCAGTGCCGGCTGCCACGGGTCCTGGAGCCGCGACACCGCACCGACCTGACGGTCGGCCGCGAAGGTGTACTGCGCCAGGTCGTTGGTGCCGAGCGAAAGGAACTCGACCTCCTGGAGGATCGAGCGCGCCCGCAGCGCGGCCGAGGGAATCTCGACCATCGCACCGAACTTCGCCCGCAGGCCCGCCTCACGGCACGCGTCCGCGAAGTCCTTCGCGTCCGTACGGTCGGCCACCATCGGCGCCATGACCTCGAGGTACACCGGCAGCCCCTCGGCCGCCTTCGCCAGCGCGGTCAGCTGGGTCCGCAGCACCTCCGGGTGCTCCAGGAGCGACCGCAGACCCCGCACGCCGAGCGCCGGGTTCGGCTCGTCCGCCGGAGTCAGGAAGTCCAGTGGCTTGTCCGCACCGGCGTCGAGCACCCGCACGACCACACGGCCCTCGGGGAACGCCTCGAGCACCTTGCGATAGGCCTCGACCTGCTTCTCCTCGGACGGAGCCTTCTCGCTGTCGTCCAGGAAGAGGAACTCCGTACGGAACAGACCGACGCCCTCGGCACCGGCCTCCACCGCCGCCGGCACGTCCGCCGGACCACCGACGTTGGCGAGCAGCGGCACCTTGTGCCCGTCCGAGGTGGCGCCCGGACCGCTGGACGTCGCCAGCGCGGCCTTGCGCGCGGCGGCGGCCTTGGTCAGCTCCGCCTTCTTCTCCTCGCTCGGGTCCACGAAGATCTCCCCGGTCGAACCGTCGACCGCGATCATCGTGCCCTCGGCGAGCTCACCCGCGCCCGGCAGCGCGACGATGGCCGGCACACCCAGCGCCCGCGCGAGAATCGCGCTGTGACTGGTCGGCCCGCCCTCCTCGGTCACGAACCCGAGCACCAGCGTGGGGTCGAGCAGTGCCGTGTCGGCGGGTGCGAGGTCCCGCGCGATCAGCACGTACGGCTCGTCGCTGTCCGGCACACCCGGCATCGGCACACCGAGGAGGCGCGCCACGATCCGGTTCCGCACGTCGTCGAGGTCGGCGACCCGCCCGGCCATGTACTCACCGGCACCGGCGAGCAGCTCGCGATAGTGCGAGAAGGCGTCGTAGATGCCGCGCTCGGCCGTGCTGCCCACGGCGATACGACGGTCCACGTCGGCGATGAGCTCCGGGTCCTGGGCGATCATCGCCTGGGCCTCGAGCACGTGCTGAGCCTCGCCCCCGGCCAGGTTGCCGCGTGCATTGAGGTCGGCGGCGACAGCCTCGACGGCCTGACGGGCGCGCCCCTGTTCGCGCTCCGCCTCGTCCGCCGGAATCTGCTTGGCCGGCGGTTCGAGAACCGCCGTGCCCATGTGCCGGACCTCGCCGATCGCCACACCGTGGCTGACGCCGACGCCTCGCAGCGTTGTCTCCATCTCACCCGTCTCCGATAGAGCGGCGGCACCTGCCACCGCGTTGAATGTCGAACTCGCGGTCGTCACGGGGACGATCCGGCTCAGCTCCAGCCGAAGAGCTGGTCGCCGGCCTTCACGTCGCCGTCCTCGACGACATGGGAGAGCGAGTCCGCAGTGGCCTCGAGGGCCACGATGGGACAGATGGGGGACTTGCCGGCGGCCTCGACCGCGGCGGGGTCCCAGCGCACGACGGCCTGCCCGCGCTGGACGGTGTCGCCCTTGCTCACGAGGAGCTCGAAGCCCTCCCCGTTGAGCTGCACGGTGTCGATGCCGAGATGGGTCAGCACCCCGTGGCCCTCACCGTCGACGACGACGAAGGCGTGCGGGTGCATGGAGACGATGACCCCGTCGATGGGGGAGACGGCCTCCGAGGGCTCACGTACGGGATCGATGGCGGTGCCGGGCCCGACCATCGCACCGGAGAAGACCGGGTCGGGAACTGCGGCGAGACCGATGGCGCGTCCGGCAAGCGGCGACGTCACGGTTGTCATGGGAAGCCTCCCAGGGGCGGAGATTGTGTGGCGCCGTCACTACCTGTCCTGGACGGCGTACTGTTCAGAAGCGTATGTCATAAGAAGTCCCAGTTCCGCCCGGGACGTACCAGTTGGGCGGAGCTAGGGACCACCGGAAACGATTTGCCTCAGCTGACGGTGGGATGTACTGTCGTACTCCTGCCTGACCCCAACGCGGCCTTGAGTCGCGGGTCGGCAGCACCTATCAAGCCAGATCCTAACCCCAGTGGTCTACACCTCTGCATGCTCGCAGGGATGTGGTCGGGGGGACCGAGAAAGCCTGGTAATGTTCAACCCCGCCGGGAACGGAAAGCACGAAAGTGAATTCCTGCCCAGCGAACCCGCTCCAGCGGGTGGCAGAAACGGGAAATCGGATCTGCTAGGCTGGAAACACGAAATACCGAAGGGAAGCCCGGAGGAAA
>NZ_LIPQ01000109.1 GCF_001418135.1 Streptomyces aureus
CGGGGCGGTGACGGGGGCCTCGGCACGTACGAGGGCGGTGACCCCGTCCTCGTACGTGACCCGCACGGAGGCGTGCGGCCCTTGTTTTTCCTTTTCGCGTTTTTCCCGGCGGTGATTTCCCCCGACGCACCAGTTCTTGTCAGCCCGCAGCGGATCGCGGGAGGCAGGGCTTGCCACAGACCGCCCGGCATGGGGGAGGATGGCGACATCCGTACGAAGGGAAATACACGGTGAGCATCGACCCGTCCTCGATTCCGAATTTCGGGGGCCAGCCCCAGCCTCAGGCCGCAGGACCGGCGGGCCCCGTCGTCCCCGACCAGGACCTCGTGAAGCAGCTCCTCGATCAGATGGAGCTGAAGTACGTCATCGACGACGAGGGTGACCTCGCGGCGCCGTGGGAGGAATTCCGCACGTACTTCATGTTCCGTGGCGAGGACGAGCAGCAGGTCTTCTCGGTGCGGACGTTCTACGACCGCCCGCACTCGGCCGACGACCGCGCCAAGATCCTCGACGCGATCGACGACTGGAACCGCCGCACCCTGTGGCCGAAGGTCTACACGCACCT
Organism: Streptomyces aureus; assembly: GCF_001418135.1. Taxonomy (GTDB): domain Bacteria; phylum Actinomycetota; class Actinomycetes; order Streptomycetales; family Streptomycetaceae; genus Streptomyces; species Streptomyces aureus_A. Next base: position 566 of record NZ_LIPQ01000109.1, read on the forward strand.
GCACGAGGAGGAGGACGGCTCCGCCACCCTCCGCCTCATCGGTGAGGCCCAGATGCTGATCGGCACCGGCGTCGCCCTGGAGCACTTCGTGTCCTCCACGGTCAGCTGGGTCCGCGCCTCCATCGAGTTCGACAAGTGGGTCGTCGAGCAGTTCGGCCTGGAGTCCCCCGAGGACAAGGCCGCGGGCGACGAAGAGGCCTGAGCCTCCCCCGTTCCAGCACGAGAGCCCGGCCCCTTCCGAGGGGCCGGGCTCTCGTCGTCGGCGGTGGTGCGGCCGGGCGTCAGGCCAGTCGCTTGAGCCGGGACACGGCCTCCTCCAGGACCTCGGTCCTCTTGCAGAAGGCGAAGCGGACGAAGGGGGCGCCGGCCTCGCGGTGGTCGTAGAAGACGGCGTTCGGGATGGCGACGACCCCGGCGCGCTCGGGCAGCGAGCGGCAGAAGGCGAAGCCGTCCTCGGCGCCGAGGGGGCGGATGTCGGTGGTGACGAAGTACGTGCCGGCGGGCTTGTAGACCGCGAATCCCGCCTGTGCGAGGCCCTCGCTCAGCAGGTCCCGTTTGGCGGAGAGCTCCGTGCGGAGGGTGTCGAAGTACGTGGCCGGGAGGCGCAGGGCTTCGGCGATCGCGTACTGGAACGGGCCGGAGGACACGTACGTGAGGAACTGCTTGGCCGAGCGGACGGCGGAGGTCAGCTCGGGGCTCGCGGTGATCCAGCCGACCTTCCAGCCGGTGAACGAGAACGTCTTGCCGGCCGAGCCGATGGTGACCGTGCGCTCCCGCATCCCCGGCAGGCTCGCGATCGGCAGGTGCTCGGCGTCGTCGAAGACCAGGTGCTCGTACACCTCGTCGGTGACGACGAGCAGGTCCCGCTCGACGGCGAGCTCGGCGACGGCGGTCAGTTCGGCCCGGGTGAGGACGGTGCCGGTGGGGTTGTGCGGGGTGTTGAGGAGGATCAGGCGGGTCCGGTCGGTGACGGCGGCCCGCAGCTCGTCGAGGTCGAGGACGTAGGACCCGTCGTGGGGGCGGAGGGTGACGGGGACCCGGGTCCCGCCGGCCATGGCGACACAGGCGGCGTACGAGTCGTAGTACGGCTCCAGGGCGATGACCTCGTCGCCCGGTTCGACGAGGGCGAGCAGGGCCGCCGCGATCGCCTCGGTGGCGCCCGCGGTGACGAGCACCTCGGTGTCCGGGTCGAAGCCGAGGCCGTACCGGTCCCGCTGGTGGTCGGCGATCGCCGACCGCAGCTCGGGGACGCCGGGGCCGGGCGGGTACTGGTTGCCGCGGCCGTCCCGCAGCGCGCGGACCGCCGCCTCCCGGATCTCCTCGGGGCCGTCGGTGTCGGGGAAGCCCTGACCGAGGTTGATCGCCCCGGTCCTGGCGGCGAGCGCGGACATCTCGGCGAAGATCGTCGTCCCGAACTCGGCGAGGCTGCGGTTGAGCGGCGGTCGTGTCATGACGGCCATCCTGCGGCGAAGCTCTGGACTTCCTCAAGTGCGCTTTGACGGGGTGCGCCCGAGGGAATCTCCCTCGCACAAGAGAACGGGGGCAGTACTGATGGAAATCTTCTTCATCTTCCTGGGCATCGTGGTCTTCGTGGGCCTCGTCAGCATGTTCCGCGGCGCCGGCGTCGGCCGCGGCAGGCCGCGGCGGCGGGGCTCGCGGTCGAGCGGCGGCAGCATCACCTGGGCGGACGGTGGCGGCGGGGGCGGCTGTGGTGGCGGCGGCTCCAGCTCCTGCGGGGGGTCCTCCAGCTGTGGTGGCGGCGGTGGCGGCTGCGGCGGTGGCGGCAGCTGAGCACCCGGGTGGCCGGCGGCTCCGCAGGCGCGTGGCACGTGACGTGGGCAATCGGAGCGGACATGTCGATCAACTCTGATTGAACAAGTGAACTGTGGGGTCCCCGAAGGGGTTGGAAAACACAGCAAGTTGGGTAAAAACGCTGCGAGTCGTCCGGCGTCCGTGGTTCTCTCGCTCCTGACAGAGACAGCCCTCGGACCGTGTGTGGACCCGAGCCGGCGATTCCCCACTCCCGTTGAACCCTTCTCCGGGGCGCCCCCGGCCCACCCGTCAAACCGTGTTTGCGGAGCCGACCCATGCTCACCACCCTGAAAACCTCCTATACCGATACCCGCGCGGCCGATCTGGCCTGGGCCCTCGGGCGCGAGCCGCTGCCCGCCCTCGCCGTGCTCGACCTCGAACTCTCCGGCGCAAAGCTGCAGTTGAGGCTGCTCGGTGCTTCCCACCAGGTGCTCCTGGAAGAGGAGGGCCGCAGTTGCTCGGAGACCGTCGCCTGCATGCCGGGCAGCAGCACCCCGCTGCCGCTCGGCGTCTCCAAGCGTGTCGGCGAATGGGAGTACGAATTCGCCGCCCGCGTCGAGACGCTCTCGCACGGCTCCTTCGCGGGCCGGGCGCAGGAGTTGCTGGCACTCGTCGCCGACCACCCCCATGGACTCGCGGGGACCTTTCCCGGCTCCCCGCACGCCTTCACGGCGATGCTGGCGCAGCGCCACGAGGGTCAGCTGCGCTGGCGCACCTGGCACGCCTACCCGCAGGAAGGGCAGTTGGTGGTGACCAGGACCCGTATCAGCGTACGTATGCCTGCAACGCTCTGATGCGCCCTCCCGGAGCTCCAGATCCACTCGTGTGGGTGACAGGGGGCGCCCGGATCGTGACGTAGCGTTACGGTCATGATCGAGCCGACCGTGACCATGCCACCCAAGAGGGTGCGGCGGGCGCCCGTGCGACGGCCCGAGCCGCCGCGCGAGACGGTGCGGTTCCCGGTCCTCGCGGTGGTCTTCGTCTGCGCCGCCTGCGGCCTGGTCTACGAACTCGAACTGGTCGCGCTCGCCTCCTACTTGATCGGCGACTCGGTCACCCAGGCCTCCGTCGTGCTCTCCGTCATGGTCTTCGCCATGGGGGTGGGCTCGCTCCTCGCCAAGGCGCTGCGCTGCCGCGCCGCCGTCGGCTTCGGCCTGGTCGAGGCCGGGCTCGCGCTCATCGGCGGCACCTCGGCGATGGTGCTGTACGCGGCCTTCGCCTGGTTCGGCGAATCGCGGTACGTCCTCGTGGTGTTCTCGCTCGCCATCGGGGTGCTCATCGGCGCGGAGATCCCGCTCCTGATGTCTCTCATACAGCGGGGCGACCGGTCGGGCCGGTCCGGGCGGAAGGCCTCGCTCGGGAAGCAGGACGACGCCGCCGGGACGGTCGCCGACCTCTTCGCCGCCGACTACGTCGGCGCCCTGGTCGGCGGCCTCGCCTTCCCCTTTCTGCTGCTGCCCTGGCTCGGTCAGCTCACCGGCGCCCTCGTCACCGGCGCGGTCAACGCCGTGGCGGGCGGCGGCCTCGTCCTCTGGGTCTTCCGCCGCGACCTGACCGCCCGCTCCCGGGCCCTGCTCGTCGCGGTGAACGTGTCGGTCCTCGCGGTCCTCGCCACGGCGACCGTGCTCGTCGACGACTTCGAACAGGCCGCCCGGCGGGCGGTGTACGGGGAGCGGGTGCGGGTCGCCGTCCACACCGAGCTCCAGGAGATCGTCGTGACCGGCGGCCGCGAAGGCCCGCCCGACCTGTTCCTCGACGGCCGCCTCCGGGTGGCCGGCCAGGACGAGTACCGCTACCACGAGGCCCTCGTCCACCCCGCGATGAACGGCGCGCACGCCCGCGTGCTGATCGTCGGCGGTGGGGACGGCATGGCCGCCCGCGAGGCCCTGCGCTACCCCGGGGTCCGCTCCGTCACCGTCGTCGAACTCGACCCGGGCGTCGTCCGCCTCGCCCGGACGGACCCGGCTCTCTCCAGGCTCAACGGGCAGGCGTTCCGGGACCCGCGCGTCCGGGTGGTCCACGCGGACGCCTTCCACTGGCTCCGGGGCGCCACCGATCGTCAGCAGGAACGGTACGACGTGGTGATCTCCGATCTGCCCGACCCCGGGATCACCCCCAGCGCCAAGCTGTACGCGCAGGAGTTCTACGGACTCGTGGCCCAGGTCCTCACCCCCTCCGGACGGTTCGCCGTGCACGCCGGGTCCGTCACCGACCGGCCCCACACCTACTGGACCGTGGACGCCACCCTGCACGCGGCCGGCTTCGCGACCCGCCCCTACAGCGCGAGCGGCCGCACCCCCGGCTTCGCCGCCGGACCCGACCGCGCCGACAGCGCCGGCGGGACGGGGCGGGGGCCCGGCGACTGGGGCTTCCTCCTGGCCGTACCGGGCAGCCGTCCGCCCGCCCTCGGCCTCGCCCCCGACGCGCCCCGGCTGCGCTCACTCGGCCGGGACACCCTGGAGGCCGCGGCGCGCCGCGCCGAGCGCGGCCGGGGCGCCGAACCGCCCCCGTCGACGCTGGTGCACCCGCGCTACGGAGGCTGAGGGAACCGGCTTCCGTGCCGAACGGGCGACGCCGCGCCCCCGTCTGAGTAGGCTCGGCTTCCATGGAGCATGAGGTGTTCGTCCCGGTCCCGGCCGCGGTTCTGCGTGCGACGCTCACGGACCCGGCCCGGGTGGCGCGCTGCGTCCCCGGTCTCCAGCGCGACGCCGACGCGGAGGCGGGCCCCCTGACGGGCCGGCTCAAGGTGCGGGTCGGCGGCAACACCATCACCTACCGGGGCGCCCTGAAGGTCGTCGAGCGGGACGGTGCCATCACCTACGAGGGCCGGGGAACCGAAGTCCGGGGCAAGGGCACGGCGGAGCTGTCGCTCACCGTCGTCCTCACTCCGGTGGCCGAGGGCACCCGCCTGAGCTTCACCGGCGGCCTGACGGCGGCCGGCCGGCTCGCCGAGGCGACGGACGAGGTCCGGTCCACCGCGGGCGCCCGGATGCTCGACAAGTTCGTCGAGGGGCTGGCGGCGCTGGCTGAGGAGCCGGACGCGCCGGAGGAGCCGGACGCGGGCGCCGCCGAAGCGGCGGACACCGCAGCCGCCGAGGAGGCCGTCGAGCCCGACTCCGACGACGACGGCGTCGACGACGGAGTCGAGGAGCCGCACCGGAGTTCCGTCTTCGACGCGCCGGTGCCGCCGCCCTCCCTCGACCCCCTCCTGGACGAGGCCTTCGGTGACACGCCCATCGAGTTCCCCGCCCCGCAGCCCGCCGCCGAGGCCGCCCACGCCCGCCGGACCATGATCGGCCGGAGCGCCGAGGAGGTCGACCACGCTCCGCCGCGCGGCCGGTACGCCCCGGTTCCCGCGCCCGAGGCGTCGAGCGCCGGTGCCACCCTGCGCTGGATCGCCCCGGCCGCGGCCCTCGCGCTCGCCTCCGCCGTGGTCGTCGGCCGCGCACTGCGCCGACGCCGCTGACACGATTAGGGTCGGGGCGTGAGCATGCAGACGCGACTGACGGCGGGCGACGCCGAGTTGACCATCAGCCCCGAGAACGGCTGCCGGATCGAGAGCCTGCGCATCGGCGGCACCGAGGTGCTGCGCCAGGGCGAGCGGTACGGCAGCTTCCCGATGGTGCCCTGGTGCGGACGGACCGAGAACGGCCGCTTCCGCAACGGGGCCACCAGCCATCAGCTGCCGGTCAACGCACCCCCGCACGCCATCCACGGCACCGTCCGCGACCTCGCCTGGAAGTCCGCGAGGGTCTCCGCGACCGAAGCCGTCTTCACCTGCGAGCTCGGTGACCCGTGGCCGTACAAGGGCACGGTCACCCAGGTCTTCGAGCTGACCGAGGACTCCCTCACCCTCCGCTTCGGCGTCGAGACCTACGACGACTCCTTTCCGGCCCAGGCCGGTTGGCACCCCTGGTTCCTGCGCGACCTCGGCCGGGGCGGTCAGGACGTACGGATCGACTTCACGCCCGCCTGGCAGGAGGAGCGCGGCGAGAACCACCTGCCCACCGGACGCCGGATCGACCCCAGCCCCGGCCCCTGGGACGACTGCTTCGGCATGCCCGGGGGCGTCGACGTCACCCTCACCTGGCCGGAGGAGCTGGAGCTGAAGGTCACCAGCCGCGCCGAGTGGGTCGTGATCTACGACGAGCCCGAGGAGGCCGTCTGTGTCGAGCCGCAGTCCGGCCCGCCGAACGGCCTCAACACCCATCCCCGTCTGGTCACCCCGATCGACCCCCTGGAGGTCGAGAGCACCTGGCGCTGGCGGCGGCTCTGAGTCAGGGCGCCACGGCGCCCCTTAAGCTGCTGACCATGACTGACGTACGCGCTGAGCTGCTCCAGCAGATCAAGGACAAGGCCGTGGTGCACGGCAAGGTGACCCTCTCCTCGGGTCTGGAAGCCGACTACTACATCGACCTGCGCCGGATCACGCTGGACGGCGAGGCCGCGCCGCTGGTGGGTCAGGTCATGCTCGACCTGACGGCCGACCTGGACTTCGACTGCGTCGGCGGTCTGACCCTGGGCGCCGACCCGGTCGCGACCTCGATGCTGCACGCCTCCGCCGCGCGCGGACAGCGTCTCGACGCCTTCGTCGTCCGGAAGGCGCAGAAGGCCCACGGCATGCAGCGCCGTATCGAGGGCGCGGACGTCAAGGGCCGTCGCTGCCTCGTCGTGGAGGACACCTCGACCACCGGCGGCTCGCCGCTGACCGCCGTGGAGGCCGTCCGCGAGGCCGGCGGCGAGGTCGTCGCCGTGGCCACGATCGTCGACCGGGGCGCCGCCGAGGCCATCGCCGGGGCGGGTCTGACGTACCTCACCGGCTACCAGCTGGCCGATCTCGACCTGGCGTAACCGCCGCGAAGTCGTGACTTAGGTCCCGGACATCGGTGACTGCTGTCCTGACCTGCGATTTTACCGAGGGGCGGGGTGTTTCACGTGAAACACCCCGCCCCTTGTCATGCCGGGCCCGTGGGAGCCCGGAGAAGAGTCTGGAAGGATGGGCGTCGACGATGACGTCGCCCCCAGGTCAGGGACAGCAACGCACACACCCCGCACATCACAAGGAGCGGACGAATGCCCATCGCAACCCCCGAGGTCTACAACGAGATGCTCGACCGGGCGAAGGCAGGCAAGTTCGCCTACCCGGCCATCAACGTGACTTCGTCCCAGACCCTGCACGCCGCCCTGCGCGGCTTCGCGGAGGCCGAGAGCGACGGCATCATCCAGATCTCGACCGGCGGAGCCGAGTTCCTGGGCGGCCAGTACAACAAGGACATGGTCACGGGCGCCGTTGCCCTGGCCGAGTTCGCGCACATCGTCGCCGCGAAGTACGACATCACGGTCGCGCTGCACACCGACCACTGCCCGAAGGACAAGCTGGACGGCTACGTCCGTCCGCTGCTGGAGGTCTCCGCCGAGCGCGTCGCCCGTGGCGAGAACCCGCTGTTCCAGTCGCACATGTGGGACGGCTCCGCCGAGACCCTCGCCGACAACCTGGCCATCGGCCAGGAGCTGCTCGCGAAGGCCGCCGCCGCCAAGATCATCCTTGAGGTCGAGATCACCCCGACCGGTGGCGAGGAGGACGGCGTCAGCCACGAGATCAACGACGAGCTGTACACCACCGTCGACGACGCGCTCCGCACCGCCGAGGCCCTGGGCCTGGGCGAGAAGGGCCGCTACCTGCTCGCCGCCTCCTTCGGCAACGTGCACGGCGTCTACAAGCCGGGCAACGTCGTCCTCCGCCCGGAGCTCCTCAAGGACCTCCAGGCCGGCGTCGCCGAGAAGTACGGCAAGGCCTCCCCGTTCGACTTCGTCTTCCACGGCGGCTCGGGCTCCACGGCCGAGGAGATCGCCACCGCCCTGGAGAACGGCGTCGTGAAGATGAACCTCGACACCGACACCCAGTACGCCTTCACGCGTCCGGTGGCGAACCACATGTTCAAGAACTACGACGGTGTCCTGAAGGTCGACGGCGAGGTCGGCATCAAGTCGACCTACGACCCGCGCACCTGGGGCAAGCTGGCCGAGGCCGGCATGGCCGTCCGGGTGACCGAGGCGTGCGCGGCGCTGCGCTCGACCGGCACCAAGCTGAAGTAAGCGCTGAAGCGAGCGTTGTACGAGCGGCCCGGTACCCCCGCCCTGGCGTGGGGGTGCCGGGCCCTCGGCGTGTCTGGAGGAGAGAGATGTCCGGAGGAGAGACCACGGTGACGACGACGTACGACTTCGACCGGGAGATCGACCGCCGGGGGACCTGGTCGGTCCAGTGGGACGGGATCGCGGACCGCTTCGGCGTCCCCGACCTGCTCCCCTTCACCATCTCCGACATGGACTTCGCCTCCCCGCCGGAGGTCCTCGGGGCCCTGCGCGACCGCGTCGACCACGGGGTCTTCGGCTACACCGACTGGCGGCTCGGGGAGTTCCGCGAGGCGATACGTCATTGGTACGCCACCCGGTACGAGGCCGAGATCGACCCGGACTCCCTGGTGTACGCGCCCTCCGTGCTCAACCAGCTCTCCCAGCTCCTGCGGATGTGGACCGAACCCGGCGACGGCGTCGTCGTCCACACCCCCACCTACGACGGCTTCCGCAAGGCCGTCACGGGGCTCGGGCGCGAGCTGCGCGGCGTCCCTCTCGGCGACACCGAGGCCCTCGAACGGGAGCTGGCCCGGCCGGACAGCAAGGTCCTGCTGCTCTGCTCCCCGCACAATCCGACCGGCCGGGTGTGGACGGAGGCCGAGCTCCGGGAGTTCGCCGTGCTCGCCGAGCGCCATGGCGCGGCCGTCGTCAGCGACGAGATCCATGCCGACCTGACCACCGAGGGCCACCGCCACATCCCGTGGACCCGGATCGCCGAGCGGGGCCGGGGACACCACTGGGCGCTGATCACCTCGGCCACCAAGGCCTTCAACTTCCCCGCGCTCTCCGGCTCGTACGGGATCATCGGCGACCCCGACGAGCGCGCGGCCTTCGTCCGGCGCATGGAGACCGGCGAGGGGCTCGCCTCGCCCGCCGTGCTCTCGCTGACCGCCCACATCGCCGCGTACCGGCACGGCGCGGACTGGCTGGACGAGCTGCGCGCGTACGTGGCGGGCACGATGGGCATGGTCCGGGACCACCTCGCGGCCGGCCTTCCCGAGCTCGGCTGGGCGCCCCCGCAGGCGGGCTACCTCGCCTGGATCGACCTGCGGCCCCTGGGCATCGAGGAGACCCGGCTGCAGGAGGAGCTGATCACCGTCGAGAAGGTCGCGATCATGCCGGGCGGGGTCTACGGCACGCCCGGTTTCGTCCGGCTGAACGTGGGCTGTCGGCGGGAGAAGGCCGAGCGGGGGGTGGCCGCGCTGGTCCGGGCGGCGGGACGGCTGCGTACCTCCTGACACGGGCGTCCCGTGCGCGGCGGATGCCCGCACCGGGGTGCACGGGGCCGCCTCCGCGAGGACCATGGCTGGCATGGGCGATCGGGACGTGCGGATGGCCTCCAGGGCCGGGCGATGGATCGTGTTCACGACCGTCCTCGGCTCCGGCATGGCGCTGCTCGACTCCACCGTCGTCAATGTGGCGCTGCCGCACATCGGCGAGGACCTGGGCGCCGACCTGGCCGTGCTCCAGTGGACGGTCAACGCCTACATGCTCACCCTGGCCGGGCTGATCCTGCTCGGCGGATCGCTCGGCGACCGGTACGGGCGGCGCCGGGTCTTCGTGATCGGCGTGGTGTGGTTCGCGCTCGCCTCGCTCCTGTGCGGCCTCGCCCCGAACGCCGGGGTGCTGATCGCCGCCCGCGCCCTCCAGGGCGTGGGCGGGGCGCTGCTCACCCCCGGGTCCCTGGCGCTGATCCAGGCGAGTTTCCACGAGGACGACCGGGCCAGGGCGGTCGGGCTGTGGTCCGGCTTCGGCGGGGTGGGGGCGGCGATCGGGCCGTTCGTGGGCGGCTGGCTGGTGGACGGGCCGGGCTGGCGGTGGGTGTTCCTGCTGAACGTGCCGCTCGCCGCCCTCTGTGTCCCCGTCGCGCTGAGGCACGTCCCCGAATCGCGGGACGAGACCGCGCACGGCCGCTTCGACGTCCTCGGCGCGGCCCTGGGCGCGGCGGCGCTCGCACTCGTGACGTACGCGCTGATCGGCGAGGCATGGTGGGCCGGGGTGGCCGGGGTCGTCGTCGGCGCCTGGTTCGTGAGGGTGGAGCGGCGGCGCGGCGAACGCGCGATGGTGCCGCCGTCGATCTTCGCGTCCCGGATGTTCACCGCGGTCAACCTGGTCACGCTGTGCGTGTACGCCGCGTTCGGCGGATTCTTCTTCCTGGCCGCCCTCCAGCTCCAGGTGGTGGCCGGCTACTCGGCGCTCGGTGCCGGTACGGCCCTGCTGCCCACGACCGTCCTGATGCTGCTGCTCTCGGCGAGATCGGGGGAGCTGGGGGAGCGGATCGGGCCCCGGATCCCGCTGACGGTGGGGCCGCTGCTGTGCGCCGCGGGCATGCTCCTGATGCTGCGGGTCGGTGAGGACGCCTCGTACGTACGGGACGTGCTGCCGGCCCTGCTGGTGCTCGGGCTCGGGATGACGGCGCTGGTCGCGCCGCTGACCGCGACCGTGCTCGCCTCGGTGGACGTGTCCCGGGCGGGCCTGGCCAGCGGCATCAACAACGCGGCGGCGCGGGCGGCCGGGCTGCTCGCGGTGGCCGCGCTGCCGATGCTCGCCGGGATGGGCCCGGAGGCGTACCTCTCGGCGGAGGAGTTCGGGGCGACGTTCCGGCGGGCGATGCCGATGTGCGCGGGGATCCTGGTGGTGGGCGCGGTGCTCGCGTGGACGACGATGCGGACCCCGGCGGGCGCGGGCTGCCACCCGGAGTGCAAGGTGCACTGCGGGGTGTCGTCCCCGCCGCTCGACCCGGGACAGCGGGACGCCTCGGCCTGAGGGGCCCCGGCGCCTCGGCCTGAGGGTGCCGGCTCCTCGGCCTGAGAGGGACGGTGCTTCCTCCGCGCGGGTTCGGGCGGCCCGGGGCCCGGGGCCCGCTGCTTCCCGGCCACGGGGGCTCCGGCGGGCGGGGCCCGGCCCAGGGCCTGCTGCTTCCGGCCACGGGGGCTCCGGCGGGCGGGACTGAGGCAGACTGGCCCCATGGCCATGCATGAGAACCTCCTGGGGGGACCGGCCCCCACCCACCTGCCCGACGACCCGGGTCCGCGCGAGCTGCTCGCGAACGGTACGGCGCCGGCGGAAGTCGCCGCGAAGTACCCGACCTCCTCGCTCGCCTGGGCCCAGCTCGCGGACGACGCGTACGAGCGCGGCTCGGTCGTCGAGTCGTACGCCTACGCCCGTACCGGCTACCACCGCGGCCTCGACGCGCTGCGCCGCAACGGCTGGAAGGGCCACGGCCCGGTGCCGTGGGAGCACGAGCCGAACCGCGGCTTCCTGCGCGCCCTGCACTCGCTCGCCCGCGCGGCCGGCGAGATCGGGGAGAAGGACGAGTTCGAGCGCTGCACGACCTTCCTGCGGGACTCCTCGGAGACCGCTGCGGAGACGCTCGGCTGACATCGCCCGACAGCTGAAACTGGCCGGATTTCCCCTGCTCCGGCGGACCGGGGGAAATCCGGACAGACTCCCCGGTCCGTTCGAGGTTGTTCGACCGGGGCCGGTACGATCCCCGGGACCGCAGGACCGAACACGCCGGTGCCGAGGCGCATTTCCTCCTCCCCCACTGCCGGCCGAAGCAGGGGAGAAGTCTGTCGTGGGCAAGCGTGCCGCATCCGCAGGACGGCGACGAACGCGAAGCCGGCGGCGGGACAGAGACAGACGCGGCCCCGCCGGCCGGCTCGTACTGCCGACGCTGGTCCTGATGACGGTCGCGCTCGGCGCCGGCGTCGCCCTCGCCCACTTCAACGGCCCGCCCGTCGAGGACACGGCGGCCCAGGCCACCCTTCCCCCGCCGACGGCGGCCGGCGAGAACCCGGCCCAGGGGAAGACCGCTCCCACCCCCCGGCCCACGACGGCGAAACCGACGCCGCCTCCGAAACCGGGGTCGGCCCCGTCCCCGAAACCGAAGTCGTCCCCCAAGCCGACGCCGAAGCCGGGGACGAGCCCGATGAAGCCGCCCACCGTGCCGAAGTCCGGCGCCGGGACCTTCACCACCGCGCAGGCCTCCGGCGCGCCGGTCGGCCACAGCGGCGAACTGCGCCGCTACCGGGTCCAGGTCGAGGAGGGCATCGAGCTGTCGGCGCGCGAGACGGCCGCCGAGATCCAGCGGATCCTGGCGCATCCGCGCGGCTGGGCCGCGCACGGCCGGGGCCGCTTCCAGCTGGTCTCGGAGAACGCCGACTTCGTCATCCGGATCGCCACCCCGGACACGGCCGACGCGCTCTGCCTGCGGCAGGGCCTGAACACCCGCGGTGAGCTGAACTGCGAGACCACCGACGGGGTCGTGGTGAACCTCAGACGGTGGATGCTGGGCTCGCCGACCTTCGCGGGGGCGGCCGCCGAGTACCGGCATCTGATCATCAACCACGAGGTCGGGCACGAGATCGGCATCCGGCAGCACATGGGCTGCTTGGGTCCGGGCAAGCTCGCGCCCGCGATGATGCAGCAGATCAAGGGCCTGGACGGATGTCGGTCGAACGCATTTCCGTATGACGAAGACGGGAGCTACATCACCGGGCCGATCGTGTCATGATGCGTTTGGGACGGCGCGCGACGAAGCCCGCCTCCCGAGGGGACCGGGGCTCCCGTGACGCACGGACGACCGTGCGCGCGGTGGAGCAGACCGCTACCCGGTAGTTCGTATCGAGGAGACAGAAATGTCACTCTCCCCGGGTTCTCCCGACTCCGGAGCCGGTTCGGTCACCAACGACCCGAACCTCGACTTCGCCGGCACGACGCCGTACGAGGACTACGTCCAGGCGGACGTCCTCACCCACCTCCAGCACCTCCGCTCGGACGACCCCGGCGAGATGGTCTTCCTGGTCACCACCCAGGTCATGGAGCTGTGGTTCACCGTGATCGTCCACGAGTGGGAGACCGCGAGCCGCGCCCTGCGCGAGGACCGCGTCCCCGTGGCGATGGACGCGCTCAAGCGCTCCGTACGCGAGCTGGAGGCCCTCAACCACTCCTGGCGGCCGCTCGCCCAGCTCACCCCCGCCCAGTTCAACTCCTACCGCGCCGCGCTCGGCGAGGGCTCCGGCTTCCAGTCCGCGATGTACCGGCGGATGGAGTTCCTGCTCGGCGAGAAGTCCGCGTCCATGCTCGTCCCGCACCGGGGCGCGCCCCGCGTCCACGCCGAGCTGGAGAAGGCGCTCCACGAGCCGAGCCTGTACGACGAGGTCCTCGGGCTGCTCGCCCGCCGCGGTCTGCCCGTCCCGGCCGCCGTCCTCGGCCGTGACCTCGCGCAGCGGTACGAGCCCTCGGCCGAGGTCGAGGCGGTCTGGGCCGGGATCTACGCGGACGCGGACCAGAACGCCGAGCTCGTGCGGCTCGGCGAGGCGCTCAGCGACGTCGCCGAACTGATCTGGCGATGGCGCAACGACCATCTGGTGGCGACCCGCCGCGCGATGGGCTCGAAGACCGGCACCGGCGGCTCGGCCGGCGTGGCCTGGCTGGAGAAGCGGGCGCAGAAGAACGTCTTCCCGGAGCTCTGGACGGCGCGCAGCCATGTCTGAGACCGATGTCATGGCAGACCTCCAGAAGAAGGCACACGCACTCGACACCGCCGACGAACTCGGCAAGCACCGGGAGAGGTTCGCCCTCGACGCCGGGACCGTCTACCTCGACGGCAACTCCCTCGGCGCGCTGCCCGCCCACGTCCCCGCCCGGATGGCCGACGTCATCACCCGCGAGTGGGGCGAGCTCCGCATCCGCTCCTGGGACGAGTCCGGCTGGTGGACCGCGCCCGAGCGGATCGGCGACCGGATCGCCCCGATCGTCGGCGCCGCCCCGGGACAGATCGTGGTCGGCGACTCGACCAGCGTGAACGTCTTCAAGGCGGTCGTCGCGGCGGCCCGGCTGAGCGCCGGCGACCGCGACGAGATCCTCGTCGACGCGACGACCTTTCCCACGGACGGGTACATCGCGGAGTCCGCGGCGCGGATGACGGGTCACCGGATCGTGCCCGTCGACCCGGCCGCCATGGCCGCGGCGGCCGGCCCGCGGACGGCCGCCGCGCTCGTCAACCACGTCGACTACCGCAGCGGCCGCCGCCACGACCTGCCCGGCATCACGGCCGCGCTGCACGCGGCGGGCGCGCTCGCCGTCTGGGACCTGTGCCACAGCGCGGGCGCCCTGCCGGTCGGCCTGGACGCGCACGGGGTCGACCTGGCCGTCGGCTGCACGTACAAGTACCTGAACGGCGGGCCCGGTTCGCCGGCCTACCTGTACGTCGCCGAGCGCCACCAGGCCGCCTTCGACTCGCCGCTGCCCGGCTGGAACTCGCACACCGACCCGTTCGCCATGACTCCCGGGTACGAGGCGGCCGCGGGCGCCGTACGGGGCCGGGTCGGGACGCCCGACATCCTCTCGATGCTGGCCCTCGAAGCGGCGCTGGACGTCTGGGACGGCGTCGCGATCGAGGACGTGCGGGCCAAGTCCCTGGCGCTCACGGACTTCTTCCTGGAGTGCGTGCGCGCGTACGTGCCGGAGGGCCGGGTCACCTCCGTGACGCCGGAGGCGCACGAGGAGCGCGGCAGCCAGACCGCGCTCGCCTGCGAGAACGCGCCCGCCGTCATGGCCGAGCTGATCAAGCGCGGTGTCGTCGGCGATCTGCGCCGCCCCGACATCCTGCGGTTCGGCTTCACCCCGCTGTACGTCGGCTTCGCGGACGCGGAGCGGGCGGCACGGGTGCTCGCGGAGGTCCTGGCGGACCTGCCTGCCTGAGGCCTCGACCGGGTTCCGCGCGGCCGCGCGCGGACGCGTACGGTCCGATGATCGCCTGATCTGCGGGGGCTCCACTCCTGGTACCGTCCCCGCAGGTCAGGCCAATTCGGCCCCGTATCCGAGAGGTTGGAACAGCATGCCGGACCACGCCGCGCGCGATGCCGCCGAAGAGGCGTCGGCCTTCTCGCACCCGGCCGTCCCCCCGGACGTCTCCGCCGCGTACGGCGACCACCCGGACCAGGTGATCGACTTCTACGCCCCGCGCGACGGACGGACCCGGGCGCCGCTCGTCGTCGCTCTGCACGGCGGGGCGTGGCGGGCGCCGTACGACCGGCGGCACCTGACCCCGTTCGTGGACTTCCTGGCCCGGCGCGGCTTCGCCGTGGCGAACGTCGAGTACCGGCGCGGCAGCGACATCCCCCGGCAGGGTGGTGCCACCCCGGTCGCCGGGCGCTGGCCCGAGACCTTCGACGACGTGGCGGCCGCGCTCGACGCCCTGCCCGACCTCGCCGCCGCCCACCTGCCGCAGGCCGACATCGGCCGGATCGTGCTCACCGGCCACTCGGCCGGCGGTCAGCTCGCCCTCTGGGCCGCCGCGCGGCACGTCCTGCCGGCCGGCTCCCCGTGGCGGCTGCCCGCCCCGCCCCCGCTGCGCGGGGTCGTCGCCCTCGCCCCGATCGCCCACTTCGGGCGGTCGGTCGAGCTGGGGGTGTGCGGCGGCGCGGTCACGGAGCTGCTGGGCGGACCGTCCGCGTACGGGGAGCGGGCGGCCCACGCCGATCCCTCGGTGCTGCTGCCGACGGGCATCGCGACCACCGTCGTGCAGGGCCGCGAGGACACCGACGTCCCGTACGCCGTGGCCGAGGCGTACGCGGAGGCAGCGGCGAAGGCGGGTGAGGAGGTCGGCCTGACGCTCCTGGAGGGCATCGGCCACTTCCCGCCGATCGACCCGGCGGCGGACGCGTGCGCGGTGGTGGCGGAGGAGATCGCCCAGCTGGCCTGGTGATCGTGGAGTCCCGGGATCCCCGGACGACTCATCGGAATCCCCGTACAACTATTCGACCGGGTCGCGGGTCTGATCATGCACGGCACTCCCGTGTCCGAGTCTTCTTCGTGGGGGTTTCACCTTGCAGCTCCGCACCACCGGCACCCGTCTCGCCACTGCTGTCACCGTCGTCCTCGCCGTCACCGCGCTCGGCGCCGGCACGCTGGCCACCGCTCCCGCCGCCCTCGCGGCGACCCCGGCCGCCGTCGCGGCCCCCGCCGACCAGGCCGACACCGTCCTTCCCGTCTACCCGGAGGGCACCGACCTCGGAGGTGTGGGCGCCTCCGGCTTCCTCACGTACTCCTTCACGGAGGACAGCGAGCGCAAGCTGCTCTGGACGCCGTACGACGGCGGCGCCCGCACCCCGCTCGACGAGCCCGAGGGAGGCGGCTGGACCATGGGAGCCGACGACGTGGTCGTCCTCGGCGACGACAACTGGTCCGCCCAGATGCGCTCGATCACCCTGCGGAACATGGCCACCCCCTCCGCCCCGGGCGTCGACATCGACCTCGGCGCGCTCCAGGGCAACTACGTGGCCGTGCTCAGCCCGACGAGCGTGCTCGCTCAGCTGCCGAACGCCGTCGGCCAGGCGGAGCTGCACGTCGTGACCAAGGACGGAGCCACGACGACCACCCGCAAGATCTCGGGCCTGCCCGCCGACGCCACCGACTACTTCGCGTCGAGGGTCCACGACGGCTCCGTCCTCGTCGGTTACGAGACCGGCCCGGAGGGCGCTCGGACCGGCGGCCGGGCCCTGGTCGACGTGGCGGCCGGGACGGTCACCAAGACGTACGCCTCCCCCGAGTCCGGGTACGGATTCGGCGGTCTGGACTTCTCCGCCTCGCACGTGACCTGGTTCGGCTACGAGGCCGGAACCGGCGACTACGTCGCGTCCGTCGACCGCGTGACCGGGGAGGAGAAGCGGACCGTCCTGGGCGCCCACGGCGAGTGGCACTTCTCGCTCGTCGGCCACTGGCTGGTCTACGGCAGCCCGTCGACGCCCCTCCGGGCCGTCTCCCTGACCACCGGTGAGACCCGCCAGCTCCTGGACTCCGGCACCGACGCGTGGGCCGCGGCCGACGGCACCGCCGTGGCGCGCGGTGCGCGCGCCGCCGACGGCAAGGGACTGTTCCGGATCGAGCTCGCGGAGGACGGCACCCCGAAGGTCACCAAGGTGGCCGACGAGGCCCCGCTGGTCGACCTGAAGATCGAGCAGGTCCACGTCCCCGACAAGGTGAACCTGGACCAGACCGGCGGCAAGGTCACGCTGGGGTGGACCCTGTCGCACCGTGAGGCCTTCGTGGACGTCACGCTGACGCACATGGTCACGGAGAAGGAGTACCGCACCCGCGTGTACGCCCCCGCCGAGGGCAACCGCTTCACCTTCACCTGGGACGGCGCCCTCGACGGGGCGGAGGCGCCGAACGGCTCGTACGCGGTGGCGGCCGAGGCGATGCTGCTCGACGGCACCGGCGAGCCGGTCTACCAGGGCTGGCGGATGGACGTCGTCCGGTGGCTCAACCCGCACGACTACACCAACAACGGCTCCACCGACGTCCTCGCCCGGGACGCCGCCGGCGCGCTGTGGCGCGACGACCTGTGGAACCGGCCGGTGGAGGGCAGGGTCGAGACCGCCGGACGCACCAGGATCGGCACGGGCTGGGGCGCGTACAAGCAGATCGAGGCCGTCGGCGACCTCGCGGGCAACGAGGCCGGCGACCTGGTCGCCCTCGACGGCGCCGGAGTGCTCTGGCACTACCTCGGCAAGGGCGACGGCACCTTCGAGACCCGCGTCAAGATCGGCACCGGCTGGGGCGCCTACAACAAGCTGACCGGCGGTTCGGACCTCGACGGCGACGGCCGCGCCGACCTCCTCGCCACGGACACCACCGGCGTGCTGTGGTTCTACAAGGGCACGGGCGACTCCGCCAAGCCCTTCGCGACCCGTGCCCGCGTCGGCGGCGGCTGGGGCGCCTACAACCACATCACCGCCGTCGGCAACGTCGCCGGCACGGGCGCGGGCGACCTCGTCGCACGCGACGCCTCCGGTGTCCTCTGGCTCTACCAGGGCAACGGCAGCGGCAACTTCGCCGCCCGTGTGCAGATCGGCGGCGGCTGGGGCGCCTTCAGCCAGCTCGTCGGTGCCGGCGACGTCGACAGCGACGGCCGCCCCGACCTGATCGCGTACGGGACGGGCGGCACGTACGTCTACCGCTCCACGGGCTCCGTCAGCACCCCCTTCAGCCGGGCGACGACGAACCTGTACGCGGGCGAGGGCACCAAGTTCAACCACGTCGCATGAGCAGCGGCTCCGCGACGCTCTTCTGATCCGGGGGAGGACGGGAGACGGGGGCCATAGTCCTCAAGGGGGACCCGGAAGGATCCGCATCGAGCGGGACGACCGGGTCCCCCGCCGCCCGTACCGTGGTGCGGGTGACCCAGACACAGACCCCCGAGACGAGCCGCGCCCCCGAGTTCCACCTGGTCCAGGTCGTCCTCGGCGGGCTGCGGCAGGAACTCTTCCACGACGCGTCGGCCTACCGGCCGCTCCAGCCGGCCGAGGTGAACCCCAAGGTGGCGCGCTTCGTGCCGAAGGGGATACGGCCGCACCTCGGCCTGTTCCCGCACGCCGTCGTCGCGTTCCTCGCCCTGATCGTCTTCGCCATGGGGTACGAGGAGTTCGAAACCACCTTCGCCCCGCTGACGATGATGACGGCCTGCGTCCCGCCCGCGATCGTGCTCCTCACCCTGGTGCGGCCCGTCCTCGCCTTCTGGACCTCGCTCGCCTCCACGCCCGTCATCGGCTACCTCACCGGCTACGACGCCGGCTGGCCCTGGTCGCACATCACGTTCTTCTCCCATCTCGTGGTCCTCGGCGTGGTCGCCGCCCGCACCCGGCCGCGTACCGCGGCGTGGATGTGGCTCGTGACGGCCGCCTTCTGCCTCTTCGCGGAGATGTTCCTCGGTGTGGGGCGCAGCTCCGACTCCCTCCCGATGCTCTTCGTCTCCGCCCTCCTCCTGCTCGCCGTCACCGTCCTCCAGGTCCGCCGCCAGGCCGACCGCGAGGTCATCGCCCAGCAGACCGTCACCGCCCAGGAGCGCTCCAGGCGGACCCTCCTGGAGGAGCGCACCACCATCGCCCGTGAGCTCCACGACGTCGTCGCCCATCACATGTCGGTCGTCGCCATCCAGGCCGAGGCCGCCCCGTACCGGGTCGAGAACCCGCCGCCGGAGCTGGAGCAGGCCTTCCTCACCATCCGTGAGAACGCGGTCGCCGCGCTCACCGAGCTGCGCCGCATCCTCGGTGTCGTCCGCGCCGAGGACTACGAGGCCCCCGACGCCCCGCAGCCGACCCTCGCCGACCTCGACTCGCTCGTCCGCAACGTCCAGGAGGCCGGGCTCGTCGTCGAGAAGACGGTGACCGGCGCCGTGCGCGAGCTGCCGCAGGGCGTGGAGCTCTCCGCGTACCGCATCGTCCAGGAGGCCCTGTCGAACGTGCTGCGGCACGCGCCCGGCGCCGCCGCGAAGGTCGAGGGCAGCCATGTCCTCGGCGGCCTGGGCCTGCGCATCGCCAACGGCCCCGCCCGTGGCCCCGTCAAGCCCTCGCCGGGCGCCGGTCACGGCATCACCGGCATGCGGGAGCGTGTGACGATGCTCGGTGGGGAGATGACGGCCGAGGCGACCGAGGACGGTGGCTACGAGGTGACGGCGTTCGTCCCCGTGAGCCGTGAGGAGAGTGACCAGTGATCCGCGTGCTGATCGTCGACGACCAGATGATGGTCCGCGAGGGCTTCTCGGTGCTGCTCGGCGCGATGCCGGACATCGAGGTCGTCGGCGAGGCCGTCAACGGCCGGGAGGCCGTCGCCCAGGTCGCCGCCCTCCGCCCCGACGTGGTCCTCATGGACATCCGGATGCCCGAGCTGAACGGCATCGACGCCACCCGGGAGATCGTCGCCGCCGACGCGGACGCGAAGGTGCTCGTCCTGACCACCTTCGACCTCGACGAGTACGTCTACCAGGCGCTGCGCGCCGGGGCCTCCGGCTTCCTGCTCAAGGACGCCTCCGCCCGGCAGCTCGCCGACGGCGTGCGGGTCGTCGCGGCCGGCGAGGCACTGCTCGCGCCGACCGTCACCAAGCGGCTGATCACCGAGTTCGCGAAGGCGCCGGGGAGCTCTCCGCGCCCGCCCGCGGTGGCGCAGACGGGGGAGCTGACGGAGCGCGAGACGGAGGTCCTGGTGCTCATCGCTCAGGGCCTGTCGAACTCCGAGATCGCCGAGCACCTCGTCGTCGCCGAGTCGACCATCAAGACCCATGTGAGCCGCGTCCTGGTGAAACTGGGGCTGCGGGACCGGACGCAGGCGGCGGTCTTCGCGTACGAGGCGGGTCTGGTGCGCGTCGGCGGCTAGGTCCTGGCGTCCCGGGACACCCCCTGGGCCCCGGGCGCCGGGTAGCGTCCGGTCATGGACGCTGTCGAGGCTGTTTACGACCCCTTCTCCCCGGAGTTCGTCGCCGATCCGTACCCCGCCTACGCCGAGCTGCGGGCGGCGGGCCGCGCCCACTGGCACGGCCCGACCCGCCAGTGGCTGATCCCGCACTACGAGGACGTGTCCGCGCTCCTCAGGGACCGGCGGCTCGGCCGTACGTACACGCACCGCTTCACCCACGAGGAGTTCGGGCGGGAGGCGCCGGACGCGGCGTACGAGCCCTTCCACACGCTCAACGACCACGGGCTGCTCGATCTGGAGGCGGCCGACCACAGCCGCATCCGGCGCCTGGTGTCGAAGGCGTTCACGCCGAGGACCGTCGAGAACCTGGCACCGACGGTACGGCGGCTCGCCGCGGACCTGGTGGGGGATCTGGTGGCGGCGGGCGGCGGCGACCTCCAGGCGGCGGTAGCGGAGCCGCTGCCGGTCGCGGTGATCGCCCAGATGCTGGGCGTTCCCGGGGACGACGAGGAGCGGGGGCGGCTGCGGCCCTGGTCGGCGGCGATCTGCGGGATGTTCGAGCTGAATCCGTCGGAGGAGACGGCCCGACTGGCGGTCGAGGCCTCGGTCGAGTTCTCGGACTATCTGCGGGAGCTGATCGCGCGGCGGCGGAAGAGCCCGGGGGACGATCTGATCTCGGCGCTCATCGGCGTGGAGGAGCTGACGGAGCAGGAGATGATCTCCACCTGCGTCCTGCTCCTGAACGCGGGCCACGAGGCCACCGTGAACACGACGGTCAACGGCTGGTGGACCCTCCTGAAGCACGGCGTCCGTCCGGATCCCGAAAAGTTGTCCACAGCTGTGGAAGAACTTCTGCGCTACGACACCCCGCTCCAGATGTTCGAGCGCTGGGTCCTCGACGACATCGAGATCGGCGGCCGCCTCATCCCGCGCGGCTCCGAGGTCGCCCTCCTCTTCGGCTCCGCCAACCGCGACCCGGCCCGCTTCGGCCCGACGGCCGACGAACTCGACCTCACCCGGGCCGACAACCCGCACATCACCTTCGGTGCGGGCATCCACTACTGCCTCGGCGCCCCGCTCGCCCGCCTCGAACTGGCCGCGGTATTCGGCGAGTTGCTGCGTCAGGCGCCGGACCTGCGGCTCGTGGCGGAGCCCGTGCGGCAGCCGGGGTACGTGATCCGGGGCTTCGAGGAGCTGCTCGTGGAGGTGTGAGCACCGAGCGCTGCTCTCACGAAGCGGCAGTGCTCGGTTCTCTCCTCAGCTCACCATGTCCCGCCGTCGCAGCCCCGCCAGGCCCGCCGCCACCAGTGCCGCCGCCAGGGCCGTGAGCGCCAGGACCGGAGTCCAGGTCGTCTCCGGGCCCGGGAGCTTCGGCAGGTGGCCGAACGGGGAGAGGTTCAGGGCCGCCTGCGGCAGGTCGAGCGCCGGGCCGATCCAGCCGAGGGCCAGGCACAGGCCGGCCGCGCCCCACGCGGCGGTCGCGGCCTTCGGGACCGTGCCCCAGAGGAGGACCGCGAGCCCGGCCAGTGCCCACACCGCCGGGAGCTGCGCGAGCGAGGCGCCCAGGACCGGGCCGGCGTCGTGGCCGTACGAGAGGGCGAGGCCGGTCCCGCTGAGGGCCAGGATCAGGGCCGAGCCGCCGAAGGCGATCAGCAGGTGGCCGGCCGCCCAGCGGATCCGGCCGAGGGCGTTCGCGAGGAGCGGTTCGGCGCGGCCCGAGGTCTCCTCGCCGTGCGGCCGCAGCACCGAGCCGACCGCGAACAGGGCCGCGACCATCCCGAAGAGGGACACCATGGTGGCGAGGAAGGCGTCGGTGAGGGCGCTCTGGCCGCCCATCCGCTCGAAGACCTGCCGGGCCTGTTCGTTGTCGCCGACGATGTCGGCCGCGCCCTCGGCCATCCCGCCGAAGACGAGCCCGCCGAGCAGGAACCCCAGCGACCAGCCGAGGAGGGTGCCGCGCTGGAGCCGCCAGGCGAGCGCGCCCGCCGTCGCGAGCCCGCCCTCCGCGGGGCCCGGCCGGGTCGCGAGGAAGCCGGCGCCGACGTCGCGACGGCCGGTCAGCGCGTACGCCGCCGCCGTCTGGAGCAGGACCGCCGCGGCGGTCAGGAGGAGGACCCACCAGCGTTCGCCGGCGAAGGCGCGGACGTTCTCGGCCCAGCCGATCGGCGACAGCCAGGTCAGGACGGACGAACCTCCCCCCAGAACTCCGTCCTGGGAGGCATCTCCGGCCGTGCCGGAGTCGCCGGCCGCCCGCAGGACGAACGCGAGGCCGACGGCGGCCCCCGTCAGGCCCTTCGCGAGCCGGGCGCTCTCCGTCAGCTGGGCGGCGAGCGCGGCCGTGGTCGCGAAGACCATGCCGGTGCCGCCGATCGCCAGGCCGAGGGCGAGCGCCCCGGCCGCGCCCTGTCCGGCGAGTCCCGCGGTGACGACGAGCGCGACGGCGGAGTTGAAGACGAGCGCGGCGAGGAGGGCGGCGGTGAGCGGGGCACGGCGGCCGACCGCGCCGGCGGAGAGCATCTCCTGACGGCCCGTCTCCTCCTCCTCGCGGGTGTGCCGGACGACGACGATCAGGCTCGCGACGGCGGCGAGGACGGTGGCGAAGGTGCCGAACCGCCAGGCGACGAGTCCGCCGAGGGAGTCGTCGAAGACCGGTCCGTAGAGCGCGCGCATCGAGCTGTTGGCGGTCATGGAGGCGGCGGCCTCGGCGCGTTCGCCGGCCGTGCCGTAGAGGCCTTCGAGCGAGCCGGCGCCGCTGGCGACCAGGCCGCCGGTGACGAGCGCCCAGAGCGGGATCATCAGCCGGTCGCGGCGCAGGGCGAGCCGGGTGAGGGTGGTGGTGCCGGCGAGGGTGACCGTGCTCATGACGCCGCCACCCCGTTCGCGAGGTGCTCGTCCTCGTAGTGCCGGAGGAACAGCTCCTCAAGGGTGGGCGGGGTGCTGGTCAGGCTCCGTACGCCCGAGGCGGTCAGGGCGCGCAGGACGGCGTCGAGCTTGTCGGTGTCGACCTGGAGTCTCACCCGCAGGCCCTGGACGTCCAGGTCGTGGACGCCGGGGAGGTGGGCGAGGCCGTTGGGCGCGGCGGCGAGTTCGGCGGTGACGCTGGTGCGGGTCAGGTGCCGCAGTTCCGTGAGCGAACCGGACTCCACGGTCCGGCCCTTGCGGACGATGCTGACCCGGTCGCAGAAGGTCTCGACCTCGCTGAGGATGTGGCTGGAGAGGAGCACGGTCCGGCCGCGGTCGCGGGCCTCCTGGACGCAGCTCTGGAAGACCTCCTCCATCAGCGGGTCGAGGCCGCTGGTCGGCTCGTCGAGGACGTACAGGTCGACGTCGGAGGCGAAGGCCGCGACGAGGGCGACCTTCTGCCGGTTGCCCTTGGAGTAGGTGCGGCCCTTCTTGGTGGGGTCGAGCTCGAAGCGCTCGATCAGCTCGGCGCGCTTCGCCCGGTCGAGGCCGCCCCGGAGCCTCCCGTACAGGTCGATGACCTCTCCGCCGGAGAGGTTGCGCCACAGGGTCACGTCGCCGGGGACGTAGGCGATCCGGCGGTGCAGTTCGACGGCGTCCTGCCAGGGGTCCCTGCCGAGCAGCGAGACGCCGCCGGAGTCGGCGCGGAGGAGGCCGAGGAGGACCCGGATGGTGGTGGACTTGCCGGCGCCGTTGGGGCCGAGGAAGCCGTGGACCTCGCCGGTGTCGACGGCGAGGTCGAGGCCGTCGAGCGCGTGGGTCCGCCCGAAGGACTTGTGCAGTCCGGCGATGCTGATTGCCTTCGTCATGCTTCAGAACGTACGCTCATTTCACAAAGTTGTGAAGTTAAGGAAGCGTATAAAGTCGGAGGCGCGAAGCGGACGAGGGAGACGATGACCGGCATGACGACCACCGAGGCGAACAAGGACGGCAACGAGGAGGGCGTGTCCCGCTTCGTGGAGCGCTTCGCCGCCGAACTGACGGGAGCCGGCATGCAGCGCATGGCCGCCCGCGTCTTCGCGGCGCTCCTCGCCTCCGAGGGCGCCTCGATGACCTCGGCCGAGCTGTCCGAGCAGCTGCGGATCAGCCCGGCGGCGGTCTCCGGCGCGATCCGCTACCTCAGCCAGGTCGGCATGATCAGCCGGGAGCGCGACCCCGGCACCCGGCGCGAGCGGTACGTCCTCCACAACGAGCTCTGGTACGAGACCTTCACCCGTCGCGACCAGATCCTCGTCCGCTGGGAGAAGATCCTCCGCGAGGGCTCCGAACTGCTCGGCCCGAAAACGGAGGCGGGCGCGCGGACGGCCGAGACGGCCGAGTTCTTCGCGTTCCTCCAGCGGGAGATGCTGGGGATCATGGACCGCTGGGCGGTTTACAAGGAGGCTCGGGGAGCCGAGTCCTCCTTCTGACGGGCCGGAGTGTCCATGGGCGGGGCGAGCCGGGCGAGGAGCGCGGCACCCTCCGCCCCGCCGGCCGGCTGATACGGCCCGGCCGGCCACAGCGCGCGCCCCTCGAACCGCGGGACGACGAGCGGTAGGCCACCGGCGGAGAAGTCGCGCCAGCCGCGCAGCTCGACGGTCCCGGTCGGGTCGGAAGGCAAGCCGAGCCACGGGTGCTTGGCGGTGCCGGGCGGCACCAGCGGGAGCAGCCCCTCGGGCAGGTCGTGCGGTCCGCCGTGGGAAGGGAAGGCGACCAGAACGGGAACGCCCTCCTGCGGGTCGTGGAGCAGGACGTACCGCCGCGGGACCGGCACGGGGGAGCGCGCGGCCCGGGCCATCAGCCGGACCGCGGGAATCCCGCCGGTCAGCAGGCGATGGCCGGAGTGGGCGAGTGCCGCGAGCCCCACGACCGCCACGAGGAACAGCTTCATCAGGCCGCCCCCCTCCGGCCGGACGGCCGCCGCCGCGGCCGCCGCCGCGCAGACGGCCAGCGCCACCAGCACCCGGCTGACCCCCGCGGCCCGCCGCAGGCTCCGCACGCGCCACCACGCCACCTCGCGGACGTCCGCCTCCGGTCGCCGGGTCCGGGCCCGCGGCCGGGTCCGTGCCACGGCCTGCCGCCCGGCGTGGGCCGCGAGCCGTGCGTACGTCGGAGCGCCGGACGTGTCGGACTCGGGCGGCTTGACCAGGCTCACGCGCGGGGCCGGAACTGCGGTACGGACCGGATCCGGGACCTGCGGCACCTCATCCCGCGCCTGTGGCTGGACGGGGGTCGCCCGCGTGAGGAGCCCCGTCCCCGCGGCCTGCTCCATGATCCGCCGTCGCGCCCGCCGGTGCTTCACCGGCCTGGTCCAGATCAGCGCCCCGCCGCCGGGCGGTGCGAGCACCCCGCCCCTGGACGGGTCCCCGCACCACCACATCACCCCGTCGGGGCCCGGCCGCAGCGGCTCGTACCGCTGCCGCATCGCGACCACCTCCAGCGGCCACAGTCCGTCCCCGGCCGGGGCGCGCAGCACGACGGCCTCGGTGCTCCGCATGCTCCGCACGGCCACCGCGGCATGCGCCGACCAGACCCCGGAGCCGAGCACGCGCCTCATCCGGCGCGCCAGGGCCCAGGACCCGGCACCGGCGCCGGCCACGAGCACTCCCAGGGCGACGAGCGCGCCGATCAGGTCGTCCGCCCAGGGCTCCCCGGGTGCCACGAGCGCGACCCCCGCGGCCGGGACGAACAGGACGCACCCGCCCGTCGTCACCCCGCTCGCTCTTCGCCCGTACCGGTCCAGAGCCTTCGCCGTCGCCGGCAGATCCAACGCCCGTGCCATCCCGCATCCCCCGTCAGGCATACCGCCGTCCACACCACGCGCGACGTTAGACGGCCGCCGTACCCGCGCACCAGTCCGGTCAGTCCCTGGGCAGGGTCAGCCCCCAGGCCTTCTCCAGGGCCGTCCACGTCCGGCGGCGGACCGGTCCCGTGACGCGGCCGTCCGCGCGGTAGCGGAAGTCAGGGCCCGAGACGGTGAGGACGCGGGCGGTCGTGTGCCGGGGCGGGGCGGCCGAGGGGTGGACGACCACCTCGGCCGCCCCGCCGGCCGAGCGGACCGTGAGGCTCTCCAGCGGGGTGTCGACATCGGTGAGCAGCACCCCGTCCGCCTCCACCCGCAACCGGTGGGTGCGGACGGCGAGGGCCGTCGGGGCCGGGCGGACCAGGGTGCGGACGAGGGAGCGGCAGGTGCCCCAGACGGTCCCGGACGCCGGGGCGAGGGCCGGCGAGGCCGGTACCTGGAGATCGCCGAGGACGACGCCGTCGCTGTCGTCGACCAGCAGGTCGAGGCGCCGTACGGCCCCGTCGAGGACGGTCCGGGCGGCCGCCGGGGTGGAGCGCGGCACGCCGAGGGCGTGGGCGAGTTCCAGGGCGTCCGGGGCTCCTATCGGGACCAGGGAGAGGGCACCCGCGGCGAGCTCCCGCTCCCGGTGGAGGAGGGCCACCGTGCGCAGCAGCGCGCGGTCGTCGCCGAGCACCACGGGGCGCCGGGAGCCCCGCCGGGCCAGGGCGCGGGTGAATTCCTCCGGGCTGTCCGGCAGGCAGATCTTCGCCTCCGCGCCCGCGCACAGCACATCTTTCGCGATCCGTACGGACTCGCCGTCACTTCGGCGGGCGACCGGGTCGACGATGACCAGCAGCTGGTCGTGATCCGACACCTCGGTCCTTCCTCGGGTAGCATCTTTGTGCAAGAGCCCCTTGCGCTATTGCGCCAGGGGCTTCGTCTATTCCGGGGCACACCGGTGAGGCGGCCTCGGCCCCTGACCTTGGACATGCCCCACCCGGAAGGGGTGTACGCCTGTGCCCGCACTTGTGCTGCTCGGTGCTCAGTGGGGTGACGAGGGCAAGGGAAAGGCCACCGATCTCCTCGGTGGATCCGTTGACTATGTAGTGCGCTACCAGGGCGGCAACAACGCCGGCCACACCGTCGTCGTCGGCGACCAGAAGTACGCGCTGCATCTTCTCCCTTCCGGAATCCTCTCGCCGGGGTGTACCCCGGTGATCGGAAACGGTGTCGTCGTCGACCCGGCGGTCCTGCTCTCCGAGCTGAGTGGACTGAACGAGCGAGGCGTCGACACGTCGAAGCTCCTGATCAGCGGCAACGCCCACCTGATCACCCCGTACAACGTCACCCTCGACAAGGTGACGGAACGGTTCCTCGGCAAGCGCAAGATCGGCACCACGGGCCGTGGCATCGGTCCGACCTACGCCGACAAGATCAACCGCGTCGGCATCCGGGTCCAGGACCTGTACGACGAGTCGATCCTCACCCAGAAGGTCGAGGCGGCGCTGGAGGGCAAGAACCAGCTCCTCGCCAAGCTCTACAACCGTCGCGCCATCGACGCGGAGCAGATCGTCGAGGAGATGCTCCAGTACGCGGAGCAGATCAAGCCGTTCGTCGCGGACACCACGCTGATCCTGAACAACGCGCTCGACGAGGACAAGGTCGTCCTCTTCGAGGGCGGCCAGGGCACGCTGCTCGACGTCGACCACGGCACGTACCCCTTCGTCACCTCCTCGAACCCGACCGCGGGCGGCGCCTGCACCGGCGCCGGAGTGGGCCCGACGAAGATCAGCCGGGTCATCGGCATCCTCAAGGCGTACACGACCCGTGTCGGCGCCGGCCCGTTCCCGACGGAGCTCTTCGACGCGGACGGCGAGGCGCTGCGCCGCATCGGCGGCGAGCGTGGCGTCACCACCGGCCGTGACCGCCGCTGCGGCTGGTTCGACGCGGTCATCGCGCGCTACGCGACCCGGGTCAACGGCCTGACGGACTTCTTCCTCACCAAGCTCGACGTGCTGACGGGCTGGGAGCAGATCCCCGTCTGCGTCGCGTACGAGATCGACGGCAAGCGCGTCGAGGAGCTGCCGTACTCGCAGACCGACTTCCACCACGCGAAGCCGATCTACGAGATGCTGCCGGGCTGGTCCGAGGACATCACGAAGGCGAAGACCTTCGCGGACCTGCCGAAGAACGCGCAGGCGTACGTGAAGGCGCTGGAGGAGATGTCGGGAGCGCCGATCTCCGCGATCGGCGTGGGCCCCGGCCGCACGGAGACGATCGAGATCAACTCCTTCCTCTAGGAGCGCCGGCCGCCGTCCCGTTGCGGCCGCCACCCCCCCCCGTGTGGGCAATCG
>NZ_LIPQ01000011.1 GCF_001418135.1 Streptomyces aureus
CCACGTGAGATGACGCCTAAGTCAATAGGCGATGTCATGTGACTTAATCAGCACTACGGGGTGGCTTGAGTTCAACACTTGAAGATGCGGCCCTCGACCTCATCGCAGTCGCTGGCTGATCACCTTGGAGACGCCGTCACCCTGCATGGACACGCCGTACAGCGCGTCCGCGACCTCCATGGTCCGCTTCTGGTGGGTGATCACGATCAGCTGCGAGGACTCCTGGAGCTCCTGCATGATCCGGATCAGCCGCTGGAGGTTGGTGTCGTCGAGCGCCGCCTCGACCTCGTCCATCACATAGAACGGGCTGGGCCGCGCCTTGAAGATCGAGACCAGCAGCGCCACGGCCGTCAGCGAGCGCTCACCGCCGGAGAGCAGCGAGAGCCGCTTGACCTTCTTGCCGGGCGGGCGGGCCTCCACCTCGACGCCGGTGGTGAGCATGTTGTCGGGGTCGGTGAGGACGAGCCGGCCCTCGCCGCCCGGGAAGAGGCGCGAGAAGACGCCCTCGAACTCACGGGCCGTGTCCCGGTAGGCCTCGGTGAAGACCTGCTCGACCCGCAGGTCGACCTCCTTCACGACCTGAAGCAGATCGGTCCGGGTCTTCCTCAGGTCCTCCAGCTGCTCGGAGAGGAAGCGGTGCCGCTCCTCAAGGGCCGCGAACTCCTCCAGGGCCAGCGGGTTGACCTTGCCGAGCTGGTGGTACGCCCGTTCGGCGGCCCTGAGACGCTTCTCCTGCTCCGAACGGATGAAGGGGCGCGGCTCCTCGGCCTCCTGGGAGTCCGTGTCCTCCGCGGAGTCCACACCCTCCGCGCCCCCGACGGCCGGCGACGGCGGTACGGGCTGGTCCGGGCCGTACTCGGCGACCAGCGCGGTCGCCTCCACGCCGAACTCCTCCAGGGCCTTCGACTCCAGCTGCTCGATCCGCAGGCGCTTCTCCGCGCCGAGCACCTCGCCCCGGTGCACCGAGTCGGTCAGCTTGTCGAGTTCCGCCTTGAGGTCGCGGCCCCGGGTCCGGGCGGCCGTCAGGCCCTCCTCCCGGTCGGCCCGCGCCGCCTGCGCCACCACCCGCTCCCGCTCGGCGCGGACGAGCGACACCTCGATGTGGGCCAGGAGGCTCCGGGCGCCGGCGGCGACCGCGCCCGCGACCCGCTCCTCGTGGCGCAGCCGGGCGCGGCGCTGCTCGGCACGCGCGCGTGCCTCCCTTTCGGCGCGGGCGGCCCGGTCGAGCGAGTCGGCCCGCCCGGCGAGCCCCTTGACCCGCTCCTCGTGGGTACGGACCTGGAGGCGGGCCTCCATCTCGGTCTGGCGCGCGTTGGATCCGTCGATCGCGAGCCGGTCGCGGGTGGCGGTGTCGGGCTCCTCGTCCCCGCCCTCCCCGAACGCCGCGGCCTCCTGGGCCACCAGAAGCCGTTCGGCGAGTTCCTCCGCCTCGGCGGTCGCCTTCTCCAGGGCCTCCTGCGCGCGGGCGGCGGCGGCCGCGGTCCGCTCGGCCTCCCCGGCCGCTCCCCTGGCCTGGCCGGCGAGCCGGCCGAGCTGCTGGGCGACGGCGGACTTCTCCCGTTCGGCGGTACGGCGAAGGGTGTCGAGTTCCTCGACGCGTGCGGCGGCGGTACGGCGCCGCTCGTCGGCCTGACTCTTGGCGGCCGCCAACTCCTCGCAGCGTACGGCCAGTTCGGCGAGTTGGGCGGCGGCCTCGTCGACCGAGGCCTGGACTTCGAGGAGGCTGGGGGCGCCCGCGGAGCCGCCCTGCGCGAAGTGCGCCCCGAGCAGGTCTCCTTCGAGGGTGACGGCGGTCGACGCGGGGCGGGACCTGACGAGTTCGGCGGCCTGGTCCAGGTCGTCGACGACGACGGTTCCGGCGAGCAGCCGGCGGACGGCTCCCATGAGTTCGTCGGGGCCGCGGACGAGGTCGGCGGCGTACGGGTGCCCCTCGGACGCGGGGACCGCGGTCTCTCCGGAGCGGTCAGGTTCGGGGGCTCCGGTCAGGAGCAGCGACGCGCGGCCGGCGTCCTGCTTGCGCAGCAGGCGGAGGGCTTCGGCGGCGGCGGAGGGGCCGGTGGCGGCGACCGCGTCGGCAGCGGCGCCGAGGGCGGCGGCGACGGGGATCTCGTATCCGGGGGTGACGGTGAGGAGTTCGGCGGCCGGGCCGAGGAGTCCGCTGAGTCCGGCGGTGAGCAGGGCGCCCGTGCCGTCCTTGCGGCGCAGTCCGAGGGCGAGGGTCTCGTGCCGGGCCTGGGTCGCGGCGCGGCGGCTCTCGGCGGTGGCGACCGCCTCGCGGGCGGCGCCGAGGGCGGCCTCCGCGTCGGCCAGTTCGCGGCGGGCGGCCTCGTACCGCTCGCCGTGCTCGGTGTCCGCGGCGTCGAGGCCGTCGACCTCGGCCTTGAGCTGCTCGTACTCCTCCTGGGCGGTGACCGCCCGCTCCCCCGCCTCGTCCCGGGCGGCGGCGAGCCGGTCGATCTCGGCCTGGGCGGAGGCGGCGCGCGAGCGGGCCGCGTTGACCTGGCCGTGGAGGCGGGCGAGGCCCTCGCGCCGGTCGGCGAGGGCGCGGGCCAGGTCCTTGAGCCGGCGCTCCTCGGACGCCAGCGCCTGTTCGAGCTCGGCGCGGTGGGCGACGGTGTCCTCCAGGGCGCGCTCGGCCGCCTCCAGGGCGGCTTCCAGCTCCGCCTCCTGCTCGCGGACGCGGGCCGCCTCGCGCTCCAGGTCCTCCGGGTCGCGGCCACGGCGTTCGTCCGCGGGTGCGGCGGTGGCGCTCTTCACGCGCGCGTCGGCGAGGGAGACCGTGCCGCGGACGCGTTCGGCGAGCTGGGAGAGGGCGTACCAGTTCTGCTGGGCGCGTTCGAGTCGGGGCACGAGCGCGCGTGCCTCGGCCTCCAGCGCGGCCTCGCGGGCGAGCGCGGCCCGCAGGTCGGCCTCGGTGGCTTCCTTACGGGCGAGCAGGGCCGCTTCGTCGGCGACCTCGGCGGTGAGGGCCCGCTGGAGCTGGACGAGGTCGTCGGCGAGGAGGCGGAGCCGGGCGTCGCGCAGGTCGGCCTGGATGACGACGGCGCGGCGGGCGACGGCGGCCTGCCGGCCGAGGGGCTTGAGCTGGCGGCGCAGTTCGTCGGTGAGGTCCTGCACGCGAGCGAGGTTGGCCTGCATCGCGTCGAGCTTCCGCAGCGCCTTCTCCTTGCGCTTGCGGTGCTTCAGGACGCCGGCGGCCTCCTCGATGAACGCGCGGCGGCCCATCGGGTCGGCGTGCAGCACGGAGTCGAGCTGCCCCTGGCCGACGATGACGTGCATCTCGCGTCCGATGCCGGAGTCGGAGAGCAGGTCCTGGAAGTCGAGCAGCCGGCAGGTGTCGCCGTTGATCTGGTACTCGCTGCTGCCGCCGCGGAACATGATGCGGGTGAGCGTGACCTCGGCGTAGTCGATGGGCAGCGCGCCGTCGGAGTTGTCGATGGTGAGGGACACCTCGGCACGGCCGAGCGGGGGGCGCCCGGTCGTGCCGGCGAAGATGACGTCCTCCATCTTGCCGCCGCGCAGCGACTTGGCGCCCTGCTCGCCCATGACCCAGGACAGGGCGTCCACGACATTGGACTTGCCCGATCCGTTGGGGCCCACGACACAGGTGATTCCCGGCTCGAACCGCAGCGTGGTGGCCGAGGCGAACGACTTGAATCCGCGGAGGGTCAGGGCCTTGAGGTGCACGCCCGGGACTCTACCGGGGCTCGTGCGTTTCACCCGCGAAGGTGTAGGGCAGATCCTCGGGTGAGGAGGGGTGGGACGGGAGGGGAACGGCGGGTGAAAGAAAGAAGGGACGCCGAAGCGCCCCTTGCATGTCTGCTCTGCCGACATGAGTGTTCAGATGGCTGCCGACATGAGTGTCCATGCGGCCGTGCCGGCGTGAGTGTTCCCCACCTGGCCCTTCGGGGCTGGGTTGTCAGGTGAGCGCAGGCTCCGCCTGGGGTACGTCGAGGTCGATGCTGTTCAGCAGTGACTCTCCCTGGTGCTGAGCGGCGGCAGCGGCAAGCGAGTCGTTCTCGGACTGGATCCGTACCAGCTCGGATTCCAGGTCCTGGACGCGCTGCTGAAGCCGTCGCATCTCGGCGAGGAGTCGCGGGTCGGAGCCGCCGACGTAACCGAGAAGCGCCTTTGCCATGATGGATGGTCCTCCACAATGAGTGACCGACCGAAGCGGTTGGGTCGTGAGGGATTTCGCACCCGCGGTGCTCGGCAGTACTGCTTGTCGTGCCGGTTCCACTGCCAAACAGCTAAGGTGCGCGGGGCTTCCAGAGTCTCACCAAAAAGTTTGACGGTCAACACGATCACGCCCCGTTTGAAGGGGCGACCGAGGAGTCCCGGGCCGCTCAGCGGGCGGCGGGGCCTCATGAACTCGGTGCCTCAGGGCGTCGCGATCATCCTTACCCGGCAGCCTTCCATGACGGCCGCTCCTTGGCAACCACCAGGCGGTTTCCCCGCCACCCGGCTGTTACCGCGCGTCCTTTCGAGGCCTCGCTCGGTCACCGGGAGGGGTGTCGGAGAGTGATCGTCAGCGGATGGCGAAGCCGTCGTAGCCGCCGCGCGGGGTGGCCCAGATCTCAGTGACGCCGTCGACGCGCCCGGGTGTGTCGGCGGAGTGGAGCCAGGCGAGCAGACGGTGGCAATTCTCACGCGCCCCTTCGGCCACCACCTGCACGCGGCCGTCGTCGAGGTTCAGGGCGAAGCCCACCAGGCCGCCGATCTCCAAAGCGTTTGCCCTGGTGAACCAGCGGAAGCCCACTCCCTGTACCCGGCCGCGTACCCAGGCGGTCATCCGAACGTCGTCACTCATGCCTGCACGCTAACGGGCGGATTGCCAGATGAGCACATCGGCCCCCGGCCCTCATGGACTACAGTCCCGACCGAACACGCCTCACCCATTCGAACCCGCCCTGTTCGATCGCCGGTCCGAAACGGTACCGAGAGCAAAGATCAGCAAAGGCCACAGGGCCGG
Source organism: Streptomyces aureus (assembly GCF_001418135.1). Lineage (GTDB taxonomy): Bacteria > Actinomycetota > Actinomycetes > Streptomycetales > Streptomycetaceae > Streptomyces > Streptomyces aureus_A. The sequence continues at coordinate 4,973 of NZ_LIPQ01000011.1, forward strand.
CACAGGACCACAGCAGGACCAGCAAGAGGAAGGCAGACCAGATGGGACGCCACCGTCGCGCCGGAGCCGCACCCGCCGCAGAAGACTACGCGGACGGTTCGGACCGCCATCACCGGGGTGCCCGCCGCAAGCGGCGCCCCGTGCGCACCGGCCTGCTCGGAGCCTCCGCCGCCGTCGCGGTGGGCGCCATCGCGGTCGCCTCGGGCCTGCTGCCCGGCGGGGACACCTTCAACGTCGGCAGCGCGGGCACGAGCGAGCGCCCGAGCCAGTCCCGGCAGGCGCCGGAGCTGATGACGCAGGGCGGGTCCACGCAGACCCCGACCGGCGACTCGGGCGGCGCGCGTGCGAGCGCGAAGGCGAGCGCGGGCACGGACAAGGGCAAGGCGGCCTCGCCGTCGGCGACCCCGTCCGCGAAGCCGACCCCGAAGGCGACGCCGACCCCGACGAAGGCGCCGACGAAGGCACCGGTCAAGGCCCCGACGAAGGCGCCGGCCAAGCCGGCGGCCCCGAAGAAGACCACGGCCGCACCCTCGCCGAAGGCCCCCGCGCCGAAGCCGGAGCCGAAGCCCGACCCGACGACCGAGGCTCCGGTCGAGACGACCGCGGCCCCCTCCACCGCCGACCGCGGCGTGGCCGCCGAGGCGGAGGTCGTCCGGCTGGTCAACGTCGAACGCGCCAAGGTGGGCTGCTCGCCGGTGAGCGCGGACTCCCGGCTCGCGGCGCTGGCCGGGGCGTTCAGCTCGGACATGGCCGCCCGCGGCTTCTTCGACCACACGGACCCGGACGGGGCCACCCCGTGGGCGCGCGCCGAGAAGGCCGGCATCTCGGGCCTCGGCGGCGAGAACATCGCCCGCGGCCAGGCCGACGCGGCGGCCGTGATGGAGTCCTGGATGAACAGCGACGGCCACCGCGCCAACATCCTGAACTGCGACTTCACCACCGTCGGCGTGGGCGTCCACTTCGCCGACGGCGGCCCCTGGTGGACCCAGGACTTCGGCTACTGAGATTCCCGCAGGCCTGAGCCCCGCACATGCGTGTGGGCCGTCCCCGGGGCCGCGATCGGCACCCGGGACGGCGCGAGGCGAAGGCCGAGCGGAAGAAGTAGCGATAGGGCCCGTCACCTTCCCGGTGGCGGGCCCTTTCGCGTGTTCACGTCACCGATCCTCAGGCGGCGGCCTTGCCGGCCACGAAGGTGCGGGCCGTCAGGGCGACGCGGCGGCCGAGGTGTTCGGCGGTGGCGACATCGGCCTTGTGGACGCCCTCGGGGCCCAGGTCGGCCGGGGTCTGGCCGGCGGCGCCGGAGAAGAAGCCGAGGCGGTTGATGTCGTTCTCGGAGGCCTCGCTGGTGTTCCAGCCGGGCTTGAGGCCGAGGTTGATCCAGTTCATGCCGTGCTGGCCGGCGAGGATCTGGAAGTACTGCAGGGTGTGCAGCTTGTCGCCGCTCTTGGAGCCGGAGTTGGTGAAGCCGGCGGCGAGCTTGTCCAGCCAGGTGTCCGCGAACCAGCGCTTCGAGGAGTCCTCGGCGAACTGGTGGAAGGCGCCGGAGGCCGTACCCATGTAGGTCGGGGAGCCGAAGACGATCGCGTCGGAGGCGTCGAGCAGCTCCCACTCGGCCTCGGTGATCCCGTCGACCTTGATCAGGTGGACGGTGGCGCCCGCCTCGACGGCACCGTCGCGGACGGCCTCGGCCAGGACCGCGGTGTGGCCGTAGCCGGAGTGGTAGGCGATGGAGACGACGGGGGTGGTCACAAGAGGCTCCTCGAACGAGAACAGATCTGAGAACAGGTTTGAGACCAGGTCTGGGAACAGGCCTGTGGGGACGCCCAGAAGTAGAGCACTAACTTTTGGATAGCGCAACCCATTGGTTAGCGCATGCCTGGCAGTGAGCGCTGTGCGGGAGTACGGTGGAGGGCATGACTGACGACCTCGCCTACGACGTGTTCGCGCGCGCCTGCCCCTCGCGCGGCACGCTGGAGCACGTGACGGGCCGTTGGGGCAGCCTGACCCTCGGCGCCCTGTACGACGGGACGTTCCGGTTCAACGAACTGCGGCGCCGGGTCGACGGCGTGAGCGAGAAGATGCTGTCGCAGACCCTGCACGCCCTGGAGCGCGACGGACTCGTCCATCGCGAGGCGCAGCCGACGAATCCGCCGCGGGTCGACTACCGGCTCACCCCGCTCGGCCGCGAGATCGCGGAGCGGCTGATCGGCCTGATCGAGCTGGTCGAGGGCCGGATGCCCCAGGTCGAGGCGGCCCGGCAGAGTTACGACGCGGAGCGCGAGACCCCGGTCGGCGCCTGATCCTCGGACGCGCCGGCGACGTCGGGCGCGCGCGACCGCGACCTCAGGCGCCGGCGCGCGGCGGTCGCTGGCAGCGGGGGCAGAAGTAGCTGGAGCGGTTCATCCACGCGCGGCGCCGCATCGGCGTACCGCAGCGGTGACAGGGCTCGTCCTCGCGCCCGTAGGCGTCGAGCGAGCGGTCGAAGTAGCCGGACTCGCCGTTGACGTTCACGTACAGGCTGTCGAAGCTGGTGCCACCGACTTCGAGGGCCGCGTTCATCACGTCCCGGACGTGCCCGAGGAGTTCGGCCGAGCGCGGCCGCGTGAGGGTGGCGGTCGGCCGGTCGTAGTGCAGCCGGGACCGCCAGAGCGCCTCGTCGGCGTAGATGTTGCCGACGCCGCTGATCAGCGACTGGTCGAGCAGCGCCCGCTTGACCGTCGTACGGCGCAGCCGCAGCGCGCTGTGGAAGGCGGCGTCGTCGAACTCGGGGTCCAGCGGGTCGCGGGCGATGTGCCCGATGACGTCCGGCAGTCCGTCGGGGGTCTGGTCGTGGAGCGAGAGTCCGCCGAAGGTGCGCTGGTCCACAAAGCGGAGCTCGGTGCCGGCCGCGCCCCGGACGGAGTCGCTGTCGGATGCCGCGAAACGGATCCGGATGCGGAGGTGCTTCTCGTCCGCGGCGTCCTCCGGCTGGACGAGCAGCTGCCCGCTCATGCCGAGGTGCCCGAGGACGGAGGTGCCGGTCTCGGCGAGCGGCAGCCAGAGGTACTTGCCGCGACGGCGCGCCACCCCGAACCGCTGCCCCTTCAGCCGGGCCGCGAAGTCCGCGCCGCCCGCCGGATGACGCCGTACGGCCCTGGGGTGCAGCACCTCGACCTCGGTCACGGTCCGTCCGGCGACCCAGCGTTCCAGACCCCGCCGTACGACCTCGACCTCGGGCAGCTCGGGCACGGGACTCCTCCGGACGTACGTCTTCGACAGCGGTTCAACCCTACCGGGGGCCGGCCCGCGAGAAGGACGGGAGGGAGGCGGGAACGGAGGACGGAAAAGAGGACGGGAAAAGACGAGAACCCCGCCCTGGGGCGGGGTTCTCGGGAAGCGAGGGTGCGGCCGTCAGGCCGACGCCCGGTGGGCGGTCGGAGAGGGGTCGGCGACCTCTCCCGTTCCTGCCTCGGCCGCGGCCTTCGCCGCCGCCGCGCGTTCGTCCGCGGCCGCGCGAATCGCGCGCCACGCGGACTCCGCCGCCTGCTGTTCCGCTTCCTTCTTGCTGCGGCCGGTGCCGGTGCCGTACGAGACACCACCGACGCGGGCGGCAGCAGTAAAGGTCTTCTCGTGGTCCGGGCCCTCTTCGGAGACGAGGTACTCCGGAACGCCCAGACCCTCGGCCGCGGTGAGCTCCTGGAGACTGGTCTTCCAGTCCAGGCCGGCACCGAGGTTCGAGGACTTCTCGATCAGCGGGTCGAAGAGCCGGTGCACCAGCTCGGACGCCGCGTCGAGGCCCTGGTCGAGATAGACCGCGCCGATCACCGCTTCAAGGGTGTCGGCGAGGATGGACGCCTTGTCCCGGCCGCCCGTGCCCTCTTCGCCCCGGCCGAGCCGGATGAAGGAGCCGAGTTCGAGTTCGCGTCCCACGTCCGCCAGCGCACGCGAGTTGACCACCGCTGCCCGCAGTTTGGCCAGCTGGCCTTCCGGCAGGTCGGGGTGGGTCCGGTACAGCGTGTCCGTGACCACCAGGCCGAGCACGGAGTCCCCGAGGAACTCCAGCCGCTCGTTGGTGGGCAGACCGCCGTTCTCGTACGCGTACGAACGGTGGGTCAGCGCACGCACCAGAAGGGCGGACTCGAGCTGATAGCCGAGCCGCCCTTCCAGAAGCGTGTGGGACGAGGCATGGTCCGTCTTGTCGTCCGTCTTGCGGGACTCAGACATTGCGCCTCTCACCAGCCCAATCAGACCGAGAGGACCTGGCGCTTGTTGTAGGTGCCGCAGCTCGGGCACGCGATGTGCTGCAGCTTCGGCTCCTGGCAACGCTCACACGAAACCAGGGTGGGGACCGCAGCCTTCCACTGCGACCGGCGGTGGCGCGTGTTGCTGCGCGACATCTTCCGCTTCGGAACAGCCACGGCTACTTCTCCTGCTTCTCGGCGGCGCTTCGGACGTCCCCGTCAGAGGCTTTGCCGCTCATGTTGTCCTTCTCATCGGTTCCCAGCGAACCGGCGAGTCCCTGCAGTGCCGCCCAACGAATGTCGACGGCGTCATGGTGGTGGTCCGGGTTCTCGTTCAGGTTGGTTCCACACTCGGAACACAGGCCTGCACAGTCCTCCCGGCACACCGGCTGCATCGGCAGTGCGAGCACCACCGCATCACGCAGCACGGGTTCGAGGTCGAACATGCCGTCCTCGAGGGGGATCATGTCCTCGTCTGCCTCGGCTTCGTCGTCCGCGGCCGCCTTGGAGCGGCCCCGGTCGTCGGAGTCGGGGTACGAGAACATCTCCTGGAAGTCCACATCGAGCTCCAGCTCGACGGGCTCCAGACACCTTACGCACTCCCCCTCGGCCGATGCACGGGCGGTGCCTGTGACAAGCACCCCTTCCATGACCGACTCAAGACGGAGATCGATTTCCACCGGAGCGCCCTCGGGCACTCCGATCACTCCTTCGACGCCCAGTTCCCCGGGGGCCTCGATCGAACGCGAGAGCCGCTGGAGGGCACCAGGACGCCGCCCCAGCTCGTGCGTGTCGAACACGAGGGGGTTGCGGTGGTCGAGGCGCGTGCTCAGGGCTCTTCCTGCTTTCGAGATCGTGCTGCGTCGAGGAGGCTGCCAGACGTGGGCAGCATGGATCGCGGAGATACGCGCGACCGAAGAGCCAGGATACTGGACGCTTCGCTCAGGGCCCAATCCGGGCCTTGGGGCCTTACCGACCCCGCGCTACTGCCCCTGTTCGTAGCGGCGCAGCTGCTCCAGGTCGATCATGCTCGTGTCGAAGAAGCTCGTCTCGTCGAGCGCGGCGCCCTGCTGCTGGTGCCCCTGCGGGTGGACCTGCTGCTGGACGGGCTGCTGGTACGCGTACGGGTCCTGCTGCTGGTAGCCGTAGGGGTCGGCGTGCTGCGGCTGCTGCTGGTACGCGTACGGGTCGGGCTGCTGCTGGACCTGCTGGTAGCCGGCGTACGGGTCGGGCTGCTGCTGCACCTGCTGGTACGCCGCGTACGGGTCGGGCTGGGGCTGGGGCTGGGACTGCTGCTGGGCGGGGATCTGGACCGGCTCGGGGTCCGAGAGCTCCGCGAGTCCGGCCAGGTAGTCGGAGTCGCTGGTGTGCACGGAGCCGCCGAGACCCTCCTGGGCGGCCATGTGCTCACCCAGCGCGTCGGTGGCGATCCGGCCGTGCAGCTTCTGCCGGCCCCGCCCGACGGCCTCCAGGGTCTTGCTGAGCACCGCCTCGAAGGCGCCGAGCTTGGCGTCGACGTACTCGTCGGCCCGGTGGATCAGGGTCTGGGGGTCGGCGCTGTACTCGGGGGCGTCCTCGTCCGCGTAGCCGTTCTGGTCGAGACCCGGGCCCCGGCCGAGGAGCTTCTCGCGGCCCCGGTCGACGGAGCCGATCGTCTTGTTGAGGACGACCTCGAAGTTCGCCAGCTTGGAGTCGACGTAGTCGTCGGCCTCGGCACGGACCTCCTCGGCCTCGCGGCGGGCCTCGGAGAGGATGCGGTCGGCCTCCTCCTGCGACAGCCGGGCGACCTGGGTGTCGGAGACGATCGAGCCGCGCTCGGCGTGGGCGGCCTCGATGATCCGCTCCGCCTCCTGGCGGGCCTGCTCGACCATGTGCTCGCGGCCGCCGATCAGCTCCTGGGCCTGCGCGAGGGAGCCGGGCAGGGCCTCCCGTACCTCTTCGAGCAGGGCGAGCAGCTCGGCTCGATTGACCACGCAGGATGCCGACATGGGCATGGAGCGGGCGCCCTGCACGGTCGCGACGATCTCGTCGAGCTTCTTCTGTACGTCCACCGGGTGCTCGCCACTCTCTACAGCTGGATGGAGACGGACGGGACGACTGTAAGGGCAGTCGGTGCCCGTCCGACACCGGGTGACGGAGCGTCAGCGGCGGTGGCCGCGCGTCACTTCTGGGCCAGGCGCTCGGTGAGCCGGCCGAAGACCGCCGGGGGCACCAGGTGGGAGACGTCGCCGCCCCAGGCCGCGACCTCCTTGACCAGCGAGGACGACAGGAAGCTGTAGGTCGGGTTGGTGGGGACGAAGAGGGTCTCCACACCCGTGAGGCCGTTGTTCATCTGGGCCATCTGCAGTTCGTAGTCGAAGTCGCTGACCGCGCGCAGTCCCTTGACGATCGCGGGGATGTCGCGCTGCTTGCAGAAGTCGACGAGCAGCCCGTGGAAGGACTCCACCTCGACGTTGCCGAAGTCGGCGGTCACCTCGCGGATCAGTTCGATCCGCTCGTCGACCGTGAACAGGCCCTTCTTCGACTGGTTGATCATCACCGCGACATGTACGACGTCGTACAGCTTGGAGGCGCGGGCGATGATGTCGAGGTGTCCGTTGGTGATGGGGTCGAATGACCCCGGACAGACGGCGCGGCGCAACTTGGGTCCCTCGCTCTCCGGTCCGGTCATCGTGCGTCTTCGCACGTAGAGGCGGCGCGACCGTACCAAAACGTTCCCTCGCCGTAACGACGGGCCCGCAGTGGTTCGAAACCGGCCGGCCAGCCGAATTCTCCGCCCCTGGTGCTGCGCTCCACGGTGACGAGGGCGTCGTCCGCGAGCCAGCCCCCCGAGCGGAGTGTGAGGAGAATCTCGCGAAGATCCTCGTCGGTGACGGCGTACGGCGGGTCGAGAAAGACCAGGTCGTACGGGTCGGAGGGCGCCGGTCCCGTCACGATCTGCTCCGCTTTGCCGGTGCGGAGTTCCGCGCCGGGCAGCCCGAGCGAGGAGATGTTCTCGCGGATGGTGCGCGCGGCGCGCGGTTCGGCCTCGACGAGGAGGGCGTGGGCGGCTCCCCGGGAGAGCGCTTCGAGGCCGACGGCGCCGGAGCCGGCGTACAGGTCTGCGACCCTGGCCCCGTCGAGGGTCCCGAGGAACGCCCCCCAGGTGGAGAAGAGGCCTTCGCGCGCCCGGTCGGAGGTGGGGCGGGTGCCGTTGCCGGGCGGCACGGCCAGGCGGCGCCCGCCGGCGGTGCCGGCGATCACGCGAGTCATCGGTGTCCTCGTCCTGCGTCGTCCAGTGCGTACGTCTCAGGATATGACCGCGGTCCACACCGCGCGGTCAGCCCTTCTCCAGGTACTCCTCCCGGTCCTTGTCGAGCAGGGCGTCGAGCGCGGTGCGCAGGCCCGGGTGGGCGGCGAGGTCCGGGTCGGCGAGGACGAGGGCGGTGGCCTCCTCGCGGGCGGCGGCGATGACCTCCTCGTCGTCGATGACGGTGAGCACCCGCAGGGAGGAGCGGACGCCGGACTGGGCCTGGCCGAGGACGTCGCCCTCGCGTCGCTGTTCGAGGTCGATACGGGAGAGCTCGAAGCCGTCGAGGGTGGCGGCGACGGCGGCGAGGCGCTGGCGGGCGGGGGTGGCCTCGGGCATCTCGCTGACGAGGAGGCAGAGGCCGGGCGCCGAGCCCCGGCCGACGCGGCCGCGGAGCTGGTGGAGCTGGGAGACGCCGAAGCGGTCGGCGTCCATGATCACCATGGCGGTGGCGTTGGGGACGTTGACCCCGACCTCGATGACGGTGGTGGCGACGAGGACGTCGAGCTCGCCCGCGGCGAAGCGGCGCATGACGTCGTCCTTGTCGTCGGGGTGCATGCGGCCGTGCAGGACGGCGATCCGGAGTCCGGTGAGGGGCCCCGTGCGGAGCTTCTCGGCGACGTCGAGGACGGCGAGCGGCGGGCGCTTCTCGGCCTCGTCCTCGGCGGACGCCTTCGCCTTCTTCTTCTGGTCCTCCTCGTCGCCGATGCGGGGGCAGACCACGTACGCCTGGTGTCCCTTCCCGACCTCCTCGCGGACCCGCTCCCACGCGCGCGTGAGGAAGTGCGGCTTGTCGGCGGCGGGCACGACGTGGGTGGCGATCGGGGAGCGTCCGGCGGGCAGCTGGTCGAGGACGGAGGTCTCCAGGTCGCCGAAGACGGTCATGGCGACGGTGCGCGGGATGGGGGTGGCGGTCATCACCAGGAGGTGCGGGGGCTGCTTCCCCTTGCCGCGGAGGGCGTCGCGCTGCTCGACGCCGAAGCGGTGCTGTTCGTCGACGACGACCAGGCCCAGGTCGTGGAACCGCACCTTGTCCTCGATCAGCGCGTGGGTGCCGATGACGACGCCGGCCTCGCCGGTGACCAGGTCGAGGAGGGCCTGCCGGCGGGCCGCCGTGCCCATGGAGCCGGTGAGCAGGACGACCTTGGTGGCCCGGTCGGCGCCGCCGAGCATCCCTCCCTCGGCGAGCTCGCCCATCATCTCGGTGACGGAGCGGTGGTGCTGCTGGGCGAGGACCTCGGTGGGGGCGAGCATGGCGGCCTGTCCCCCGGAGTCGACCACGGCGAGCATGGCGCGCAGCGCGACCATGGTCTTGCCCGATCCGACTTCGCCCTGGAGGAGGCGGTGCATGGGGTGTTCGGTGGCGAGGTCGTCGAAGATCTCCTTGGAGACCTTCCGCTGGCCGTCGGTGAGGGTGAAGGGCAGCTTGGCGTCGAAGGCGTCGAGGATGCCTCCGGGGACGGGCCGGCGGGCGACGGCGGGGAGTTGGGTGTCGGCGTGCCGGCGGCGGGCGAGGGCGACCTGGAGGACGAAGGCCTCGTCCCACTTGAGGCGCTCGCGCGCGGTGGCGATGTCGGCCTTGGTGCGGGGCCGGTGGATGAGCCGGAGGGCGTCGGGGAGCTCGGCGAGACCGCGGCCCTCGCGCAGGGCGTCGGGGAGCGGGTCGACGGCGTCGACGGCGCTGGGCAGGACGGCGTCGACGGCCTTGGCGATCTTCCAGGACTCCAGCTTGGTGGTGGCCGGGTAGATCGGGATGAGGGCCCCGGCCCAGACGTCCACGGCCTCCTCGCTGTCGCCGCGGAGGAGTTCGTACGACGGGTGGGCGAGCTGGAGGCGCCGGTTGAAGAGCGAGACCTTGCCGGCGAACATCGCGCGGGTGCCGGGCAGCAGGTCGTGGTGCGGCTTGTGCACGCCCTTGCCGAAGAAGACCAGCTGGAGCCGGCCGCTGCCGTCGGTGATGGTCACTTCGAGGCGCTGGCCGCGCCCCTTGGAGCCGTTGAAGGTGTGCACACGGGCGTCGGCGACCTGCGCGACCACCGTGACGTGCTCGTCGAGCGGCAGGTCGGCGAGGGTCGTCAGCTCCCCCCGCTCGGCGTACCGGCGGGGGTAGTGGTGGAGCAGGTCACCGACCGTGTGCAGGTCGAGTGCCTCGGCCATGACCTTGGCGGTGGCGGGGCCGAGGGACTTCTTGAGTGGTTCGTCGAGCGCGGGCACGCGTTCCATTGCACACCACGCGACCGACAGTCGTCCCGGAGGCTGTGGGCAACCACCGGGAAAAGGCGCTATTCCACCCCGATGAGCAGCGGCGGAGCGCCGGCGCCCGCGTGGTACGTGGTGGTGTCGACGGCCAGGTAGCCGCGCCGGACGTGGGCCTCCAGGTCGGGGGCGAGTCCGGGCGGGGTGTCGTCGGCGACGACGAGGGTGACGAGTTCGCCGCCGGCCGAGAGCATCCGGTCCAGGACGGTGCGGGCGGTCTCGGTGAGGTCGGTGCCGATGACGGCGACGTCGCCCTCGATGAGACCGAGGACGTCGCCGGCCTGGCAGACGCCTGCCGAGGTGAAGGACTGCCGTTCGGCGACGGCGAGTTCGGCGTAGCGGGTGGCTCCGGCGGCGGCCGTCATGGCGACGACGTCCTCGTCGAAGCGCCGGTGGGGTTCGTGGACGGCGAGGGCGGCGATGCCCTGGACGGCGGCCCGGGTGGGGATGAGGGCGACGCGGATGCCTTCCGCCCTGGCGCGCTCGGCGGCGGCCGCCGCGGCCTGCCGGAGGTCGGTGTCGTTGGGCAGGAGGACCACCTCGCGTGCGTGGGCCCGCCGGATCGCGTCGAGGAGTTCGTCGCCGGCGGGCTGTTCTCCGGGCAGGGTCCGTACGGTGGTGGCGCCCGCCTCGGCGCAGAGCCCGGCGAGGCCCTCGCCGGGGACGACGGCGACGACCGCGCGCTGGGCGCGCTCCGCGCGCGCGGAGGCGGCGGCCGAGTCGGCGGCGAAGTGGGTGATCCGGATGCGGTGCGGCCGTCCGGCCTCGACGCCGGCCTCGACGGCGGCGCCCGCGTCGTCGACGTGCACATGGACGTTCCACAGTCCGTCCCCGCCGACGACGACGAGGGACTCCCCGAGGGCGTCCAGCCGGGACCTGAGCAGCTCCACGGCCTCGTCCCCGGCCTCCAGGAGGTAGATCACCTCGTAGGCGGGCCCGTCCCCGGCGGGGCAGTCCTCCGGGGGTGCGGGCGCGACGCGCGTCCCGGTCACGGGCGGCGGGGTCTGTCCGGTCACGGTCTCGAGGAGGGCGCCGAGGACCGTCACGAGGCCTCTGCCGCCCGCGTCGACGACTCCGGCGCGTGCGAGGACGTCGAGCTGCCCCGAGGTGGCGGCGAGGGCGGTCCTGGCCCCGTCGTGGGCGTTCCTGGCCACGTCGACGAGCCCGCCGCCGGCGGCGCAGGCCCCGGCCGCGGCGCTCGCCACGGTGAGGATGGTGCCCTCCACGGGGTGGGCGACGGCCCGGCGGGCCGCGCTCGCGGCCTCGCCGAGGGCGCGAGCGAGGTGATCACCGTCACAGCCGTCGGCGAGGACGCCCGCCATGCCGCGGAGGAGCTGGGACAGGATGGTGCCGGAGTTCCCGCGGGCTCCGAGGAGGGCGCCGTGCGCCATGGCCCGTACGGTCTCGGCGGTGTCGGGTGTGGGCGCGGAGGCGGCGAAGACGGCCTCGACGGCCTGGTGGGCGGCCTCCGCCGTCAGGTACAGGTTGGTGCCGGTGTCCCCGTCCGCCACGGGATAGACGTTGATCGCGTCGATCTCCTCGCGCTCCCGGCCGAGCGCGTCCAGCGACCGCGCGCACCAGGACCTGACCGCTTCGGCGTCGAGCTCGACGAGCTCCTCGAAGGGGTGAAGGGCTCGCGACAACGGGGGGTCCTCCTTCGGCGGTGAGCTCACCGCAGGGTAGACCCGAGGTGTCCCTCCCCCAAGCTCTCGGCTTCGCTCGGGCAGGGGGGACCCCCGGTGACCTGGGCCCGGGGCGAGGTCCGCCGAGACCATGGTAGTTTCGTTCCACCGAGCCAGCCGTTGTATGCTGCTTCGGTTGCCTGGTTCACACCGGGCCATCCCCCGGCAAGCCACTTCAGACTCCTGATTCCGGTGCGCCGGATTTCACTGTAATTCTGAAGTCTTTGGAGTGACCCGTGGCTGCCAACTGCGACGTCTGCGGCAAGGGGCCGGGCTTCGGCAACAACATTTCGCACTCGCACCGCCGTACGCCTCGTCGCTGGAACCCGAACATCCAGCGTGTGCGTGCCGTGGTCGGTCGGACGCCGAAGCGGCTCAACGTCTGCACCTCGTGCATCAAGGCCGGCAAGGTCTCGCGCTAATCGCGACGTGTTCTGTCGTAGCGCAGCCCTGCGGTTGCCTTGAAAGGCCGGTTCACCTAGGTGAACCGGCCTTTTGCCTTGCCCGGGTACGGAAGGCCGCCGGTGTGGGCACCGACGGGGCCCTCACTCCCTGAACCGCCAGCCGTGGTCGACCGGCCCGATGCCCGCGCCCAGCGCGAATCCGGCACCGATGGCCCCCGTGACGTACTCCTTGGCCTCCCGTACCGCCTCCGGCACCGGGAGCCCCTTGGCGAGCCCGGACGCCACCGCGGAGGCGAGGGTGCAGCCCGTCCCGTGGGTGTGCCGGTTGTCGTGACGCGGAGCGCGCAGCCAGTGCTCCTCGGAGCCGTCCGTGAGCAGGTCCACGGCCTCCCGGCCGGTGGGCAGGTGCCCGCCCTTGATCAGCACCCACTCCGGCCCGTACGACAGGATCGCCTCGGCCGCGACCCGCATGTCGGCCTCCTGGACGACGTGGACGCCCGTGAGCTGTGTCACCTCGTCCAGGTTCGGGGTGGCGACGGTGGCCCGGGGCAGCAGCTTCGTACGGACGGAGTCGAGCGCGCTCTCGGCGAGCAGGGAGTCCCCGTGCTTGGAGACGCCGACCGGGTCGACGACGACCGGGGCGCCGGTGTCGCCGAGCAGCTCGGCGACGGTCTCCACGAGGACGGCCGAGGCCAGCATGCCGGTCTTGACGGCCTGGACGCCGATGTCGTCGACGACGGCCCGGTACTGGGCGCGTACGGCCTCCACGGGCAGCTCCCAGACGCCCTGGACGCCCCGCGAGTTCTGGGCGGTGACGGCGGTGAGCACGCTCATGCCGTGGACGCCGAGCGCGAGCATCGTCTTCAGGTCGGCCTGGATGCCGGCGCCGCCGCCGGAGTCGGATCCGGCGACGGTCAGCACCAGCGGCGGCGGGGAGGTCACTCGGTCTCCCCGAAGTGGTCCCAGCCGCCCACGCTGTGCCAGGGCGCGCCGTCCACGGTGACCTGCGGCAGCGCGGAGGGGTTGAGGACCTCGCCGATGACCTTCCAGCGGGCGGGCAGCTTCACGTCGGGCGGGAAGGTGGCCACGATGGCGTGGTCCTCTCCCCCGGTGAGCACCCACTGCATGGGGTCGACACCGACGGCCTGGCCGATGTCGTTCATCTGGGTCGGGATGTCGATGAGCCCGGAGCGCAGGTCGATGCGGACCTTGCTGGCCTCGGCGATGTGGCCGAGGTCGGCGATGAGGCCGTCGCTGACGTCGCACATGGCGGTGGCGCCGAGACCGGCGGCCGCGGGTCCCGCGTGGTAGGGCGGTTCGGGCCTGCGGTGGGCCTCGACGAAGGCGCGCGGCGAGCGGAAGCCCCGGGAGAGGACCGCGTAGCCGGCGGCGGACCAGCCGAGCCAGCCCGTGTAGGCGACGACGTCGCCGGGCTGGGCGCCGCCCCGGGTGACCGGGTCGTGGTTGCGCAGATCGCCGAGCGCGGTGATGGAGACCATGATCGTGTCGCCCCGGACGACGTCGCCGCCGACCACCGCGGCGCCCGCGACCTGACATTCGTCGCGCAGCCCGTCCATGAGTTCGGTGGGCCAGGTGACGGGGAGTTCGGCGGGGACGACCAGGCCGAGGAGGAGCGCGGTGGGGACCGCGCCCATGGCGGCGATGTCGGCGAGGTTCTGTGCGGCGGCCTTGCGGCCGACGTCGTACGCCGTCGACCAGTCGCGGCGGAAGTGACGTCCTTCGAGAAGGATGTCCGTGCTGGCCACCACGCGCCGGTCGGGCGCGGAGACGACCGCGGCGTCGTCGCCCGGCCCGATCCGTACCGCCGGGGTGGAGGTGAGCCGGGACGTGAGCTCCTTGATGAGCCCGAACTCGCCCAGCTCTCCGACTGTGCCCTTCACCGCGCCTCACCTCGTGTCTTCGTGCCGGCCGGCGGGCGGGGGCGCGTCTGTTCGCGCCGCGGGTCGCGGGCCGTCACCGTGCTGGGTACCGTCAAGTAGACCGTCAACTTCTGTCCTGCGTACGCCACCCCGCGAGCGCCTCGGGACGCGCAGGTCTCCCCGCGGCCCGCGGCGACGCGGTACCGTGGCGTCCCTTTCTCCCACAAGATCCTCGTGGTCGCCCTGGAGGTTCCGTGGTTCAGGCGTACATCCTCATCCAGACCGAGGTGGGCAAGGCGTCGACCGTCGCCGACACCATCTCCAAGATCCCGGGGGTGCTCCAGGCGGAAGACGTGACCGGTCCGTACGACGTCATCGTGCGTGCGCAGGCCGACACGGTCGACGAGCTCGGCCGCATGGTGGTCGCGAAGGTCCAGCAAGTGGACGGCATCACGCGCACCCTCACCTGCCCGGTCGTTCATCTGTAGCCCCCGTCTACGCTTGGCCGGTGAAGTCTTCCCACCGGCCCTTCGGCCTGCCCGCCGCCGTCACGGCAGCTGTACTGCTGCTGGCCGCCGTCGGCTGTTCCTCGCCGGACGCCGCGGCGTCCGTCGTGGTTCCCAGCCCCCCGGCGGCGGAGGCCGCCCTCTGCCAGGACCTGGCGAAGGAGCTTCCCGGCACCGTGGCGGGGCTGGAACGGAGTGACCCGGAGCCCGGCTCCGAGTTGACCGCCGGCTGGGGTGACGGTGCGATCGTACTGCGCTGCGGGGTGCCCCGGCCCGAAAAGATGAGCGATCCCCAGGCGCAGGGCGTCGAGGCGAACGGCGTGAACTGGATGCTGGAGCGTCCCGCGGGCAGCGGGCCCCGTTTCACCACGACGTACCGGAAGACGTACGTCGAGGTCACGCTCGGCGAGCAGTACACGCACGACATGACGCCGCTCGCGGATCTCGCCGATCCCGTACGGAAGACCGTGCCGCCCAGCCTCTGAGGGCGGCGGCACGGTCTTCGCGGTGCCGGGGCCTGCCGGGCAGGCCCCAGGGGTCAGCGCAGGCCCGTGGAGCGGGTCAGCGCGGCCTGGATGAGCCGGTCGACGAGCTCGGGGTAGCTCACGCCGCTCTCCTGCCACATGCGCGGGTACATGGAGATCGGCGTGAAGCCCGGCATGGTGTTGATCTCGTTGATGACGAACTCGCCGTCCTCGGTGAGGAAGAAGTCGGCGCGGACCAGGCCCTCGCAGGAGACCGCCTCGTAGGCGGCGACGGCGAGCCGCTGGATCTCGGCGGTGGCCTCTTCCCCGATGGGGGCGGGCACGATGCCGGAGGCCGAGTCGATGTACTTGGCCTCGAAGTCGTAGAAGTCGTGGTCCGTGACCGGCGGGATCTCGGCCGGCGCGCTGGCGCGCGGCCCGTCCTCGAACTCCAGGACCCCGCACTCGATCTCGCGGCCGCGCAGCAGCGACTCGACGAGGATCTTGGGGTCGTGGCGGCGGGCCTCCTCGATGGCCTCGTCCAGGCCGGAGAGGTCGTCGACCTTGGTGATGCCCATGGAGGAGCCGCCGCGGGCCGGCTTCACGAAGAGCGGCCAGCCGTGCTCGGCGGCGAACTCGACGATCTTCTTGCGGGCGGCGGCGGGGTTCTGCTGCCACTCGCGCGGCCGGATGACCTCGTACGGGCCGACCGGGAGACCGAAGGAGACGAAGACCCGCTTCATGTACTCCTTGTCCTGGCCGACGGCGGAGGCGAGGACGCCCGCGCCGACGTAGGGGACTCCGGAGAGCTCCAGGAGGCCCTGAAGGGTGCCGTCCTCGCCGTAGGGGCCGTGGAGCATCGGGAAGACCACGTCGACCTCGCCGAGGGCCCGCGGCACGGCGCCGGGCTCGGTGAGGACGACCTCGCGGTTGGCGGGGTCGACGGAGAGGACGACGCCGCCCTCGGTGGACTCGGCAAGCTCGGCGACGTTCGGCAGGGCGCGGTCGGCGATGGCCATGCGCTCGGGGGCGTCGGCGGTGAGCGCCCAGCGCCCGTCCGTCGTGATGCCGATGGGCAGCACGTCGTACTTGTCCCGGTCGATGGCGCTCAGGACGGCGCCCGCCGTGACGACGGAGATGGCGTGCTCGGAGCTGCGTCCGCCGAAGACGACGGCCACGCGCGGCTTGCGGGGGCTCTGGGTGTTCTCGCTCATATCGCGATGAGCGTACCTTGCGCGTCCCGAACGACCTTGCGACCCCGGTCCCCTCGCGCGCGTCCGGCGCAGCGCGGCTCGGCGTCGCGTGGGGGCCCGGGACGGCACCGGACGGTGGCGGCTACCGGCGCTCGGCCTTCGCGCTGCGCGACATCAGTTCCTTGAGGGCGACGACCGGCGGCTTGCCGTCGTGGACGATCGACACGACGGTCTCGGTGATGGGCATGTCGACGCCGTGGCGGCGGCCCAGATCGAGCACCGACTCGCAGGACTTGACGCCCTCGGCGGTCTGCTTGGTGGCCGCGATGGTCTCCTGGAGGGTCATCCCGCGGCCGAGGTTGGTGCCGAAGGTGTTGTTCCGGGAGAGCGGCGAGGAGCAGGTCGCGACGAGGTCGCCGAGACCCGCGAGGCCGGAGAAGGTGAGCGGGTCGGCGCCCATGGCGAGGCCGAGGCGGGTGGTCTCGGCGAGGCCGCGGGTGATGAGCGTGGCCTTGGAGTTGTCGCCGAGGCCCATGCCGTTGGCGATGCCGACGGCGAGGCCGATGACGTTCTTCACGGCCCCGCCGAGCTCGCAGCCCACCACGTCGGTGTTGGTGTACGGGCGGAAGTACGGGGTCATGCAGGCGGTCTGGAGGCGCTGGGCGACCGTCTCGTCGACGCAGGCGACGACGGCGGCGGCGGGCTGCCGGGCGGCGATCTCCTTGGCCAGGTTGGGGCCGGTGAGGACGGCGACGCGCTCGGCGGGCACGTCGGCGACCTCGGTGATGACCTCGCTCATCCGCTTGGCGGTGCCGAGTTCGACACCCTTCATGAGGGAGACGAGGACGGTGTCGGGCGCCAGCGTCGGCGCCCAGGCGGCGAGGTTGCCGCGGAGGGTCTGGGAGGGGACGACGAGGACGGTGAAGTCGGCGTCGTGGGCCGCCTCGGCCGGGTCGGCGGTGGCCGTGATCGCCGCGGGGAGTTCCACGCCCGGCAGGTAGTCCGGGTTGACCCGGGAGGCGTTGATCTCCTTGGCGAGTTCGGCGCGGCGCCCCCAGAGGCTCACCTCGCAGCCCGCGTCGGCGAGCACCATCGCGAACGCGGTACCCCAGGATCCGTTTCCGAAGACGGCTGCCTTGGTCACTTGGTGCCCCCTTCGGCGGCCCTGCGCCGCTGCTCCAGGCGCGCCTTGCGGTGGTCGTACGGTTCGGCGGGCGCCTGCTCGCCGCGGATCTGCTCCAGGAGCACGGTGACGGCGGCCATGATGACCTCGGTCGCCTCGCGAAGCACCTCGGGCGTGGGCTCGAGTCCGTAGAAGCGGGAGAGGTCGACGGGCGGACCGGCCTGCACGGTCAGCGTCTTGCGGGGGAACAGGCTGAGCTTGTTCTCCTTGGCGTACGGCGGCATCGCCAGGTTGGCGCCCCACTGGGCGACCGGGATGACGGGGGCCCGGGTGAGCAGCGCGACGCGCGCGGCACCGGTCTTGCCCGCCATGGGCCACATGTCGGGGTCCCGGGTGAGGGTGCCCTCGGGGTAGAAGGCGACGCACTCGCCGCGCTCGATGGCGTCGACGGCGGCGCGGAACGCGTCGAGCGCGTTGGTCGTCTCCCGGTAGACGGGGATCTGTCCGGTGCCGCGCAGCATCATCCCGACGAAGGGGGCCTTGAAGAGGGCCGCCTTGGCGAGGAGGCGCGGGACCCGGCCGGTGTTGTACTGGTAGTGCGCGTAGGACAGCGGGTCCAGGTAGGAGTTGTGGTTGACCGCGGTGATGAAACCGCCGTCGGCCGGAATGTGCTCCATACCGCGCCAGTCCCGCTTGAACAGAACCACCAGGGGGGGTTTGGCGATGACCGCCGCGAGGCGGTACCAGAAGCCGATTCTGCGGCGGGGCACTCGTACACCTTTCTCCGGGACTGGCTGGCAGGGGGTCAAGTGTCGCCCCATGCTCCTGCTCTGTCGAGTGACACCGTACGCCCCGGGCCCTCCTGGGGACCGCGTGGGCGGGACAGAATGGGCCCCGATGAACACGCATGCGGACGACGGCTGGTCCCTGGTCGTACCCCTGAAGCCCCTTGCCCTGGCGAAGAGCAGACTGGCCGCGGCGGCCGGGTCCCGGCTGCGCCCGCGGCTGGCGCTCGCGTTCGCCGAGGACACCGTGGGGGCGGTGCTGAACTGCCGACGGGTACGGGATGTGGTGGTCGTCACGGACGATCCGGCGGCCGGGCGGGCGCTCGCCGCCCTGGGCGCGCGGATAGTCCCGGACACTCCGGCGGCGGGGCTCAACGCGGCGCTC
The DNA here is from genome assembly GCF_001418135.1 of Streptomyces aureus. GTDB lineage: Bacteria > Actinomycetota > Actinomycetes > Streptomycetales > Streptomycetaceae > Streptomyces > Streptomyces aureus_A. Next base: position 23,160 of record NZ_LIPQ01000011.1, read on the forward strand.
GCGCACGGGGTCCGTGCGGTACGGACCCGGCGGTCGGCCGCGCGGGTGGCGGCGCTCAACGCGGATCTTCCGGCGCTGCGGCCCGGGGAGCTGGCCCGGGTCCTGGATGTGGCCGGGAAATTTCCGAGGGCTTTTCTCGCGGATGCCGCCGAAATAGGTACGACATTCCTCTCGGCGGGTCCGGGGGTGGAATTGGAACCGGCATTCGGAGGTGCGTCGCGGCTCCGGCATTTGTCTTCGGGCGCGGTGGAAATCCTGCTGACGGGGGTGGATTCGGTGCGCCGGGACGTGGACACCGGTGAGGATCTGGCGGCGGCCCGGGCGCTGGGGCTCGGCCCGCGGACGGCCGCCCGGTGGCTGCCGGCGGCCGGATAGGCTGCGGTCCATGCAGGCGACCGCGTTCACATACGACTCCGAGACCCACAGCGGCAGTGTGCTGCTCGACGACGGCACCCCCGTGGAGTTCGGGGCGGAGGCCTTCGAGGCGGGCGGGCTGCGCCTGCTGCGGCCGGGGCAGCGGGTCCGGATCGAGGCGGAGCCGGGCACGTCGGGGGCCGGCCTGCGGATCACCCTGGTGACGCTCCAGACGTTCTAAGCGCGCCCGGTCCCCGCGGGCGGGGCCCCGGACGCGCCGCGGGCCGGGCTCCCTGGGGGGAGCCCGGCCCGGCGGGTGTCTACCGCTCGTCCTACTTCTTGGCGGCGGCCTTCTTGGCGGTCGTCTTGCGCGCCGTCGTCTTCTTGGCGGGCGCCTTCGTCGCCGTGGCCTTCTTCGCGGCCGGCGCGGTCTTCTTGGCCGTCGTCGCCTTCTTCGCGGCGGCCGTGGTGGTCTTCTTGGTGGCGGCGGAGGTCTTCTTCGCCGCGGCCGTGGTGGCCTTCTTGGCCGGGGTCGCCTTCTTGGCGGCGGCCGTGGTGGTCTTCTTCGCGGGGGTCGCCTTCTTGGCGGCGGCCGCCGTGACCTTCTTCGCCGGGGTCGCCTTCTTCGCGGCGGCCTTCTTGGCGGTGGACGCCTTCTTGGCGGCGGCCTTCTTCACAGTGGCGGAGGCGCCACCGCTCAGGCTGCCCTTGGGTGCCTTCTTGACGGAGACCTCGCCGCCCTTGGGGAGCTTCTTCGAGCCGCTGACCAGGTCCTTGAAGCCCTGACCGGCACGGAAGCGCGGGACCGAGGTCTTCTTGACCCGCACCCGCTCACCCGTCTGCGGGTTGCGGGCGTAGCGGGCCGGACGGTCGACCTTCTCGAACGAGCCGAAACCCGTCACCGAGACCCGGTCGCCGGCGACCACGGCACGCACGATGGCGTCGAGCACGTGGTCGACGGCTTCGGCGGCCTGCTGGCGACCGCCCATCTTGTCGGCAATCGCTTCTACGAGCTGCGCCTTGTTCACGTCTTCCCCTTCGGAGACATTGCCAGAACGAAAGTGTTCAAGCTTTTTCGCACGTTAGGCATGTATATACCGCAAATCAAACACGAAACGGGCTAATCACCCTAGTGCCGCAACGCGGAAGATCCGCTGCGGAGTTCTTGGTGTCAGTCGTCCTCTGGGAATCGGCCCTCGTCGAGGTCCTTCATCAACCGGTCCAGACGCGTTGCCGCGTCCTTGAGATCGTGCTTCGCCGCGGCCGTCACGACCAGCAGCTTCCGGGACAGCGCCATCCTTACGCCCTCCGGGACTTGCAGTGAGCGCACTCTTGTGTGCGCTTCCTTCAATCGGGCGGCGACTGACTCGTAGAGCTCGAGTTGGCTGTCGCGTTCCATGCACCGATTGTGCCATCTAGGGCGAGTTGTCGCCCGACAGGGTCTCAACAAGCGACTGCGCCCCCCACCGGGCGGTGGGGGGCGCAGTCTTGGAAAAGCGCTGCTCAGACCGTAATTGTACGGGGCTTGAAGGCCGGTCGTGACGCCTCGTATGCCGCGATGTCGGCTTCGTTCTGAAGGGTGAGGCTGATGTCGTCGAGACCGTTCAGGAGCCGCCAGCGGGCGTTCTCGTCGAGCTCGAAGTCGGCGTCGATCCCGGCGGCCAGGACCTTGCGACGCTCCAGGTCGACGGTGACCTCGGCGGTCGGGTCGGCCTCGGTCAGCTCCCAGAGCGCGTCGACCGTCTCCTGCGGCAGGACCACGGTGAGCAGGCCGTTCTTCAGCGAGTTGCCGCGGAAGATGTCGGCGAAGCGGGAGGAGATCACGGTCTGGAAGCCGTAGTTCTGGAGCGCCCAGACGGCGTGCTCACGGGAGGAGCCGGTGCCGAAGTCGGGGCCGGCGACCAGGACCGAGGCGCCCTGCCGCTCCGGGCGGTTGAGCACGAACTGCTCGTCCTTGCGCCAGGCCTCGAAGAGACCGTCCTCGAAGCCGTCGCGGGTGACCTTCTTGAGCCAGTGCGCCGGGATGATCTGGTCGGTGTCGACGTTGCTGCGGCGCAGCGGGACGGCCCGGCCGGTGTGCGTGGTGAAAGCTTCCATGGTTCCTCAGACCCCCGCGGTGGTGGCGACGTCGGACAGATCGGCCGGGGAGGCCAGATGGCCCAGGACGGCGGTGGCGGCGGCGACCTGGGGCGAGACCAGGTGGGTCCGGCCGCCCTTGCCCTGCCGGCCCTCGAAGTTGCGGTTCGAGGTGGACGCGGAGCGCTCACCGGGAGCCAGTTGGTCGGGGTTCATGCCCAGGCACATCGAGCAGCCCGCGTGCCGCCATTCGGCGCCGGACTCCTTGAAGACCTTGTCCAGGCCCTCCTCGACGGCCTGCAGGGCGACGCGCACCGAGCCGGGAACGACCAGCATGCGGACGCCGTCGGCGACCTTGCGGCCCTCCAGCAGGGCGGCGGCGTTGCGCAGGTCCTCGATGCGGCCATTGGTGCAGGAGCCTACGAAGACGGTGTCGACCTTGATGTCACGCAGCGGCTGTCCGGCGGTCAACCCCATGTATTCCAGGGCCTTTTCGGCGGCCAGACGCTCCGAAGCGTCTTCGTACGAAGCCGGGTCGGGGACGTTCGCCGAAAGCGGCGCGCCCTGGCCCGGGTTGGTGCCCCAGGTGACGAACGGCGCCAGGGAGGCGGCGTCGATGACGACCTCGGCGTCGAAGACCGCGTCCTCGTCGGACTTCAGGGTCTTCCAGTACGCGACGGCGGCGTCCCAGTCCTCGCCCTCGGGGGCGTGGGCGCGGCCCTTCAGATAGGCGAAGGTGGTCTCGTCGGGGGCGATCATGCCCGCGCGGGCGCCGGCCTCGATCGACATGTTGCAGATGGTCATCCGGGCCTCCATCGAGAGCTTCTCGATGGCGGAGCCGCGGTACTCCAGGATGTAGCCCTGGCCGCCGCCGGTGCCGATCTTGGCGATGATCGCCAGGATCAGGTCCTTCGCGGTGACGTCCTCGGGCAGCTCGCCGTCGATCGTGATGGCCATGGTCCGGGGGCGGGCCAGCGGCAGCGTCTGGGTGGCGAGCACGTGCTCGACCTGGCTGGTGCCGATGCCGAACGCCAGCGCGCCGAAGGCGCCGTGCGTGGAGGTGTGCGAGTCTCCGCAGACGACGGTGGTGCCGGGCTGGGTCAGACCCAGCTGCGGGCCCACCACGTGGACGACGCCCTGCTCGACGTCGCCCAGCGGGTGCAGGCGGACGCCGAACTCGGCACAGTTCTTCCGGAGGGTCTCCAGCTGTGCGCGGGAGACCGGGTCGGCGATCGGCTTGTCGATGTCGAGGGTCGGGGTGTTGTGGTCCTCGGTGGCGATGGTGAGGTCGAGGCGCCGCACCTGCCGGCCGTTCTGGCGCAGGCCGTCGAAGGCCTGGGGGCTGGTCACCTCGTGCAGCAGGTGCAGATCGATGAAGAGGAGGTCGGGCTCGCCCTCGGCGCGCCGGACGACGTGGTCGTCCCAGACCTTCTCCGCGAGTGTCCTACCCATCGCTTTCCCTCCGGCCGACGTCTACGCCGGCACAACTAGAGACCCGTTTCGCGGGCCGTTGTGCGGCCGCCTCACCAGAGTGACAAGTTCCGCAGGAAATTGAACTTGCGTTTCACAGAGTGAGACGCGAATATCGTTGCATGGACAACTCTAGCGGCGTAGGCGTTCTCGACAAGGCAGCCCTTGTCCTGAGCGCCCTGGAGTCCGGTCCGGCCACCCTCGCAGGACTGGTCGCGGCGACGGGACTCGCACGACCCACGGCACACCGACTGGCCGTGGCACTGGAACACCACCGGATGGTGGCGCGTGACATGCAGGGCCGGTTCATCCTCGGACCGCGCCTCGCGGAGCTCGCCGCCGCGGCCGGCGAGGACCGCCTGCTCGCGACCGCGGGCCCGGTTCTGACGCATCTGCGCGATGTCACCGGCGAGAGCGCCCAGCTCTACCGCCGGCAGGGCGACATGCGCATCTGCGTGGCGGCCGCCGAGCGGCTCTCGGGCCTGCGGGACACCGTCCCGGTCGGCTCGACGCTGACGATGAAGGCCGGCTCCTCGGCGCAGATCCTGATGGCCTGGGAGGAGCCCGAGCGGCTCCACCGCGGCCTCCAGGGCGCCCGCTTCACGGCGACGGCCCTCTCGGGTGTACGGCGCCGCGGCTGGGCCCAGTCGATCGGTGAGCGGGAGCCGGGCGTCGCGTCCGTCTCCGCACCCGTACGCGGCCCGTCGAACCGTGTGGTGGCCGCCGTCTCGGTCTCCGGTCCGATCGAGCGTCTGACGCGCCACCCGGGCCGTATGCACGCCCAGGCCGTCATCGACGCCGCGGCCCGTCTCTCCGAGGCACTCCGCCGCACCGGCTGACTTTCCCGCCCGCCTTCTGATTCGTCCCGGCCCACCGCTCCAACGCCGCAGCGGTGGGCCGGAGTTGTCCGTACGTACGGCACCGGAAAAGCGAGGAAGCCCTCCCCCGAAGGGAAGGGCTTCCTCGTTCTGTACCCCCGACCGGATTCGAACCGGCGCTACCGCCTTGAGAGGGCGGCGTGCTAGGCCGCTACACAACGGGGGCCTTGCGGATCAGATCCGCGGTGCAGATGAGCTCTGCGAGCTGGCCTACCAGGACTCGAACCTAGAATGACGGTACCAGAAACCGTAGTGTTGCCAATTACACCATAGGCCATGGTGGTTGCACCGTACCCCCGACCGGATTCGAACCGGCGCTACCGCCTTGAGAGGGCGGCGTGCTAGGCCGCTACACAACGGGGGCCCTAGCGATCCCACCCGGTCGGAACCGGGTGATGTCACCGTAGATCCACCGGGAGCTACCCAAGTGACCTACAGGATGGATCTGTACCCCCGACCGGATTCGAACCGGCGCTACCGCCTTGAGAGGGCGGCGTGCTAGGCCGCTACACAACGGGGGCTTTGTGGATGCCATCCACAGGTTGCAGATAAAGCTCTGCGAGCTGGCCTACCTGGACTCGAACCAAGACTAACGGAACCAGAAACCGTCGTGCTGCCAATTACACCATAGGCCACCGGGGCAACTTCCCCACCAGGGAGGATCTTGCTCGGCTTGCGCTTTCCGGGTTCTTGCCTTTCGGCTTGTTCCCCTCGGCGCAGGAAGAACATTACCCGAAGGTGGACGGTGCTCCAAAACGGGTATGCCCTCCCAGCAGGGCCGGAAGCTCGCGGAGGCTCGTGATCCGCTTCAGTTCGGGGCGCCCGCCGGTGCCCGCGCGGTCCAGCCAGATGCCCCGCAGCCCCGCCTCCACGGCGCCCCTGGCGTCGATGTCCGGCTGGTCCCCCACGTACGCCACCTCGCTCGGGCGCAGGTCAAGGGCGGTACAGGCGGCATGGAAGGCCTCCGGGGCCGGCTTGGCCACCCCGAGCTCCGCCGCGCACAGGACGGCCTCGAAGCGGTCCCGCACGCCGAGGACCCGCAGCTTCCGGTCCTGGTTGTGGAGGCTGGAGTTGGACAGAATCCCGTGACGATAGTCATCGGCCAGCAGGTCCAGGACGGGGAGGGTGTCGGGGAAGAGTTCCCAGGCCGCCTCGTAATGGGAGACGTACCGCTCGAACCAGCCGTCGGCCTCCGCGGCGGTCAGGCCCGGCTCCGCCAGGAAGTCGCGGACGCGCTCCCGCCGCTGCTCCTGGAAGTCGACCCCGCCGGCCTCGAAACGGCGCCAGTGCAGCACGGTCAGCTCCCGCCAACGACCGAGGGCCTGGTCGACGGATGCGTATCCGTCCACCAGGCCCTCGGCCGTCAGGTGCGCGCTCATGCCGACGTGGTCGGCGCGGGCGTAGTCGAAGATCGTGTCGTCGACGTCCCACAGCACAGCGCGGATGGTCATGACCCGACCGTACCGCGCGGCGGCGGTCAGGCGGGGGCGAAGCGGAAGACGCGGAAGTCGGTGACGAAGCAGACGGCCCCGCCGTCGGCGGCGCGGCCGATCCAGGTCGCGTAGCAGCCGTCGCCCCAGCCCGAGCCGAAGACGGCGACGGTGTGGCCCTCCACGCCCTCGGCGAGGAAGGCCGTCGGCCCGGGCTGCCCGCTGTCCATCGCCTCCCAGACGACGCCCTCCTCGTCCTGGGTGCCGGGGAAGGCGTGGTGCGCGGAGGCGTCCATGAAGCAGCCGACGCCGGCGTCCACGCCGTAGCCGAAGAAGTCGCCGTCGGCGAGCTCCGCCGGGTCCTGGCCGGGGACCAGAGCGGGCTCCCAGCGGACGGCGGGGGCCTCCCGGAGCACCAGCCGGGCGGCGGCGATCACACGGTTCCGGAAGGGGTGCTCGACCTCGGCCACGACGGTCTGGACCGGGTAGCTCCCGGGCGGGACCGTGACGGTGAAGGGCGCGGGCCGCTCGTCGTCGTCCCCGAGGTGGACGACCGGGTCGCAGGCCACCAGCCGCCCGGTGGGAAGGCCGAGCTCGCCGAGCTCCGTCACGGTGAGGACGGCGCCTCCACTCCCGGGCGGGGCGGCGGCTCCCGGCCTGAACCAGCGGGTGCAGTCCGGTGGAGTCGAGGTCATGGGCCCACCCTAGGGGGCGGATACGACAACGAGGGCCGGCGGCCTCCGCGGCCGCCGACCCTCGCTGTCGCATCCGGAAGCCGTCAGGCCGACAGCTTCGCCAGAGCCGCGTCGATGCGGGTCAGGGTCTTCTCCTTGCCCAGGATCTCCAGGGACTCGAAGAGGGGCAGGCCGACCGTGCGGCCGGTGACGGCCACGCGGACCGGGGCCTGCGCCTTGCCGAGCTTGAGGCCGTGGGCCTCGCCGGCGGCCAGCACCGCGTTCTTGAGGGACTCGGGGTCGCTCCAGTCGGCGCCTTCGAGCTTCTCCCGGGCGGTGGTGAGGAGGGCCGCGGGCTCGCCCTTCATCGCCTTGTCCCACGAGGGCTGGTCGAAGACCGGCTCCGACAGGAAGAGGAAGTCCACGTTGGCCGTGATGTCCGAGAGGACGGTGACACGGGTCTGGGCGTGCGGCGCGATGGCCTCCCAGGCGGTCCGGTCGAAGTCCTCGGGCGCCCAGTTGGCGAAGGGGGCCCGCAGCCAGGGCTCGCAGGCCTCGGCGAACGCCTTCACGTCCAGCATGCGGATGTGGTCGGCGTTGATCGACTCGGCCTTCTTGAGGTCGAAGCGCGCCGGGTTGGCGTTGACGTCGGCGATGTCGAACTTCGACACCATCTGCTCGATGGTGAAGATGTCCTGGTCGGCCGAGAAGGACCAGCCGAGGAGGGACAGGTAGTTCAGCAGGCCCTCCCGGAGGAAGCCGCGCTCCCGGTAGAGGTTGAGGGAGGCCTCGGGGTCGCGCTTGGAGAGCTTCTTGTTGCCCTCGCCCATCACGTACGGCAGGTGGCCGAAGGAAGGGATCTCCTTGGCGACGCCCAGCTCGATCAGCGCCTTGTAGAGCGCGATCTGGCGCGGGGTGGAGGAGAGCAGGTCCTCGCCGCGCAGGACGTGGGTGATCTCCATCAGGGCGTCGTCGACCGGGTTGACCAGGGTGTAGAGCGGGGCGCCGTTGGCGCGCACGATGCCGTAGTCCGGGACGTTGTCCGGAGTGAAGGTGAGCTCGCCGCGGACCAGGTCGGTGAAGGTGATCGGCTCGTCGGGCATCCGGAAGCGGACGATGGAGTCGCGGCCCTCGGCGCGGTAGCGCTCGATGCGCTCGGCGCTCAGGTTGCGGCAGGTGCCGTCGTAGCCGGACGGCTTGCCGGCCAGGCGGGCGGCGTCACGACGGGCTTCCAGCTCCACGGCGGTGCAGAAGCAGTGGTACGCGTATCCGCCGGCGAGCAGCTTGTCGGCGACGTCCTTGTAGATGTCCATCCGCTGCGACTGGCGGTACGGCGCGTGCGGGCCGCCGACCTCCGGACCCTCGTCCCAGTCGAGGCCGAGCCACTTCAGGGAGTCGAGCAGCTGGTTGTACGACTCCTCGGAGTCGCGCGCAGCGTCGGTGTCCTCGATGCGGAAGACCATGGTGCCCTCGTTGTGCCGGGCGAAGGCCCAGTTGAAGAGAGCGGTGCGGACCAGACCCACGTGGGGGTTGCCGGTCGGCGAGGGACAGAAACGGACGCGGATGTTCGCGTTAGCCACGCTTGATCACCCTATTGGTGAGAGTGCCGATGCCTTCGATGGTGACGGCGACCTCGTCGCCGACGTTGAGGGGGCCGACCCCGGCGGGGGTGCCGGTGAGGATGACGTCTCCGGGGAGCAGCGTCATGGCCTCGGTGATGTGGACGACCAGGTCCTCGATGGAGCGGATCATGTCGCTCGTCCGACCCAGCTGGCGCTGTTCCCCGTTGACCGTGGCCTGGATGGTCAGGTCGCTCGCGGCAGCGATGCTCAGGTCCGTCTCGACCCAGGGTCCCAGCGGGCAGGAGGTGTCGAAGCCCTTGGCGCGGGCCCACTGCTTCTCGCGCTGCTGGGCGTCGCGGGCGGTGACGTCATTGGCGCAGGTGTAGCCGAAGATGACGTCCTTCACGCGCTCGCGGGGTACCTCGCGGCACATACGGCCGATGACCACGGCCAGTTCGGCCTCGTGGTGCAGCTCGTTGGAGAAGGAGGGGTACTCGATGGCGTCGCCGGGGCCGATCACCGAGGTGGTGGGCTTGAAGAAGGCGACGGGGACGTCGGGGACCTCGTTGCCGAGTTCGGCGGCGTGCTCCGCGTAGTTGCGGCCGATGGCCACGACCTTGTTGGGGAGCACGGGCGGCAGGAGCCGTACCTTGCTCAGCGGGACCTTGGTGCCGCTGAGCTCGAAGTCGGTGTACGGGATGCCCTTGATGATGTCGAGGACGAGGCCGCCGGACTCGACGGTTCCCTCGCCCTCGACGGCGCCGAAGGCCACATTGCCGTCGATGGAGAATCTGGCGATGCGCACGAGTGCTGTCGCCCCTCACTTGGTGCTGGCTGGAGTCTGACGCTCCAGGCTAACGCGGCGCGGGGCGGCCGACCGGCGATGTCACCGGGCCGGTGACAAGGATGACGCGGGCGGCTGCGGGGGTGGCGTCAGCGGGACGCGGAGGCGTAGGGCTGGGGCTGGTACGGGGCCGGCGGCTGCATGAGGACGGTGCGGCGCGGGTTGGCCGTCTTCGCCGGCAGCTCGACCGCGTACTCGGGCAGGGCGACCCGGCCGAGTTCTGCGGCGTCCGAGAGGTGGACGAGGGTGGAACGGCGGGGGTTGGCCGTGGTGCCGGGCGTCGTCGTCTTCATCGCGGTGATCTGACCTTGTTCCGGAACGGGCGCCGCGTTCGGGCGCGAGGGGGTGTAAAGCGTCAGGCTAAACATGCGATTCCCTTCGAATGCATGGCTAAGACATCGATCATCGTGTGAGTTTGCTCACCACGGGCGACATATTCCGGGCATTACGGACCGTCGCCTGTCGCCACGGAAAGGGACATTCCGCCACTGAATGCTCTATTCCGCTCCTGATCATGTCGACTGGGACACACGGGTACGCGCAGCCATTGGAGAGGAAAAGTCCGAATCCTCCGTGATCATCTTCTACATGGGGTGACGCTCTGCGTACGGGTTGTCATGACCCTCCCGGCGCGACACGCGGCCCTTGTTGGAGGTCCGGCACTGTGCTGGAATTCCACGCACCGCCGCGGGTTTCAAGCCGGCGCGCAGGGGGCGCAACGCAGCGCCGGCCTAGTGGCGGGGAAGGGGGAACTGCGCCGGTCACCGACGACCACCTGGGGTGCCCTCCACGCACCCCGATTGACACCGACACCGTCCTCTCCGTTCATCCGGAAGGACGCCTGGTCCAGAGGTTGCGACGCTAGTGCAGGGACGTTTCAAGAGGGATGGCTCGGGGTCTCCCCAGGCCCGTCAGGGCCGAGCGGATGCTCCGGCGGAGCAGGAACCGCGTGCCGGGACCGACCGCGGTCCCTCGGCCTCGCACACCCCGAACCAGGGTCAGGGACCGTCCGGCGAGGGCGGTGACGGCGGCAGGCGCACGAGCGCCGCGGCCGCGTCCGACGCGCCGTCCGACGCACCCCCCAAGGTCCGGGCAGAGAACGAGGTCGGCCCTCGAATAGCCCTGCGCAACTGGCGCATCTCCACGCGCCTGGTCGCGCTCCTCACCCTCCCCGTGGTCGCCGCGACCACCCTGGGCGGCATCCGCATCAGCGAGTCGCTCCAGGACATGGAGCAGCTCGACCACATGCAGCTGCTCACCAAGCTGACCCGAGAGGCCACCGACCTCGCGCAGGCTCTCCAGTCCGAGCGCGACCTCTCCGCGGGTCCGCTCTCCAACGGCCGCCCGGTCAGCGACTACCAGGTCGCCAACCCGCGCCGGAAGACGGACCTCGAGTACAAGGCCTTCCTCCAGGCCACGGAGGCCATCCCGGCCACCGAGGGCGACGAGGCGCTGCGCAGCATCCGGCAGAACGTCAACCAGATCGCCTCGCAGGTCAGTGGTCTGCACACGATCCGGAGCAACGCCTACGAGAAGGACGTCTCCCACTCGGTGACGGTCGAGGCGTACAGCCGTCTCATCCGCTCGCTGCTCAGCCTCTCCCAGGACATGGCGCAGGCGACCAGCAACCCCGAGATGATCAAGCGGACCCGTGCGCTCGCCGCGTTCTCGTCCGCCAAGGAGTACGCCTCCATCCAGCAGGCGATCATCGCCGCGGCGCTGCCGCCGAGCGACCGGACCTCCGGCGACATCCAGCAGGGTGACCGCCTCTACGCCGAGGCCGCGCTCAACTCCGAGGGCCGCGAGCTCCAGTCCTTCCAGGCGATCTACGAGTCGACCGGTGGCGACGCCACCCAGCGACTCGCGTCCCTGAACAGCGGCAACCCGTCGATCACCGCCGCCGAGAAGTACGCCGAGCGTGTCCTCAACATGGACAACGCCATGAAGAGCGGCCCCAGGCGCGGCCACCTCAACTTCACCGACGAGTACGGCACCAAGCTCGCCACCATGAACCGCATCGAGCGCGGTCTGCTCGGCGACATGGAGAGCCTGGCCCGTGAGCTCCGCCAGGAGTCGCAGCGGGACGCCATCGTCAACGGTGCGCTGATCCTCCTCGTCCTCGGCGTCTCGCTCATCGGCGCCTTCGTCGTGGCCCGGTCCATGATCCGCTCGCTGCGCCGGCTCCAGGACACCGCGACCAAGGTCGCCCAGGAACGCCTGCCCGAGCTCGTCAAGCAGCTCTCCGAGTCCGACCCGCAGGACGTCGACACCTCCGTCGAGTCCGTCGGTGTGCACTCCCGGGACGAGATCGGCCAGGTGGCCGCGGCCTTCGACGACGTGCACCGCGAGGCCGTCCGTCTCGCCGCCGAGCAGGCCCTCCTCCGGGGCAACGTCAACGCGATGTTCACCAACCTCTCGCGCCGTTCCCAGGGCCTCATCCAGCGTCAGCTCTCGCTCATCTCCGAGCTGGAGTCGCGCGAGGCCGACCCGGACCAGCTGTCCTCCCTCTTCAAGCTCGACCACCTCGCGACGCGTATGCGCCGTAACGGTGAGAACCTCCTCGTCCTCGCCGGTGAGGAGCCCGGCCGCCGCTGGACCCGCCCGGTCCCGCTGGTCGACGTGCTCCGTGCCGCCGCCTCCGAGGTGGAGCAGTACGAGCGCATCGAACTCGCCTCGGTCCCCGCGACCGAGGTCGCCGGCCGGGTCGTCAACGACCTCGTCCACCTCCTCGCCGAGCTGCTCGAGAACGCCACCTCGTTCTCCTCGCCGCAGACGAAGGTCCGGGTCACCGGTCACGCGCTGCCCGACGGCCGGGTGCTCGTCGAGATCCACGACACCGGCATCGGCCTCTCCCCCGAGGACCTCGCCGCGATCAACGAGCGGCTCGCCTCGCCGCCCACCGTGGACGTCTCCGTCTCCCGACGCATGGGTCTCTTCGTGGTCGGCCGCCTGTCCCTGCGACACGGCATCCGCATCCAGCTGCGCCCCTCCGACTCGGGCGGCACCACCGCGCTCGTCATGCTGCCGGTCGACGTCGCCCAGGGCGGCAAGAAGCCGATGCCCAAGCCGGGTGCCGGTGGCCAGGGCGCGATGCCGCCGGGTGCCTCCGCCCCGGGCGGCCGGCTTCCCGCCGGTCCCGGCGCGGCCGGCGGCCCCGGCGGACGTCCGGGCCAGGGTGGTGCGCCCTCGGGCGGCCTGCTCGGCGGCGGCGCTCCGCGCGGCCAGGTCGGTACGAGCGGTCCCCGGGCCGCGCTGCCCGCCCGTGACGGTGCGCCGCTCACCGGTGGCCCGCAGGGCGCCCCGCAGTCCCGTACCCCGCAGCCGCAGAACGCGTCGCTCGACCGGACCGGTCAGCTGCCGCAGGCCCCTCAGGCTCCCCAGGCCCCGCAGAGCGGCGACCCGCTGCGGCCGGGCCCCGGTGGCGGCGGTCTCATCGGCGGCGCCGCGAGCGCCATCCCGTCCCGTACGGACGTGTGGGGCAGCCAGGGCTCCCCGCAGGCCGGACCCGGCGCCCCGCAGCACGCACCGCAGGGCCAGGGCCAGGGTCAGGGTGCCCAGCAGACCGGTGGGTACGAGTTCCCGCGCGCCGAGCTGCCGGGGGGCAACCCTCAGCCGCAGCGCCCGCAGGGGGCGAGCTGGGGCAACGACCAGGCCCAGCAGCCGGCCCGCCGCCCGCAGCAGGAGATGTCCCCGCTGGACGCCCCGCGCGGTCACGAGGACCCGGAGACGACCGGCTCGTTCGCGGCCCCGGCGCCCCAGGGCCCCGGTTCCACGGGCCAGTTCCCGCGCCCGGACTTCGGTGCGGCCCAGTCGCAGGGCCGCCCGCAGCAGGCCCCGCAGCAGCAGGCCCCGCAGGTGTACCAGGGCGGTGTCCAGGACCCGGCGTCGACGGCGCAGTTCCCGCGCCCCGACTTCGGTGCCCCGCAGGGCCCCGGCTCCACCGGCCAGTTCGCGCGGCCCGACTTCAACAGCCCGCAGCAGGCCCCGCAGCAGCAGGGCTACCAGGGCGGCCAGCAGCAGCAGTTCGGCCGCCAGCCCTACGTACCGCAGGCGCAGCAGCAGGCCCCGCAGCCGCCGGCCCCGCGTCAGCGCACCGGCGGTGGCAGCGGCGACTTCGGCGCCCCGCGCCCGGAGCCGGTCCAGCCGCAGCAGCGTCAGCCGCAGGGCCAGCAGCCGCAGCTCCAGCAGCCGCGCCGTCCGGAGGCGCTGCCGCCGGCGGGCGCGGGCGACGGCCGTACGCCGCTGTACGACACGCTGGAGACCAACTGGTTCCACCAGGAGCAGGCCCAGCAGCAGGCACAGCAGCAGGCGCAGACCCCGGTCGCGCCGCAGCCGTCCGCTCCGGCGCAGCGTCCGGCCGGTGACCCGGCCGACGGTCGCCAGAACGGCGGGGCCGCCTGGCGGACCTCGCCCAACGACGAGCTGGTGCGCCAGGCCGAGCGGGTGCGCAAGCCCGCGGCCGGCGGTGTCACCACCTCTGGTCTTCCCCGGCGTGTGCCGAAGGCCAACCTCGTACCCGGGACCGCACAGGAGCAGGCCCACACGGCCGGCCCCCAGGTCTCGCGTGCACCCGACGACGTCCGCGGCCGGCTGACCAATCTGCGCCGCGGTATCCAGCAGGGCCGGCAGGCAGGTAACTCGACCACGGGTAATCACCACCTCGGTCCGAACCATCAGCAGGAGCGTTAGTTGAACGCGATGAGCCAGGCGGCGCAGAATCTGAACTGGTTGATCACCAACTTCGTGGACAACACCCCTGGGGTGTCGCACACGGTGGTGGTCTCCGCCGACGGACTCCTGCTGGCCATGTCCGAAGGATTCCCCCGCGACCGTGCCGACCAGCTGGCGGCGGTCGCGTCCGGACTGACCTCGCTGACCGCGGGTGCGTCCCGGATCTTCGAGGGGGGCCCCGTCGCGCAGACGGTGGTGGAGATGGAGCGCGGCTTCCTCTTCCTCATGTCGGTCTCCGACGGTTCCTCGCTGGCCGTGCTCGCGCACCCCGAGTGCGACATCGGCCTCGTCGGCTACGAGATGACGCTGCTGGCCGACCGGGCCGGCAGTGTCCTCACCCCGGATCTCCGCGCGGAGCTCCAGGGCAGCCTGCTCCACTAGCCGGCCGCTTCACGGAAAACCTCACCGCACCACCGACCGACAGGGCGGTACGCCCCTCCGTACCGCCCTGGCACCGTTATCCGTCCGGCCGCCCCACCCGGCCCCCCACCGGCC
>NZ_LIPQ01000110.1 GCF_001418135.1 Streptomyces aureus
CAGGCGGTGGCGGAGACCGTCCCCGGCACGCCGATCTCCCGCCGCCGGCTGTTCTCGGCGGGCGGCGCGGCGCTGCTCGGGGTGGCGGCCGCCGGCGGCGGGGTGTGGGCGTGGCTGGGGTCGCGGGACGGTGAGGAGGGCAGCAAGGCGGGTTCCACCGCGGGCCCCACCGCCATCCCCGCCAGCACCGCCCCGGACGGCGCGCCCGCCGCGCTGTGGCGGGGGGACGCCCTGGACCGCGAGGAGAGCGTCATGCCGCTGCTCGCCGGGGGCGTCGTGGGGTTCGCGGAGACGGTGTCGTTCCGTGCGCTGGACCCGCGGAGCGGGTCGGTGCGGTGGGAGGACAAAATGGTCATGGACCCCAAGCAGATCACCACGGACGGTACGAACTTCTACGCGTCCAGCTATCCCGTCTACGGGCCGTCCGCCCTGGAGATCCGTTCGCTCGCCGCCCTCACCGGCAAGGAGACCGCCCGGACGATCGCGCTCAAGGGCTTCGAGGGCTCCCAGACCGGTACGGAACTCCTGACCGCGGCGGGCGGGATGCTCTACGCCTCGTCCCGGCTGGGCAGCAGGACCGACGCGGACGTCAGCACCGGCTGGCATCTGATCGCCGTCGACCTGCGTACGGGAAAGGTGACATGGCGCCATCCCCACACGTACACCAACGCCCGCCCCTGGCTGGCCCGGATCGTCGGCGGCCGGCTGGTGCTCGGCAAGAACAGCGGTGATCTGGAGTCCTTCGTCGTCCAGGCGCGAGACCTCCGTACCGGCCGGCAGCTGTGGCGACGAAGCATTCCGCTCAAGGAATCCATGTCCTTCATCCCGGGCCAGCTGGCCACCGACGACCGGCACCTTTACCTCGGCGGTGACCGTCTCCGGGCGCTGCGCCTCACCGACGGCGGCGTCGCCTGGGAGTACGGCAAGGGCTCCTCCTTCGGGGTCCCCACCGTGTCGGACGGCCTCGTCCACGCGAACGAGGCCGGCCGCGGACTCGTGGTCGTCAGCGCCGACAAGGGCGTCAAGCGCTGGGCGGAGGCGCTCTCGGGCCGCAGTCTGACCCCGGATCTCCACTCGGTCCCGGTGATCGGAGAGAAGTACGTGTACGCGCCCGTCCGGGGCGGACTGAGCGCGGTCGACCGGGTGACCCGCCGCTCGGCATGGGTGTTCCCGACGGAAGCCACCCGGTACGTCGTCGACACGCAGCGCAAGCGGATCGTCGGGGCGGGAGCGTCGTCCGTCGTGGCTCTCCCCTTCGCCTGAGCCTCAGACCACACCCACCGTCCACCGCCCCCGGCCGCTACCGGCCCATCGACCCGGAGACCACCCGTGACCACGCAGCCCCTCGCCACCGGCGACCCGCTCCGGCTCGGCCCGTACCGCCTGCTCGGCGTCCTCGGCGAGGGCGGCATGGGCAAGGTGTACGTCGGCCGGGACGGCGACGGCGCACCCGCGGCCGTCAAGGTCCTGCGGCCCGAACTCGCCCACGACCAGCACCTCGCCCAGCGCTTCGTCCGCGAGGCCGACATGGCGCGGGCCGTCACCAGCAAGGGCGTGGCCCGGGTTCTCGGGGCCCAGACCGAGGGCGGACGGCCGTGGATCGCCGCCGAGTTCCTCGCCGGGCCGACCCTCGACGAGGCGGTCCGGGCGTACGGACCGATGGACGTGCCGGCGGTCCGCGCGCTCGCGGCCCAGCTCGCCCGCACGCTGCACGACATCCACGCGGCCGGTCTGGTCCACCGCGACCTCAAGCCCGCGAACATCGTGCTCACCTCCACCGGCCCCCGGATCATCGACTTCGGCATCGCCCGCCCCGAGCACGGCCTCACCCTGACGACGACGGGTCAGATCCCGGTCACCCCGGGATACGGGGCTCCCGAGCAGGTCCTCGGCCGGCGGGTCGGCCCGGCGTCGGACGTCTTCTCCCTCGGCGCGGTCCTCGCGTTCGCGGCGAGCGGGCGGCGTGCCTTCGACGGCGCGCACGTGCCGGCCGTCCAGTACGAGGTCGTGCACGGGACTCCCGACCTGAGCCAGGTCCCGCCGGAGGTGAGGGAGTTGATCGGACCCTGCCTGGCGAAGGACCCGGCGTACCGCCCCACGCCCCCGCAGATCGCCGAGGTCTTCGCCCCGCCGAAGGGCGCGGACCGGGCCTGGCGCAAGGGTCCGCTCGCCGACGACATCAAGCGGCGCGAGACGGCCACGAAGCGCCTGACCGCGCCCGCGGACACCGTCGTGACCTCCGGCTCGCCGTCGCGGCGCCGCTTCCTCACCGGAGCCGCCGTGGGCGTGGCGGTCCTGGGAGCCGGTGGCGGGGCGGGCGCGTGGTGGCTGAACCGGGAGGGTGTGAAGTCCCCGACGGCCGATGTGCCCCCGGCAGTGGCGACCCCGGAGGCCGCCTTCGTCTCTGTCATCGACAGCCAGGCAGGGAAGCCTCCGAACGCGCTGTGGGGGCCCTTCGACGTCTGCGCCCCCGCGGGAACGCCACCGCTCCCCGTGCGGGACGTGGTCCTGATGCAGGCGAAGGCGGGCGAACTCCTCGCCCTGTCCGTCACGGACGGGAAGGAGCGGTGGCGGGCCAGGGACATCGACGCCGAGGCCGGTTTCGTCTCCGTCGCGGACCGGCTCGTCGTCGGCGTCGACAAGAACGGCGCGCTGCAGGCCTACGTCGCTTCCACCGGCCGTCACGTCTGGCAGATGGAGGCCGGCGTCGAAGCCGTCCTCGCCGCGGACGACACGAACGTCTACCTCACGACGCCTGACAACATGCTGCGCGCCGTCAACGCCTGGACCCTCGCCCCTCTGTGGACGCGCCCGATGACGTCCCCGCGCTCGGCACACGGGCCCGCACGTGCGGCGGCGGACAAGAACCGTCTCGTGGTCCACGGCAGGGACGGGCAGGTCGTCGTCATCGACACCGCGACCGGCGAGACCGCCTGGAAGATCAAGGACCAGGGCACCCTCGGCCAGGCCCCCTCGATCAGCGGCGCCACCGTGTACCTCGGCGGCCGCAGCCTGATGGCCCGGCGCCTCGAAGGCGGGGACTTCCTGTGGAAGGAAGAGACGCTCGCCTCCCGCGACAGTGCGGTGGGGTGGAGCAGCCCGACCGCGTACGACGACTACGTCTTCGCCATCGACGGCTACGAGGCCCACCAGTTCCGCACCCTGCCCGACGTCAACACCCCGGGCAGGGAATGGATGCAGCCCCTGGACAACCGGGGCGCGGGCATCTCCGCTCCTGCCGTCGCAGGCGCCACGGTCTGGCTCCCGGAAAGCGACCACGGCATCGTCCAGGTGGTGCGCAGGACCACCGGCGACCGACTGTTCACCGTGAGGATGCAGCACGAGGGCGCCTACCAGCTGGCGAGCGACGCCAACCGCGTCTTCATCACCCGCGGCGGCCGGATCGTGGCGCTGCCCGTGTTCGGGGAGTAGGACCGTCGGCGGAGAGTCCTGCTCCCGCCGGCCGGCCCGAACTGGGCCCCGGTCTCCGCTCTCTGGCCTGTCGCCCGCGCCGCGCCTCGGGATCGCGCCACGGCAGGCACGTCGTCGACGCACACGGTGCCCGCGCAGCCGAGTTCGCCGGCGCCGCTCCGGTCGGCGGCCGCGCCGAGCCTCGTCGGCGCGGACCGCGTTCCCGTCCTCAGCTCCGGCGCGAACGCAGTACGGATACGGCGACGGCGGCGCCGATCAGCACCGCGGCACCGATGCCGAGTCCGATCCACAGGCCGGTGTCGCCGCCCTCGTCGCTCTTCTCCTGCGCGGCGGGAGCCGGCGCGGGAGCGGCGGTGGAAGGTGCGGCCGAGGTGGCACCCGCCGACGGGGCGGCCGAGGGCGACGCGGACACCGTGTCGTCGAGGTCCTCGATGGGCCGTACGTCGGCCGGGCCCGGGTCGCCGGGCGTCTTCAGCGCACGGAGCGGCCGGATGGCGCCGTAGCCGATGAAGTCGCTGCGCTCCTCGCCCTGGGCGGGCTTGGCGACGGTGTTCAGCATGACCTTCAGGACCTGGTTGTTGGTCCAGTCGGGGTGCTTCGACCAGATCAGTGCGGCGGCGGCGGAGGCGAGGGCGGTGGCGTCACTGGTACCGGTGGACTTGCAGGTGCCGGTGCCGCCCCCGCAGGCGTGGACGGTGTCGAGACCGGGGGCGACCACGTCGACCTGCGGACCGTGCTGGGACTCCGGGATGCGCGTCGCCTTCTTGTCGACGGCGCCGACACCGACGACGCCGGGGGTCCCGGCCGGGTACTCGAGCCGGTTGCCCTGCTCCGCCTTGTTGCCCACGGCGGCGAAGACGAGGGATCCCTTGTCCAGCGCGTACTTCACCGCGTCCGTGAGCTCCTGCGAGCCCGCGGTGGCTCCGAGGGAGATGTTGATGACCTTGGCGCCGGAATCGGCGGAGTACTTGATCGCCGGGGGCACGACGCGGTTGAACTCCCTGTCGCTCTCGGCGACGCTGGCCGTCCCCTCCTCCAGCCCGGGAACACGCACGGGCAGGATCTTCGCGCCCGGTGCAAGGCCGAAGGCTCCCTTGCCGCCGTCTCTCGCTCCCGTACCGGCGATCAGACCGGCCATGCCCGTGCCGTGCCCGAGGTAGTCGGTGAACTGGTCACCCGACTCCTCCGTCGCGAAGTCCTTCCCTTCGAGTACCTGGCCCCGGAGGTCCGGATTGTTCCGCTCCACGCCGGAGTCGATGACCGCGACGGTCACGCCCTTACCCGTGCTGAGCTGCCAGATCTCCTCGGCGCCCATGGCGTCCAGATGCCACTGCTGGTCCCGGACACCCGCCGCGTGAGCGGGGACGGAAGCGATGCCCACCAGCAGCATCCCCAAGGCGGCCGAGGCGGTGACTCGGGCACGGCTCCGACGAATACTGCTGGTACGCATCTGCTTCCTCGCGCTGATCAGTCGATGACGGGCGGCGCCACGCGGCGCCCCTGCTGCCAGGTCTCCTCGTCCTCGACCAGGTAGTCGGGACGCTCTCCGTTCGTCTCCTCGCGGTCGCCGGGCCGCTGCGTGGAGCCTCCGCGCACGAGGCCGGAGCCGCCGGGCGTGAAGGGACGCGCGCCGCCGCCGGTGGCACTGGCGCGCTGCGCCCTGCCGCCGACGATTCCGCCGGTCTCGCCGGCGAGACGGCGCCCGCCGGTGATGCCGTGCTGTCCGGAGCCCATGCCGCCCATCGGGCCGCCCATCCCGCCGCCGCCCATGGGCGCGCGGCCCATGCCCGTGCCGTTACGGCCCGGCTCGGTGCCGATGACGGTGCTGCGCGGGAGTCCGGTCTGGGGACGTCCCTGCGCGTTGGGCACGGCCTTGCCGCCGCTGATGCCCTCGCGGGGGCCGCCCAGCGGGCCGGGACCGGTCGGCAGGCCGCGCGGGCCCGTGGTGTTCATCGGGTTGCGCGTGCCGCCGGTGACGGGACCGGTGGGAGGCGGTACGCCGGGGCCGCCCTTCGACGGGAGCGGGGGCATGCCGGTCGTCGTCACGAACGGAGGCGCGCTGCCGTCCGGCTTGGTGATCGGCGGCGGCGTGCCCGGGGTCTGCGTCGTGGGTCCGGTGGGCGCGGTCGGCGGCGTCTTGGTGTCGACGCTGTCGATGCCGAGGTCCACGGGCACGTCGGGCCGCACGTCCGGGCGGACGATCTGCGTCGGTCCCGTCGTGTCCTTGGTGGACGGCGGGAGGGTGGTGTGCGTGTCGGGCGTGGCGGGGTCGTCCTGCCGCGGCCGTGGGATGTGCGTCGTCCCCGTGTCCGTGCCCGTGTTCGTACCGGTGGAACGGGTGCTGCTGTTCGGCGAGGATCCGATGGAGGAGGAACGGTCACTCACGTCGGAACGCGCCGGCACGAAGTCGCCCGGCGGCGGCGGGAACGTCGGCGGCTTGAGGCTCGACATGTTGAAGCTCGACCACTGGTACGAGGAGGAGAGCTTCTCCATTTCGGCCGCCGCGGCCTGCTGGTTCGCCTTCTCCTTGGCCTCGATGGCCTTGAGCTCGTCGCTGGCGGCCATCTGGCTCTTGGCGTTGCGCGCGATGGTCTGCGAGTCGGGGTCGTTGCGGTACTTCTGCGCGGCCGCCAGGTTCGCCTTGGCCGACTCGTGGGAGGTGTAGCGCGGAATGGCGCTCTGCGCGGTGGCGATGGCCTCAGAGGCGCTCTGCATCCACGTGGACGCGCCCGTGCTGTAGTCGCCGAGCGCGTGGGTCGAGCTCACGATGCTGTCGGCCCACTCGTTGAACGCCTTCTCCGCCTCGCCCTCCCACTCCACGCGGCTGGAGCGGTTCTTGAGCTGCGTGGCGATGCGATGCATCTCCTCCGCCGCCGCCTTCAACCGTGTCGCCGCGTTGCCGACGTAGAACGAACTGGCTTCGTCCAGCCATGCCAGCATCTGCTGGTGGGACATCGAGCGGAAGTCCGTTCCGCCGCCTCCGCCGCCCTCTGCAGGCCTCATCTGTCGCCTCTTCCCCGTGTCCCCGAAATGTCGTCCGCGCCGCCCTACTTGAAGGGGCTGTCGCTCTCGGTGTTCTGACTGCCCTGGCTCTCCGAACCACCGCGGCCGGCTTCCTTGTCCGCCTTGTCCTTGGCGACCCACGTCCGGTCGTGGATGTTGATCATCTTTCGCTTGACGTCGTCGTCCATCTGCTCGAAGCCGTCCTTGGACGCCACGACCGCGATACCGACGCCCTCCAGGCAGTCCTTCAGCAGACCGGAGAGCTCCGTCAGCTGCCTGAGGACGTTGTTGTACGAGTCGTAGACGCCGGACGCCTCGGCCCAGGCTCCGCCACCGCCGCCGAACTGGCCGCGTACCACCGGGTCCGACTTCATCTTGCTCTTGTCGGCCTCGGAGGAGGTGAGCGTCTCGATCAGGCCGTCGATGCCCTTCTTGAACTCCGTCATCGATTCGGTGTTGTAGCGCACCGCTTCGGCGCTCATCGCCCGCATCCCGTACCCGCCCCCGTCCACGTAGGCTTCCATGCCCGCGCTCCTCCCCCGTCGAACAACCGTCCGCCGTACTGCCAAGTCCAGAAGTCCACTGTAGTCAGGAACGACGACAGTGCGCACCTCCGGGTTGCACAAGCAACGGACATCACAGGGTTACGAATTGGGCACGGCCACCGCTGCCTGAGGGCGGATCGGGAGGCGGTTGACCGGGCGGCCCGTCGCCGCGCGTACCGCTGAGGCCACTGCGGCGGGTGAGGTGACGACCGGGATCGCGCTCGCCGCCTTCGCACCGAAAGGCGCGACGACGTCCCGCTCTTCGACGAGTTTCACGATGCGAATGTCCGGGGCGTCCAGGGATGTCGGGAGTGCGTAACCGGTGAAGTCCGGGTGCCGGACCAGCCCTCGGGCCGTGCGGAGGTTCTCCGTGAGGGCCGCGCCGACGCCCTGGGTGACGCCCGCCTCGATGCGGGTGGCGAGCTGGGCCGGGTTGAGGACGCGGCCGACGTCCTGGGCGACGGCCATCTCCACGACGCGTACGGCGCCGAGTTCGATGTCCACGTCGACCACCGCGCGGATCGCGCAGAACGCGAGGCCGACGAAGGCGTCGCCCTGGCCCGCCTCGTCCAGCGGCTCCGTCGGGTGCGGACGGCACTGGGCGGTGGCCCAGAGTTCCTTGCCGTCCATCGCCTCCGTGACGGTGGTCGACAGCACCCCGTCGTACGAGGTGATCTTGCCGTCGGTGATCTGGAGGAGCTCCGTCGACATGCCGAACTGGTGCGCCAGCGGCTGGAGAAGCTGCGTGCGGACCATCTTCGCGGCACGCTCCACCGCCCCGCCGGAGACCCACGTGTGGCGGCCGTGCGCCGCGGGCCCCGCCGGCGGCTGGTCGGTGTCGACCGGAGCCACGTGGACCTCGTCGATGCCGAGCGTGTCCTGCACGATCTGGCGGGCGAGCGTCGAGAAGCCCGAACCGGTGTCCACGGCCGAGCAGATGACCGTCGCCACCCCGTCCTGGACCCGTACCGTCGCCGTCGAGACCTCGTCCGTGCCCTCGGCGCCCAGCATGTGCACCATGCCCAGCGCGTAGCCCACGCCCCGCCGCACCGCGCCCGGTTCGCCCGCGCCCTCGGGGCCGCCGGGCAGCAGCCACTCGCCCTCGGGAGTGTCCTTGGGCAGGGCGGGGAGCGGGAAGTCGCGTACGGCGGCGAGCAGTTCGGCCACCGGGGCCGGGCAGGTCACCGTCTGGCCCGTCGGCAGGATGTCGCCGGTCGACATCACGTTCCGCATGCGCAGCTCCGCCGGGTCCACGCCCAGTTTCGCCGCCAGTTTGTCCATCTGCGCCTCGTACGCCGCGCACACCTGCATCGCGCCCTCGCCCCGCACATGGCCGGACGGCGGGTTGTTCGTGCGGACCGCCCAGCCCTCGACGAAAGCGTGCGGGACGACGTACGGGCCGCAGGCGAAGGCCACGGCCGCCGCGAGCGACTCCGACGAGGAGTCGGCGTACGCGCCCGCGTCGAGCAGGATCTGCGCCTCCACCTTCACCAGGCGTCCCTCCGCGTCCGCGTGGTGCCGGTAGCGCAGCAGGGTGGGGTGCCGGTGGGCGTGGCCGAGGAAGGACTCCTCGCGCGTGGCGGTGAGCTTGACCGGGCAGCCGGTACGCAGCGCCAGCAGGCCCAGCGGGATCTGGAAGCCCGGGTCCTCGCGGTCGCCGGTGGCGCCGGGCACGCCGGTCACCACCAGCTTGACCTGCTCCGGCGGAAGGCCGAAGCAGGCGGCGGCCAGGTCCCGGTCGGTGTGCGGGTCGGTCGAGGCGGTGTAGAGCTCCACCCCGCCGTCCGGGCGCGGTACGGCCAGGCCCGCCTCGGCGCCGATCGGCGCCGGGTCCTGGCGCCCGATCCGGTACAGGCCCTCGACGACGATCTCGCCCGTCACGTCCGGGTCGCCGAAGCGGAGCGGGATGTGCCGGATCAGGTTCCCGTCGGGGTGCAGCGCCTCCGCCGCGAACGCCTTCTCCGGGTCCGTCACCGGGTCGAGCACCTCGTACTCGACGGCGATCGCGGCGGCAGCGAGCCGGGCCGTGTCGGGGTGGTCGGCGGCGACGGCGGCGATCGCCTCGCCGTGGTGCCGGACGAGGTCGGCGGCGAACACCGGCCGGTCGGCGACCCGTCGGCCGTACGTCGCCGCGCCCGGCACGTCCGCGGCCGTCACCACGGCCCGTACGCCCGCCATGGCGGTGGCGGCGCTCGTGTCGACGGAGACGATGCGCGCGTGCGGGTGCGGGGAGCGCAGGATCGCGGCCCAGAGCAGCCCCTCGGCCCACAGGTCGGAGGCGTACGGGAAGGTGCCCTCGGTCTTCGCCCTCGCCTCGGCCTGGGGAAGCGAGGTGCCGAGGCCGTGCGCGGCCTGCTCCTGGCCCAGGGTCCCGGGGGTGTCGAGGACCGGGATCGTGGGAACGGCGGTGATCGCGTCGCTCACGCCATGCCTCCGTCGTGCGGGTGGGGGATCTGGTGCGGGACCCGGGGCTCTTCGGCGGCCTCGGACGCGGTGGCCGCGGCGCTCGCCTCGCGCTCGGACACGACGTCCCGTACGGCTTCGAGGACGCCCCGGTAGCCGGAACAGCGGCACAGGTTGCCCGCGAGCGCCTGGCGGGTCTCGAGTTCGGTGGGGGCGTGGTTGCCCTCAAGGAGGTCATGCACGGTCATGCACATGCCGGGGATGCAGAAGCCGCACTGGACGGTTCCGCACTTGGCCATGGCCCGCTGCACGTCCGACGGCTCCCCGTCGACCGCGAGGCCCTCGACCGTGCGCACCTCGCTCCCGGCGGCGGTCGCCGCGGGGACCAGGCAGGAGGCGACGAGCCGGCCGTCGACCTGCACGTTGCACGCGCCGCACTCGCCCTGTGAGCAGCCGTCCTTCGCCCCGGCGAGGCCGAGGCGCTCACGCAGGACGTAGAGCAGCGACTCGCCGATCCAGGAGCCGGTGACGGGCCGGTCGGCGCCGTTGACCCGGAGGGTGTACGAGGTGTGGGGGTGCTCGTCGCTGTCGGTGGAGGCGGCGAGGCTCGCGCCGGGCGTGGCAGGCGCGACGGGGTCGGCCGGGGCGCCGGGGATCGCCGCAACGGGCTCGGGGGCGGTGTCCGCCTCCAGGGCCCGGCCGGACAGCTCGGACGGGGCGGACGCGTCGGAGAAGACGGACGGGTCGGCCACGTTCGACGGGTCGGACGGGTCGGACGCGTCGGCCACCTCCGACGGGTCGGCCGTCCCCGGCTCGCCGTCCGTCTTCCGCGCCTCCGGCCCGGGCACCTCGGCCCGCGCGGCCGTCCCGCCGTCCGGGCTCGCGCCAGGCTCCTCGGCTTCCGCGGCGGCGCCGGTGCCGACGGGGTCCGCCGCGGCCTCCGCGACCGGTTCCGCGACCGGTTCGGCCGCCGGTTCCTCCTGCAGCGCCCACGGGGCCGGGGCGCCGCCCGGCAGGGTCGCCGGGGCCTCCGCGTACGGCCGGACGGCCGAGGCGGCGAAGTCGCCCGGCTCCTCGGCGGCGCCCGCCTCCTCGGCCAGCTCGGGCATGCCCGGTACGACCGGAATCTCCCATTGGCCCGTGGTACCGGAGGCGACGGGCGCCGTCGTCTCCGTCACCTCGGTGAAGCGCCACTCGGACGTGGCGTGCGGATCCTGCTCGAAGTGCTCGGCGTATTCGGTGTGACCGGTGTGCCCGGCCTGTACCGCCGCGTGCCCTGTCCGGCCGGCGTCGTACCCGGCCGGCCCGCCGGCGTACCCGCCCTGGCCGGCGTACCCGCCCCGCCCGGCCTGTTCGCCGTACCCGCCCTGCTCCGCGTACTCGGTCCCGTCGAAGTACTGCGTCTGCTCCGCCTGCGTGGGCAGGTGGACGTTCCACGTGCCCGTCGCCGACGGGTCCGTCACGGCCGGGTCGAGCGGCTGCAGCGGGGTGATCATCGGCGGTACGTAGCCGTGGCCGGGTGCCTCCAGGGGGACGCCGTCCAGCATGAAGTCGGGCGGCAGCTGGACGAACGCGGTGGCGTCCCCGTCATACCCCTCGCTCTGCGGAATCGGCTCCCAGCCGCCGGAATTCTGCTGCTCACGCTGCTGGTCGTTGCTCACGACAGTGCCCTCCCCAGTGCCCGTCGGGCGAGTGCGGCGACGGTGCGCCGCAGGTGCAGTACGGCCGGGGGCAACACTTCGTCGCCCGGCGGGTCCGGGATGCAGGCGGCGGCGACGTACTCGCCGAACGCCGCGAGCGCCTCGGGGGCGAGCCCCCGGTCGTTGTCCCAGTCGACCAGCGAGGCGATCCAGCGCTCGGCCTCCAGCGGGCGCAGCGGCATCGGCGCGACGGCGCCGACCGCGCAGCGCACCCCGCGCCGGGCCGGGTCGAGGACGACGGCGACGGATGCCGTGGCGCGGGCCGGGCCGGTCCGGCCGGTGGCCTTGACGAAGACCTGGGGGGCGTGGAGCAGCGGGACGCGGACGAAGGCGACGAGTTCGCCGGGGGCCAGCAGGTCGCGGCCGGCGAGCAGGTGGGACACGGGGATCTCGCGGCTGCCGAGCGGCCCGAGGACGACCAGGTCGGCCTCCAGGGCGGCGAGGACGGGCAGCGAGTCACCGGTGGGCGCGGCGGTGACGACGTTGCCGCCGAGGGTGCCCGCGTTGCGGATCTGGGGCGGTCCGGCGGCGCGGGAGGCGGCGGCGAGGGCGGGGATGAGCGCGGCGAAGTCGGGGCGGCCCATGCGCGCGTGGGTGAGGCCCGCGCCGAGCAGTGCGTGGCCGTCCTGGTACTGCCAGCCGCGGATCTCGTTGATACGGCTCAGGCCGACCAGTCCGGCGGGGCGGAGCTGCCCCTTGTTGACGGCTGCCATCAGGTCGGTGCCACCGGCGACGGGGACGGCGGCCGGCATGGCCGTGAGCGCTGCCACGGCCTCGTCGAGCGAGGCGGGCAGCGTCACGGACTGCGCCGTCTGTGGTGCGTGCGTGGTCAACCCGCTGCCCCTTCCCGGTGTCCCGGTGGTCCCCGAATGTGCCCGGCGGTCGCGCCTGCGTGTGGGCGTACCGTACGTGTTCACAGGCCGGACGTGGCAACTCTGGCACATCTTCCGAGCGGTCCGACGCGAGGGCCCGCGAAGGACTGTTCCGTCCGGGACGTCCCGACGACTGACGGTAACTTCCGTTTCGCCGCTCTTGGGTGAAGGGGGATGTCGGGTCCCTCACACGATCGGGGGCGTGCCCTCCAGGGGGCGTCCCAGGACCCCGGGGCGCTGCTGCCGGGGGTGCGGCCCGGTGGGCGGGCGGTAGTCCACGCCGAGGGCGTCCAGGCGCGCGTAGTGGGTGTGCATCCGGCGTGCGAAGGCCGGGTAGTCGCGCGCTTCGGGCGCGGGCAGCGCGGACCAGGCGACCTCGGCGAAGGCGGCGAGGCGCGGGAAGACCTGGTAGTCGACGCGGGACCGGTTCTCCATCACCTCGGTCCAGACGTTTGCCTGGGTTCCCAGGATGTGGGCGGCGGCCTCCGGCGAGAGGCCCGGCGGGACGGGCTCGAAACGGTAGACGTCCTCCAGGGTGCGGACGTACCCGATGGGCATCGGTTCGTCCTCGCCCGGCGCCTGACGGTGGTCCAGGTACACCTGCTGCTCGGGGCACATGACGACGTCGTGGCCGGCCTCGGCGGCGGCGATCCCGCCCCCGTATCCCCGCCAGGACGACACGGCCGCGCCCTCGGCGAGACCGCCCTCCAGGATCTCGTCCCAGCCGATGAGCCGCCGGCCGCGGGCGGCGAGCCAGCGGTCGAAGTGGCGGATGAACCAGGACTGGAGTTCGTCCTCGTCGGCGAGCCCGAGTTCCTTGATGCGGGCCTGGGCGGCCGGGGAGGCCTTCCACTGGTCCTTGGGGCACTCGTCGCCGCCGACGTGGACGAAGGGTGACGTGGCCGCCGGGAAGAGGTCGAGGACCTCCTCGAAGACGCCCTCGTAGAAGCGCAGGACGGTCTCGGTGGGGGCGAGGACGTTGGGGTTGACGCCCCAGGTGTCCCAGACGGTGAGGGCGGCGGTGTCGACGACGTCGGTGTTGCCGAGCTCGGGGTAGGCGGAGATGGCGGCCTGCGAGTGTCCGGGGAGGTCGATCTCGGGGACGACGGTGATGTGCCGCGCGGCGGCGTACGCGACGATCTCGCGGATGTCGTCCTGGGTGTAGAAACCGCCGTGCGGGGTGTCGTCCCAGAGCGGCGAGGCGCGGTGGCCCCACTTGCTGCGGGCCCGCCAGGAGCCGACCTCGGTGAGCCGGGGGTGGCGCTTGATCTCGATGCGCCAGCCCTGGTCGTCGGTGAGGTGGAAGTGGAAGACGTTGAGCTTGTGGGCGGCGAGCAGGTCGAGGTAGCGCAGGACGTCGTCCTTGGGCATGAAGTGCCGGGCGACGTCGAGCATGAGGCCGCGCCAGCCGAAGCGCGGGGCGTCCTCGATCGTCTGCGCCGCCAGGCCCGCGAACGGCCTCTTGCTCACGGGCGCCGCGCGGAAGGCCTCCGGGCCGAGGAGCTGGCGGAGGGTCTGGGCTCCCCAGAAGACGCCGGCCGGTCCGCCGCCGATGATCTCGACGACCCCGTGGACGAGTACGTGGAGCCGGTACGCCTCGGGGGCGAGGCCGCCGTCGAGGCGCAGCCTGACGGTGTTGGTGGCGTTCTCGTCGGTCGTCTCGCGCAGGGGCAGCCCGAAGGCCGCGCCGAGCGTGTCCCGCAGCCAGCGCGCGGTGGTCTCGGTGCCGGCGGCGGCGCTGAGGGTCGTCCCCCGGTCCAGGACGAAGCCGCAGCGGTACGGCCCCTCCACGCGCGCGGGCGCCGGGATCAGGTCCATGGGGTGGGTCATCGCGTCAGTCCTTCACCGCCCCGCCCAGTCCCGAGACCAGGCGGCGCTGTACGAGTACGAAGAAGACGAGCACCGGGACGGTCATCACGGTCGAGCCGGCCATGATGCCTCCCCAGTCGTTCTCGTCGGGCTTGAAGAAGACGAGCAGTGCCATGGGGAGGGTGGACTGCGAGGTGTCGCTGATGATGAACGACTTCGCGAAGAGGAAGTCGTTCCAGGTGGAGATGAACGAGAAGACGCTGGTGGCGACGAGGCCGGGGAAGACCAGCGGGAAGAGGATCTGCCACAGGAACCGGGTCCTGCTCGCCCCGTCGATCTGGGCCTGCTCCTCCAGGGCCTCGGGGACCGCCTTGACGAAGCCGCGCAGCATCCAGATCGCGAACGGCAGCGAGAAGGCGATGTGCGGGAGGATCAGCGAGCCGAGGGTGTTGAGCTGGCCGGCGTCCCGCATGAGGAAGAACAGCGGGATGGTGAGCGCCTCGACCGGCACCATCTGGGCGACCAGGAACATGATCAGGAGCGTCGTCCGGAACCTGAAGCGGAACCGGGTGACGGCCGTCGCCGCGAGGAAGGCGATGAGCGCCGAGGCGAGGACGACCGTGCCCGCCACGATCAGCGAGTTCAGGAAGTAGCGGCCGAACTCCTGCTGTTCGAAGACGCGCCGGAACGAGTCGAGGGACGGGGAGAGCGTCCACGGCCGCGGCTCGGTGGACTGGATCTCGCCGGCCGGCTTGAAGGCCGAGAGGACCATCCAGTACAGCGGGAAGGCGACGGCGGCCGCGACGAGCAGGGTGACGGCCTCGGCGGCGAGCCGCCCGGGCCGGCGTATCCGGAGTGAGGTCAAAGTTCTTCTCCCTGGCGTCGCAGGAGCCGCAGGTAGACCAGGGTCACGGCCAGCAGGATCAGCAGCATGACGACGCCGATCGCCGAGCCCAGGCTGTACTGGGACGAGGCGAAGGCCTTCTGGTAGGCGTACACGTTGAGGACGAGGTTCTGGCCGGCGATGCCGCCGCCGTTCGTCATCACGTAGATCTGGGTGAAGACCTTGAAGTCCCAGATGATCGACTGGATCGTGACGACGACCAGGATCGGCCGGAGCACCGGCGCCATGACCGAGCGCCAGATCCGCCACTGCGAGGCGCCGTCGAGGGCGGCGGCCTCCAGGACCTCGGACGGGATGGCCTTGATGCCCGCGTAGACGGTGACCATCACGAACGGGAAGGAGCACCAGACGACTTCGAGGAGGACGAGGGCGAAGGCGCTGTACCGCCCGTACGTCCAGGAGAAGTCGCCGAGCCCGAGGAGCTTGTTGACGGGGCCGAAGTCGGGGTCGAAGAGGAAGACCCAGACCGTGGAGCCGGTGACCGCGGGCGTGGCCCAGGCGCCGAGCGCGGCCATCATCAGGACGAACCGCGGCAGGGCACGCACGCGCGTGAGGAGTACGGCGAGGGCGCAGCCGACGGCGAGCGTGGTGACGACGCAGGCGGCTGCGAAGAGGACGGTGGCGAGGAGGACCTGCCGGAACTGGGGGTCGGCGAAGAGGGCCGTGTAGTTGCCGAAGCCCTTGAAGGAGGTGGGTTCGCCGCCACTGACCTGGGCCTGGGTGTACTCCAGGAAGGAGATCAGGCCGAGTTGGTAGACGGGGTAGACGAGGAGTCCGCCGAGGACGGCGAGGGCGGGCAGCAGGTACAGCCAGGGGGTCCAGGGGCGGTGGCCCCTGGGGCCGCCGCGCCGGGCCGGCCGGGGGGCCGGGGGCGTGGTCGCGCCCGGCCGCCTCCCGGTGGCGGTGAGCTGGGTCGTCATGCGGCTCAGCCCGCCGGCGCGAAGGCCGCGTCCATCTTCTTCGCGGCGTCGTCGGCCGCCGCCTTGACGTCCTTACGGCCGCTGACGACCTCCTGGAACATCGTGGGCAGCACCAGGGAGGCGTCGATCCGGCCCCAGCCGGGGGACGCCGGGACGAACCTGGTGCCGGCGGCGAGGGTGTCGATGAAGGGCTTCACGAAGGGCTGCCGCTGGGCGGCGGCGGTCCGGACGTCGGTGTACGTGGGGAGGAAGCCCATCGCGTCGAAGAGCCTGCCCTGGGTCTCCTTGCCGGTCAGGGACTTGAGGAGGTCGACGGCGAGGCTGCGGTGGGAGGTGCTCTTGAGGACGCCGATGTTGTTGCCGCCGGCGAAGGCCGGGGCGATGGAGCCGGGGGTGGTGCCGGGCAGCGGGACGACGGCGTACTTGCCCTTGACGCTGCCGGCCTCGACGGCGGCGTGGCTGAAGTCGCCGCCGATGGCCATGGCGGCCTTGCCGGAGGCGAAGGCGGTGACGGTGGCGTTGCCGCCCATCTGGGCGCACTTGGCGGCCGGGCAGTTGTCGTCCCCGAAGAGCGAGGTGTAGGTGCTGATGCCCTTGAGGGCGGCCTCGCTGTTGACGGCGGCCTTGTACGCGTCGCCGTTCGCGGTGGCGAGTTCGCCGCCGGCCGCCCAGACGAAGGGCATGGCGCCGTAGGTGTACGCGCCGCCGACGGCGATGCCGTACAGCTCGGGCCTGGCCTTGCGGACCTTCTTGGCGGTGGAGACGAGTTCGGCCTGGCTCTTGGGGGCGGTGAGGCCGAGTTCACCGAAGACGTCGGTGCGGTAGTAGAGGGCGCGGACGCCGACGAACAGCGGGGCGCCGTAGACCTTTCCGCCGACGGTGACGGACTGCTTGGCGGTGGGGTCGGTGTCCTTGGCCTCGTCCCAGGCGGCGAACTCGGTGCTGATGTCGGCGAGTCCGCCGTCCTCGACGTATCCGGCGGTGTCGGTGTTGCCGTACTCGATGAGGTCGGGGGCCGACTTGGGGTCGTTGAAGGCGGCCTTGACGCGCTGGGCGCGGGTCTCGACGGGTATGTACTCGACCTCGACCTTCGCGCCCTGGTTCCGCTTCTCGAAGGCGGCGACGGCCTGTGCGACGACCTGCTCCTTGGGCTTGTTGCTCACCTCCTGGAAGAGCCAGACCCGCAGGGTGCCGGTCTTCTCGTCCGTCGTGGCCCTGCCGTCGGACGTCTGGGGAGCGCAGGCCGTGGCGGTCAGGCCGGCCAGCAGAAGTGCGGCGGCCGGGGCGGTGACGCGGGTGGTGATGGGGGTCCCCCCTGCTCGAGCGAAGCCGAGAGCTCGGGGGAGGGCAGGAAGCTTCATGACGGATCCCCTCCGGATGCGTGCGTTGCAACATGCGCAATGCGCGTTTCGTTCTGCACAACACGCGTGAGGTTAGGCGCGCCTCCGGCGACCCGACAAGAGGTCTCGACCACCTCAACCACTCCGTGACCGGCGGACGCACCCTGTGCAACGGCTCCGCGTGCCGGATTCCGCGTGCCGGAACCGCGTGCCGGACCTGCGTGCCGGAACCGCTGCCGGAATCCGCGTGCCGGAAAACGAAACGGCCCCCGTCACCCGTACCGAAGTACGCGTGACGGGGGCCGTCCCCGACATTCCCGGACGTCAGGACACCTCTACTTGTCCTTGCCGCCCTTGTCCTTGTCGCCACCGCCGGCGCCCATGGAGTCGTAGATCTCCTTGCACATCGGACAGACCGGGTACTTCTTGGGGTCGCGCCCCGGTACCCAGACCTTTCCGCACAGCGCCACGACGGGGGTGCCGTCGAGGGCGCTCGCCATGATCTTGTCCTTCTGGACGTAATGGGCGTAGCGCTCGTGGTCGCCGTCACCGTGGGACACCTGCGGCGTCGGCTCGACGAGGGTTCCCGTACCTGCCCCGCGCTCGGGCTCGAGAGTGCTCATGGGACCCAAGGGTACCCACGCCCGAGGCGGGACAGAGCCCTCCCCGGCGGCCGTCACCGGGCGTCCGGCGCGGCCGGAGCGGTGCGCCGGAAGCGGGCGGGGATCCGGCGGACGAGCCAGCGGTTGGCCGGCTCCTCGACGAAGCGGTAGAGAGCCCAGGACATCACGAGGATGACGAGGCCCATGCCGAGCATGGTGAAGAGCGCCGAGTCCCGGTCGGGGATCCGGCCCCACTCGTAGGTGGCGAAGCGGCTGACCGAGTGGTGCAGCAGGTAGAAGCTGTACGACCAGACGCCGAGCAGGATGAGCGGCTTCTTGTTGAGGACGCCCCGGTGGCCCGCGAGCTCGCGCTGCACGAACGCGATGATGATCAGCGCGGCGAGCACGGCCAGGGTGGGCCGCAGCGTGTACTCCAGCTGCGCGTCGTAGGCCGGGGACAGGCGCTCCCGCAGCTCGAAGTACGCGTAGACGTACACGCCGAGCAGGGCCAGCGGCACGATGGGGCGCAGCGGCACCCGCAGGCCGCGGCGGACCAGCAGGGCGACCGTCATGCCGAGGAGGAACTGCGGCAGGTAGACGGCGGGGTGCCGCATGACCCAGCGGGCCGTCTCGGGGGTGAGGTTGTCGAACGACCACCAGGCGACGGCCCACATCGCGAGCAGACCGGCGACGGTCAGTCCGACGAGCAGGGGGGTGCGCATCCGGACGACGAAGCGGGCGAGCAGCGGGAAGAGCGCGTAGAAGAGGATCTCGACGCTGAGCGTCCAGGTGACCGGGTTGCCGGGCAGGGTCGGCGTGGCGTCCGGCAGCCAGTTCTGGACGAGGAAGAGGGAGGCGATGAACGACTTCCACTCGACGGCCTCGTGGGCGCGCACGTAGAAGACGTAGTAGGCCAGCACCGCGGCGACCAGGGTCGCCGGCCAGATGCGCGCGACCCGGCGGATGTAGAAGGCGATCGGGTGCTCGTACGGCTTGTACACCCAGGTCAGCAGGAAGCCCGAGAGGACGAAGAAGAAGGTGACGCCGTGGGCGCCCATCTCCGAGTACGGGAAGATGGACGGCGCCCGTCCATAGCCCGTCTTGCCGCCGACTCCGGTGAAGTGGTGCGCGAACACCGCGAAGGCCGCGAAGAACCTCAGACTCGTGAGCGAGTCGAGGCGGGCGGGAAGCGCGGATCCGACCGACTCGGCGGCCTGCTTCGGGACCCGGCCGACCCGGGCAGCGGTTATGACAGGCACTTGTCATCTCTTGATCGTCTGGGCGCGACTGATGCGCACAATGGCTCAGGAAAGTCGGCTCATCGTACGCATCGCGCCCGTCATCGGACACACGTGCGTACCCAGGAGTTCACTCGCCGGTCCGCCGGACGGCTCTCGTCGGCGCGGTCGCCTCAGTTCAGAGAGGGATCGTCCGGGTACGTCGCGATCATCGCGAGCTCGCCGCGCTGCCGCCTGAGGACCTGCCGCCAGAGCGTCTCGGGCTGCGGCGAGGAGACGTCGCCGGGCTCCGACTCGACCACGTACCAGGCTCCGTCGCCGAGCTCGGTCTCCAGCTGGCCGGGGCCCCAGCCCGCGTACCCCGCGAAGATCCGCAGCGAGCCGAGGGCCGGTCCGAGCAGCTCGGGCGGGGTCTCCAGGTCGACCAGGCCGATCGCCCCGTACACCCGCCGCCAGCCGAGCGGCCCCTCGTCACCGGGGATCACGGCGACGCCGAGCGCCGCGTCGAGGGAGACGGGGCCGCCCTGGAAGACCACCCCGGGTTCGCCGGCGAGGCCCGCCCAGGGGGCGAGGATGTCGCCGACGGTCACCGGCGTCGGCCGGTTGAGGACCACGCCGAGCGAGCCCTCGTCGTCGTGGTCGAGCAGCAGAACCACCGCGCGGTCGAAATTCGGGTCCGCGAGGGCGGGGGTGGCGACGAGCAGCCGTCCTGTGAGCGAGGACACCTCGGTCATGCGACACATGATCCCGCATCTTCGGCGTTCGCGGAGGGTCTCGGACGGTACGGAGGGAGGCGATGTCCGGAACTCGCCGACCGTCGCAGTTCAGAGGGGACGGGGCGGGGCCGTGACGGCGCCCGGGCGGCACAAGCGGACGGTAACGCTCCGCAAGATCACGGGAACAGAGGGTGTTGTGCCGAATTCATTACATCTGACAGCCCCCCCGAGGCACCCAGGAGAGGTCTCATGGCCCTTTACCCTTTTCACTGGCCACCCGACCGACCCACTCCGGAACGCGAGATTCATGACCGGCACAGACGATGTCCTGCTTGTCCACGGCGGAACCCCGCTGGAGGGCGAGATCCGCGTCCGCGGCGCGAAGAACCTCGTGCCCAAGGCGATGGTCGCCGCCCTGCTCGGCAGCGGCCCCAGCCGCCTGCGCAATGTGCCCGACATCCGTGACGTCCGGGTGGTCCGCGGGCTGCTCCAGCTGCACGGTGTGACGGTCCGTCCGGGCGAGGAGCCCGGCGAGCTCGTCCTCGACCCGACGCACGTCGAGTCGGCAAACGTCGCCGACATCGACGCCCACGCCGGCTCGTCCCGTATCCCGATCCTCTTCTGCGGCCCGCTGCTGCACCGCCTCGGCCACGCCTTCATCCCGGGCCTGGGCGGCTGCGACATCGGCGGCCGGCCCATCGACTTCCACTTCGACGTGCTGCGCCAGTTCGGCGCCACCATCGAGAAGCGGGCGGACGGGCAGTACCTGGAGGCCCCGCAGCGTCTTCGCGGTTGCAAGATCCGGCTGCCGTACCCCTCGGTCGGTTCGACCGAGCAGGTGCTGCTGACGGCGGTGCTCGCCGAGGGTGTCACCGAGCTGTCGAACGCCGCCGTGGAGCCCGAGATCGAGGACCTCATCTGCGTGCTGCAGAAGATGGGCGCGATCATCTCCATGGACACCGACCGGACCATCCGGATCACCGGTGTCGACCGCCTCGACGGCTACACCCACCGGGCGCTCCCGGACCGCCTGGAGGCGGCCTCCTGGGCGTCCGCGGCGCTCGCGACCGAGGGCAACATCTACGTGCGCGGCGCCCAGCAGCGCTCGATGATGACCTTCCTCAACACCTACCGGAAGGTGGGTGGCGCCTTCGAGATCGACGACGAGGGCATCCGCTTCTGGCACCCGGGCGGCTCGCTCAACGCGATCCACCTGGAGACGGACGTGCACCCCGGCTTCCAGACGGACTGGCAGCAGCCGCTGGTCGTGGCCCTGACGCAGGCCTCCGGCCTCTCCATCGTCCACGAGACGGTGTACGAGTCCCGGCTCGGCTTCACCTCCGCGCTCAACCAGATGGGCGCCCACATCCAGCTGTACCGCGAGTGCCTCGGCGGCTCCGACTGCCGCTTCGGCCAGCGCAACTTCCTGCACTCGGCGGTCGTGTCCGGCCCGACGAGGCTCCAGGGCGCCGATCTGGTCATCCCCGACCTGCGCGGCGGCTTCTCGTACCTGATCGCGGCGCTCGCGGCGCAGGGCACCTCCAGGGTGCACGGCATCGAGCTGATCAACCGCGGCTACGAGAACTTCATGGAGAAGCTCGTCGAGCTCGGCGCCAAGGTCGAGCTCCCGGGCAGCGCGCTGGTCTGACCCGGCCGTGCGCGCGCGGGGACCCGCTCCCCGCGCGCGCACCCGGCGTCCGACCGCGCCAACGGGCCTCTGACGGGCAAACGAAAGGGCGGCCACCCCCTGACAGGGTGGCCGCCCTTTCCGTGCCTCCAGGCTGCCTTACGCGGCCTTGTCGGCCTTACTTGCCCTTGGCGGCTTCCTTGAGCTTCGAGCCCGCGGAGACCTTCACGCTGTAGCCGGCCGGGATGTTGATCGGGTCGCCGGTCTGCGGGTTACGAGCGGTGCGAGCGGCACGGTGGGTGCGCTCGAAGGTCAGGAAGCCGGGGATGGTGACCTTCTCGTCGCCCTTGGCGACGACCTCACCGACGGTCTCGGCGAGAGCGGCCAGCACGGCGTCGGCGTCCTTGCGGGTCACCTCGGCGCGGTCGGCCAGGGCGGCCACCAGCTCACTGCGGTTCATGTTGTTACTCCCGTGTTCTTCTTGCCTGTGAGGCGTGCCACGCGGCGGAAGCCGCGTGATTGGGTACAGCGAAGCCGATGCTGCCAGGGCCTTCGGACAGTCCCCGGACCCGGGTCTAATGACAGACCCTCGCGCCCAAACACGCATCCTGCCCCCACCAGCGGCGGGAACGCCAATCCGGCACCCCCTGGGGTCACACGAAAAGCGCCAGAGCCCCGTGGTGGTGACGTTCTGTCGACTCCACGAAAACCATGCGGAGCCGAAAAGCCACCCTAAAGGCGGGTTTACGCCACCGCGAATCGCGACGCGCCGTCAGCGCCCGGTCGCCACCGGGCCGCTGACCGCCGCCTTGGCCGCGTTGCGCACGGCTCCGGCGACCGCACCCGCGACCTTGTCGTTGAAGACCGACGGGATGATGTAGTTCGGGTTCAGCTCGTCCTCGGTGACGACGTCGGCCAGGGCCGTGGCGGCCGCCAGCATCATCTCCGTGTTGACGGTACGGGACTGGGCGTCGAGGAGACCGCGGAAGACACCCGGGAAGACCAGCACGTTGTTGATCTGGTTCGGGAAGTCCGAGCGGCCGGTGGCGACGACGGCGGCCGTCTGGCGCGCGGCGGCCGGGTCGACCTCCGGATCGGGGTTCGCGAGCGCGAAGACGATCGCGCCCTCGGCCATCGCGGCGACGTCGTCCGCGCCCAGCAGGTTCGGGGCCGAGACGCCGATGAAGACGTCCGCGCCGACCACGGCCTGCTTGAGGGTGCCGGTGACGCCCTCGGGGTTGGTGTTGTCGGCGATCCAGCGCAGCGGCGTGCCGGGCGCGGCGTCGACGAGGTCCTCGCGGCCCGCGTGCACGACACCGTGGATGTCGGCGACGACGGCGTGCTTGACGCCCGCGGCGATGAGCAGCTTGAGGATGGCCGTACCGGCAGCGCCGGCACCGGACATGACGACCCGTACGTCGCCGATGCCCTTGTTGACCACGCGCAGCGCGTTGGTGAGGGCGGCGAGGACGACGATGGCGGTGCCGTGCTGGTCGTCGTGGAAGACGGGGATGTCGAGGGCCTCGCGCAGCCGGGCCTCGATCTCGAAGCAGCGGGGCGCGGAGATGTCCTCCAGGTTGATGCCCGCGAAGCCGGGGGCGATGGCCTTGACGATGGCCACGATCTCGTCGGTGTCCTGCGTGTCGAGGCAGATCGGCCAGGCGTCGATGCCGGCGAAGCGCTTGAAGAGGGCGGCCTTGCCCTCCATGACGGGCAGGGAGGCCATCGGGCCGATGTTGCCGAGGCCGAGGACGGCGGAGCCGTCGGTGACGACCGCGACGGAGTTGCGCTTGATGGTGAGGCGGCGGGCGTCCTCGGGGTTCTCGGCGATCGCCATGCACACGCGGGCGACGCCCGGGGTGTAGATCATGGAGAGGTCGTCACGGTTGCGGATGGGGTGCTTGGACGCCATCTCGATCTTGCCGCCGAGGTGCATCAGGAACGTACGGTCGGAGACCTTGCCCAGGACGACGCCCTCGATGGTGCGCAGCTGCTCGACGATCTCGTCCGCGTGCGCCGTGGAGGTCGCGGCGATGGTGACGTCGATACGGAGCTTCTCGTGGCCGGAGGCGGTCACGTCGAGGCCGGTGACGGATCCGCCGTGGGACTCCACCGCCGTGGTGAGCTGGGAGACCGCGGTTCCGCTCGCGGGAACCTCCAGCCGGACCGTCATCGAGTACGAGACGCTGGGCGCCGTTGCCATGGCCGAGTTCCTCTGCTTTCCCTGAGCTTCGTTGCTACGCCGCCCCGGCTGGTTGCCCGGCGGCGCCCTCCGATGGTCGCACCTACCTGCCGGTAGCAGGTAATGCGGTCATTTTGTTTTCGGAAAGTAGTTTCCACCATACGAGAAGTGCTGAGGAAACAGAAGAGGCCCCCGTCACCAGCGGTGACGAGGGCCTCAACTTCGTACATACGTCTAAGTGGCACCGACCCGCCATGCTCGCCTCGCGGCAAGTGGTCCCTCTGAGGGACGAAGGTTGGGCCCGGGGGCTTGGATCGAGCCGGTGCCACGACAAGGCTAACAAACCACCCTGGTTGGTGATTCCAGCGCCACAGGTTGACCGGAAATCGGCGTCACCCGCTCCAGGCGATCAGTCCCTCAGCAGGTCCGGGACCCCCGCCTCGTCCGGCATGTCCGCCGCCGCCGCGACCACCGTGAGCTGCTGCGTCGCCCGGGTCAGGGCCACGTAGAGGACCCGCAGGCCGGCCGGGGACTCGTCCGCGATCTCCGCGGGCGAGACGACGACCGTGGCGTCGTACTCCAGGCCCTTCGCCTCCAGGGAGCCGAGCGCCACCACCCGGTCGCCCAGCTCGGCCAGCCAGCGGGCCGCCTCCTGGCGCCGGTTCATGGCGACGACGACACCTACGGTGCCCTCGACCCGCTCCAGGAGCAGCCGCGCCTCGGACCGAACAGTTTCGGCCAGATCGGGCTTCCCCGCCGTCTCCCCCACCGGTACGAAACGGGGCTCGACGCCCGTCGAGCGGACCGCGCGCGGCGACTCCTTGCCCGGCATGGCGAGGGCGAGCACCTTGGCCGCGAGCTCGGCGATCTCGGCCGGGTTCCGGTAGTTCACGGTCAGCTCGAAGCGGCGTCGCGGCCGGGACCCGAGGGCCTCGTCGCGGGCCGCCGCGGCCTCGTCCGGGTCCGACCAGGAGGACTGCGCCGGGTCGCCGACGACCGTCCAGGTGGCGTGCCGGCCGCGCCGCCCGACCATCCGCCACTGCATGGGCGTGAGGTCCTGCGCCTCGTCGACGATCACGTGCGCGTACTCGGTGCGCTCCGCGGCGAGCCGCTCGGCCCGCTCGCGCTGGGTCTCCTCCCGGACGGGCATGAGCTCCTCCAGGCCCGTGAGCTGGTCGAGCGGGTCGTACTCACGCTTCTTCCGGGGCCTGGCCGGGGCCCCGACCAGAGTGTGCAGCTCGTCGAGGAGCGCCACGTCGTGGACGGACAGCTCCGTGCGGCGCAGCGAGCGGGCGAGCCGCCGCACCTCGCCCGGGTTGAGGATGCGGCGGGCCCAGCGGCCGAGCCGGCGCTCGTCGGCCATCGCGTCGAGGACCCGGCGCGGGGTGAGTTCGGGCCACCAGGCGTCGAGGAACCCGAGGAAGGAGTCCTCCGTCGACACGTCCTCGTCGAAGGAGGAGCGCAGTTCGGCGGCGAGCTCGGGGTCGCTGTGCCGGCCGACCGCGCCCGACTTGGCGTACAGCGCGTCCAGGAGCAGCCTGCGGGCGCGCGGGCGCAGCAGGTTGACGGGGGCGGTGCCGCCGAGGACGTTGTGCCGGATGCGCCGCAGCTCGTCGGCCTCCAGCTCCAGACGGCGGCCGAAGGCGACGACCCGCAGCCGCGTCGGCGTGCCCGCCGGGACGGGAACGTCCTCCTCGCCCAGCTCGGGCTGGTTCCTGGGCGGCGGGGTCTCCAGGGCGCCGCGGGCGGCCTTGCGGAGCACGTGGAGCATCCGGGAGGAGCCCTTGATCCGGGCGACGGCCGGGTCGTCGTAGGCGGTGGCCTCGGCACCGTCGACGAGACTGCCGACCGCGCGGATGGCGACCTGCCCCTCCTCGCCCAGCGAGGGCAGTACGCCCTCGGTGTACGAGACGAGGAGCGGGGTCGGCGAGACGATCAGGATGCCGCCCGCGTACCGCCGCCGGTCCTGGTAGAGCAGATAGGCGGCCCGGTGCAGCGCCACGGCGGTCTTGCCGGTCCCGGGCCCGCCCTCGACGTACGTGACGGACGCGGCGGGCGCGCGGATGACGAGATCCTGCTCGGCCTGGATGGAGGACACGATGTCCCGCATCGTGTGACTGCGGGCCTGCCCGAGGGCGGCCATCAGGGCGCCGTCGCCGATGA
>NZ_LIPQ01000111.1 GCF_001418135.1 Streptomyces aureus
CGCCCAGCTCGGCGGCCAGCTCGACGGCGGCGCGGAGCAGGGGGACGGCGGGGAGGGTGTCGGCCGGGGTGGGGGTGTGAACAGACCTGGGCAGGCCGAAGCGGGCGGTGAGGACCTCTTCGAAGACGCCGGGCAGGAGTGCGCCGAGGCGGTCGTCGGGGAGCGCGGCCAGCTCGGTCCAGGCGCCCGGGCGGGCGCGCAGGAGAAGCAGGACGCAACCGGTGTGCACGAGGCCGGCGACGGTGCCGGAGGGGTGGCCGGCGAGCTGCTGCCAGACACGCTCGCGGAGCGGCACTTCGGCGAGTTTTCCCTGGTCGCGGAGCCACTGCTCGATGTCGGCGAGCGAGAAGGAAGGGCTGGTCTCGGTGCCGCCGACGGGCTTGGGGAAGTCGGCGTGGCGCCGGCGCCAGTTGCTGACGGCGGCCCTGCCGACCCCGGCGAGCCGGGCGATACCGGCGGCGGTGACCTCTGCCGTGCTCTCTTCGGGCACCTGTCCGTCTCCCCTCGTACGTGTGTGAACA
The DNA here is from genome assembly GCF_001418135.1 of Streptomyces aureus. GTDB lineage: Bacteria > Actinomycetota > Actinomycetes > Streptomycetales > Streptomycetaceae > Streptomyces > Streptomyces aureus_A. Next base: position 522 of record NZ_LIPQ01000111.1, read on the forward strand.
CACCGAGCATAGCGCTCGAACCGGTTCACGACGTGAGCGAACTCAAACCCCGTGAACGGTGTTGACTCGGTTCACAGGTTCTGCTGTGATTACTCCATCGGAACACGGAGTCCCGAAAGCGGAGCCCTCACAGCGCCCGGAAGGTGCCACAGCCATGTCTCAGCAGCAGCAGCGCAACTGGTTCGCCCGCCACAAGGTCCTCACCGCCGCCGGCGCGGTCGTCGCGGTCATCGCGATCGGCGCGGCGATGGGAGGGGGCGGCGAGACCGAGTCCCCCAAGGCGGGCGCGAAGCAGGAGCAGCCCGCGAAGCAGGGCGGCGACAAGAAGGCCCCGGAGTCCAAGGCCCCCGAGAAGAAGGCCGTCACGATCGACGGCGACGGGGACTTCGAGGTGGGCGCCGACGTGAAGCCCGGCCTCTACCGCTCCACGGGCAACAAGGACGCGGGCTGCTACTGGGAGCGCGCCAAGGACGCCTCGGGGGAGCCGGACTCGATCCTCGCCAACGACAACGTGACGGGCACGAGCTATGTCGAGGTCAAGGCCTCGGACAAGCTCTTCAAGTCCGCGGGCTGCGGCACCTGGGAGGCCGTCGACGCGAAGGCGAAGGGCACGCCCGGGACGACCCTCAAGGGAGACGGCGGCATGTTCAAGGTGGGCGTCGACATCGCCCCTGGCACGTACAAGTCGACGGGCAACAAGGACGCGGAGTGCTACTGGGAGCGGTCGAAGGACGCGAGCCACGGCACGGACTCGATCCTGGCGAACGACAACGTGACGGGCACGGCCATCGTCAAGGTCACGGCGACGGACGGCTACTTCAAGACGACGACGTGCGGGGACTGGGTGAAGGCGGGCTGAGGCACCACCGGTGCGGGGCGCCGCACAGCACGAGGGCCGCCCACCCGGTGTTCCGGATGAACGGCCCTCGTGCTCAGCAGGATTCGCCCTCGGCAGCGTCCTCAGCGGGACGCGACCGAGGTCAGTTCAGGGTCTCCAGGATCTCGGCGGGGGCCGGCGCGTGCTCCCGGGCCTCGCCGTCGACGGTCCACGAGCCGTTCCACTCGATCCGCCGGACCCGCCCGTGACGGTTCTCGTACTCCACGAAGCTGCCGGGCGCGCCCTCCAGGAGCTCCAGCTCCCTGAGCAGCACGTCGGGGGTGGTGAAACCGCGGAGGTCGCCTTCGCTTCCGCCACCGGTCCTCGTGTTGTCGAACTTCATCCGGAGGAACGGAACGGCCTCGCGAGTCATGTCCGCCGCGTTCAGCATCTTCTTGAAGCGGAAGAACGCCTCCTCCGGGGTCTCGTTCCCGGAGAACTCCCGGACGTACGCGGGGAAGACCCCGACCACGACCTCGTTGAGCTGCTCGTTCCGGCCCACGTAGTAGCCGTGGATCTCGGGCTGGATCGCCACCAGGGCGTCGAAGGCGTACCCCGGGTGGGAGAACCCGGGCACGACCTCGAAGGGGCGGGGGTTCTCCCCGAGCCCGGCACGGTGCTCACGCGCGAACGTGAGCACCGCCCGGGCCAGGTCCTCGTCGAAGGAGTCTCGGGCGTTCACCTGATGGATGCGCGTCCCCTCCGCGTTCATCGCCAGCGAGAACACGAACCGGAACATGGGCGACCAGCGCCACGCGCGCGCGAGGCCAGGAAATTCCTCTACCTTGGGAATTTCCTGTACAGCCCGCTCCACATCAAATGCCACCCTAAGTCTCCTTTAATTCGAGTAGTTGGGACCCGTGTCCTGCCGATAACGCGCCTTCATTTTACCACCGCCACTCGAATTCGCCTTGCGGCGCATCGGATGCATTTTGGAGGCGTCATTGAAGAACTTCGCGCGCTGACTCTTGCTCTGGTTGTATCCCTCGGCGTTCCAATGGTCGACGACCGCGTACGTGTGCTCATACGTCAGCTCGTCGTCAGGAACGATATTACCGTCGTTGTCCAGCCAGTTTCCGTCGCTGTCCTTCCAATTCCTTTCCATTTCCCGGTGGGTGTCCGCCCAGTATCCCGACGGGTACTGGTTGTCGCGGTTGAGCCGGCTCGGATTCGGGTTCGGGTTGGAGCCCATGTGGCCGTTCGCCATGCGCGGCTGGTTTCCGGCCGCGCAGGTGCATGTGGCCGAGTGGGTCGGGTTGCTGCCACCGCAGTTGTGGACCAGGACCGCGGCGCTCGTGTCGACCGCCTGGACCTGATCGCCCGCGAACACGAAGTACGTGTGCAGGCCCTCGATGCTGAGGTCGTACGTGACGCGGTCCGCCTGGTACGACTTCAGTCCGACGACGGCCGCCGGGGCGCCCTCGCCGTTCTGGAGCTTCTGACCGACCTTGAGGTCGCCCGCCTGCGTCCAGGAGTTGCGGGTGGACTCGTAGAACTGGTGGTGCCTGGTGGTCTCGATCGTCTTCCGGCCGGCCTTCGCGACGATGGTGACGTCGACGTAGTCGCGGTCGGTCTGGGTGACGATCACCTTCTTGACCTGGTGCGCCTCCTTGGTCTTCTTGCCGGGCTCGGCCGTGAGGACCTTGTCGCCCGCCTTGACCTTGGAGATCTCCTTGGTCTTGCCGTCGGCCATCAGGACCGGCGTCTTGCCCGTGAAGCTGTGCGGCGTGCCGGCCCGGCGGATCGGGCAGCCGGGACCGGAGCTGTCGCCCGCGGACGCCTTCGACTTCGGGCCGTTGCCCTTGCCCTTCGCACCGAACGCGCCGCCCATGACGGCACCGATCGTCGCCGCCTTCGCGGCTCCGGCGACCGAGCAGCCCTCCTCGCTGTTCACACAGGAGGTGCCGTACTCGACCGCGCCCGTGAGGGCTTCCTCGCCGGCGCTCTCCGCGACGTTCGTCGCGATCTTGCCGGCCGTGCCGGAGAGCAGCTTGCCCGCGGCGCTCGCCGCGAGACGGCCACCGACGCCACCGGCCGCACCGGTGACGGCGCCGATGGCGACCGCGCCGAGGAAGCCGCCGACGGACTTCGGACCGTCGCTCATCATGTAGCCCACGCCGTTGGCCGCGGCACCCGCGAGGGCGGCGCAGCCGATGGCGCCGACACCGGCCGTCAGCGCGGTGCAGCCCGCGAAGACGGCGATGCCCGTGGCCACCGAGGCGATGGTCGAGGCGTGCTGCTTGACGAAGTTGGCTGTCGCTTTCGCAGCCTTCTTGACTGCTTTACCGACCTTCTTGGCTGCCTTGACCACCTTTTTGGCCACGTGTTTGACCGCCTTGGCGACCTTCCGCACGGCCTTCTTGACGTGTTTGACGACCTTGTGGACGACACGCTTCACGCGCTTGTACACGCGTTTGGTGTATCTCTTGACCTTCTTGACGCTGTCGGCGACGTACCGGACCGCCTTTCTGACGGCCCGCTTCGCCCGCTTCACCACCTTCTTGGCGGCCTTCTTGACGACCTTCGCGGCCTTCTTGACGACCTTGGCGGCCTGCTTGACGACCGTCTTCGCCGTGTTGTACGTCGACTTCGCGACGTTCGTGACCTTCTTGGTGACCTTCTTGAAGGCCTTCTTGATGGAGTCGAACCAGTGGCCCGTCGGGTCGACACCCGTCATCGGGTTGCCGTTCGCGTACGCGTACCGGTTCGCGTTCACCGAGTCGGGAAGGGGCGAGTTGCTCGCCGTGTCCCGGTTGCCGAACTGCCCGGTCTCCGGCGAGTACCAGCGCGCGGCCATGTTGACCTTGGCCGTCTGCGGGTCGGTCCACCCCGACTGGTAGCCGAGCGCGCCGGCCATCATCGAGGACTGGACGACCTTGCCGAAGGGCGAGTAGGTCGTCGACCCGGCCAGCGCCTCACCGGAGGCGGTGAACTGGGCGATCACGTCGGTGTGCAGGTCCGTCAGGGCCAGCACCGCGGTGACCGCGCTCTTCACGCCGACGACGGAGCCGTCCGCGTCGCGGCTGTAGGTGGACACACCGTCCGAGGCCACGTCGTTGTCCGTGCCGCTGTACTGGAAGGTGTGGATCGCCGCACCGTCCTCGTTGGCGGTGAGGACCCGGTCGAAACCGTCGTAGGTGTAGGTGCGGTCACCCTCCTGGATCACCCGGTTGAAGGCGTCCGTCTTCATGTTCGTGACGCGGCTCGCGTCGTCCGTCACCGAACTCAGCGAGCCACGCGCGGTGTACGTGTACGTGCTGTGGCCGTCCGACGTCAGCCGGTTCCGGGCGTCGTAGGTGTAGGTGTCGCCACCCACCCGGGTGCGGTTGCCGGACGCGTCGTAGCCGTAGACCTCCGTCGTCGTCCCGTTGTTCCAGGACGCCAGGCGGTCGGCCCAGTCGTACGTGTACGTGTTGGCGGAGGCGCCCACGACGCCGGCCGTCGTCTTCGACGTCATGTTGTCGTTCTCGTCCCACCCGTAGGTGATGGACGAGAGCGTCTTGCCCGTCGGGGACGTCAGCGTGTCGTTGGTCAGACGCTGCAGCTTGTCGTAGCCGAAGCTGCGCTTCGCCTTGCCCGTGCCGTAGCCGACCGACTTGACGTTGCTGTTGACGTCGTAGTCGTACGTCATCGTCGTGCCGGTGGCACCGTCGTTGGTCGTCTTCAGACGACCGGCGGTGTCGTAGCCGTACGTCGACGTGCCGGAGGCGTCCGTCCGGGTGGTCATCGCACCGTCGCCGTTCCAGGCGAAGGACGAGGCACCCGAGGGACCGTTGGCCGTCAGGAGGAGACCGCGGTCGTCGTAGGAGAAGGTGTTCTTCTCCGAACCGAGGCCCGCGATGGCCGTCAGACGGTCGTCCTCGTCATAGGTGTAGGTGTGGTCGGCCGTGGCGGCCTCCGCACCCGCACCCGTCTGCTTGACGAGGCGGCTCTTCGCGTCGTACTCGAAGGAGTTCGTCACCCCGCCAGGGGACCTGGACTCCTTCACCCGCCCGGCGAGGTCGTAGACGGCCGTGAAGGTCCGGTCCGCGACGTTCGGGTGGGTCGGGGTGGAGGGCTCGACCACCGTCTCCGGCATGCCCCACGTGTTGTACGTCGTCAGGAACGGGTTGCCCCGTCCGTCGGTGAACCGGGTCCGGTTGCCCGCGGCGTCGTAGCCGAAGGTCGAGGTGATCGACTCGGTCGCGGAGACCGGCTCGACCGCCTTCGTGATCTGGCCCGCCGCGTCGTACGTGAGGGTCTTGGTGTGCTGACGGTAGTCCGTCACCGAGACCGCGTTGCCCATCCGGTCGTACGACGTACGGGCGGTCCGCAGCACGGCACCCGTCGCGTCCAGGTCCTCGGTCTTCACCAGCTGGCCGAAGCCGTCGAACGTGTTGCGGGTGCTGGTGCCGTCGGGGTCCGTGGACAGGAGCGGCCGGCCGTCCATGTCGTACACGAAGCGCGAGACGCTTCCGGCGGAGTCGGTGACCTCCGTCATCTCGCCCAGCGCGTTGTACTTGTACGACTGGCTCACACCGTTCGGCGAGACGACGCGCGAGAGCTCGCCGCCCGGCGCGTTGTACTCGTTGATCGCCGTGTACGCCCGCTGGGTCGGCTGGCGCACGATGTCCGTGCTGGTCAGCACGCGGCCCAGGTAGTCGTACGTGCTCTCCTGGCGGGCGCCGTTCGGCCGGGTGGCCGACAGCTGGTCGCCGTTCGTGTCGTACGTGTACTTCGTCGTACCGCCGCCCGGCTCGGTGACCGAGGCGAGGTCGCCCAGCTGCGTGTACGAGTAGGTGGTGCGGTTGCCCAGCGGGTCGACCTCGGCCGTGACCTGTCCGAGTTTGTTGTACTCGTTGTAGGACGTGGCCGTGACCGGGGCCGAGGCGCCCGGTGCCAGGTACTGCGGTGTCGTGACCGACGCCTCCTGGCCCTCCGCGTCGTACGCCGTCGTCGTGACGTTGCCGAGCGGGTCCGCCATCTCGGTCGGCTCACCGAAGGTGTTGTACCCGGACATCGTCACCGGACGGACCGAGACGGGCGTCCCGCCGTTCTGCTCCGACATCACCGCGGGCTCGGTGACCGACGTCTGCTGACCGAGCTCGTCGTAGCCGTAGTCCGTGACGTTGCCCGAGGTGTCCGTCTGGGACATCGGCAGACCGCGCTGGTCCAGCTTCCACGTGGTCGTGCGGACCGAGCTGCCCGCCGCCGGCAGGGTGCCGCCCTTGACGGCGGTGACCTGCGCCGCGGTCAGCGCCTCGCTGTAGACCTGGACGTCGTCGATGCCGCCCTTGAACTCGTAGTCGTAGTTCCCGGCGCCCATCTTGTGACGGCCGATCTGGAACGGACCGGTCGCCTCCCAGTTGCCCGAGACCGCGACTTCCTGGGCGAGCGCGCCGTTGACGTACAGCCGCAGCTTGGACGCCTGCGCGTCGTACATGCCGACCAGGTGGGTCCAGGCACCGGCGACCGCCGCCGACGGAGCGGAGACCGCCCGGTCGTAGGCGAGGGGCAGCGCGTCCGTACGCGGACGGGCGAACGCCCAGCCGGTGTTGGCCGCGTAGTACAGCACGAAGCCGTACACACTGCCCGCGTCCTGCGACAGCACCGTGCGGCCCGTGGTCAGGTCGGACAGCTTGGCCCACGCAGAGACCGTGAAGCTGCCCGCCGTGTTCACGACGGGACCCGACGCCTGCGCCCAGGAGTTGACGTCACCGTCGAAGGCGCCGCTGCCGCTCCGGTCGGTGTTCCAGTGCATCCCGGTGCCATGGGTACCGGTGTTGTTGGCGCCGGAGGAGTCCGCGAGGCCGAAGCCCGTGGTCTCGTCCAGCTTGTAGCGGGCCACCGGAGCAGTGGTGCCGTCGTGGACGGTGGTGCCGGTGATGTTGCCCAGGGCGTCGTACCGCGTGTCCGTGGTGGACACGTCACCCGTCGCCGGGTCGCGGTCCGTCTCGGTCACCACGTTGTCGTCGGGGTCGTAGGCGGTGTGCGTGGTCCTGGCGAGCCCGTTGGGGTCGAGGATCTCGGACACCGTGCGGTCGGCCGCGTCGACGGTGAAGGTGGTGCGGGTCTGCCCGTCGTTGGTGACCTGCTCGATCAGGTTGCCGGCGGCGTCGTAGGTGTTGGCCTGCTCCGTGAAGGACTTGCCGGTCGCCGGGTCCTTGCGGAGCACGGAGGCCGACAGGCCGTCGTCGGTGTAGGTGTACGCCGTCTGCCAGCCCATCGAGTCGGTGATCGACGCGAGGCGGCCGGCCGGGTCGTAGGCCCGGGACTCCTGGACGAGGGTGGTCGCCGGCGAGGGGTTGAACGGGTCGCCGATGTGGTTCAGCAGGCTGGTGACGAGCGGCCGGCCCTCGGCGTCGAAGGTGTAGGTGTTGACCGTGCCCGCGGGATCGGTCTCCTTCACCTTGTTGCCGTAGGCGTCGTACTCGAACGACGTGGTGTCGCCGCCCGGGTCCGTCCTGGTCGCCATCAGGTTGTTCGCGTTGTACGTCATCGACGTCACGCGCGCGGTGTCGCCGCCGGTGAGGTCGACGACGCTCTGGGACAGGATGTTGCCGTCCGGGTCGTACGCCGTGGTGGTCCTGGCCTGGTGCCTCGCGCCCGTCACCCGGTTGGTGACGGCCGGCGTGGTCTCGGTCAGGACCTGGTCGTTCTTGTCGTACGTCTGGCTCGTGACGATCCCGGCCGGATTGGCGTCCGAGATCTCCGTCTTGGAGATCTCACGGCCGAGGTTGTCGTACGTGTACTGCACCTTGGCGCCGTTGGCGTCGGTGATCCGCGCCAGGTCGCCGTTCGCGTAGTACGTGTACGTCGTCTTCCGGCCGCCCGGCGTGGTGACCTGCGCCACCAGGCCCGCCGGCGTGACCGCCGTGCCGCCCTCCGCCGCCGGGGTGGTGGCGGTGGTGTACGTGGTGCTCGCGGTCCGGCCGTTCGGGTGCCCGGCCACGGGGGGCGTCGTCACCGACAGCAGGTTGCCGCCGGCGTCGTACGAGTAGCTGGTCAGGTACGCGTTGTCGGTCGGGCCGGTGGAACGGCCGTCCCGCTCGGTGAGCAGCAGGTCGTTCCGCAGGTCCATCGGCGGGAAGGCCGTGGTCGCGTCCGGGTAGTAGGTGTAGTACTCCGTCGAGCACTTGTTGGCCTTCGTGTCCTGGCAGACGGTCTGGGAGACCGCGTTGCCGCGCACGTCGTGGCCGGTGATCGAGCGGTTGCCGTTGGCGTCCGTGATGGTGTGGAGGAAGCCGCCGGTGTCGTACCCGTAGGTGGTGCGGTCGCCCTCGGTGTCGATCGCGGCGAGCAGGCGGTTGCCCATCTCGGCGTCGTACACGTAGGTGAGGGTCTTGTCGCTCGGGTCGGTCAGCTTGACCGTGCGGACCGGCGCGACACCGGAGGACGCCTTGTAGGCGGACCAGTGGGTGGCGACGTCGGCGTCGGTCAGGCCCTTGGCGTGGGCCGCGACCTCGGCGACGGAGCCGGTGAAGTAGCTGACCGCGCCGGGCGAGCTGTGCCAGTTGGTGCCGAAGCCGGCGCCGACGAACGTCCGCGAGGTCGTCTGGTCGTTCGGGGCGCCGGTGCAGGTGCCCTGGCTGACGCCGTCGAGGTAGAGCGTCTGGGTGGTGCCGGTGGCCGACAGGACGGCGTGGTGCCACTTGTCGTCCGTGACCGTGCGCGTGGAGCCCAGGGTCGCCGCGCCGTTGCAGGTGGAGCTCCACCAGTGGCCGTGCAGCTTGTTGTCCGCGCCGACGTAGAGCAGGTTGCTCCAGCTGCCGGTGACTCCGCCCGGGTTGTTCGGGGCGACGCTCTGGTCGCTCATGATCACACCGGGCGCCGCGGTCTTGAACCACAGCTCGACCGAGCGGTCGGTCTTGGCGTGCAGCGGACCGTACGGGATCTCCATGAAGGAGGTGGACCCGTCGAACGTCGACGCGCTCGCGTCACCCGGACCGAAGGGGCCCTCGGCGCCCTGGATGACGTTGTTGTACGTGCCGAAGCCGGTGTTCACCTGGTTCGCGGCCTGCGCCGCGCCCTGGGTGTCGTCCAGGCGCCAGTAGCCGGCCGGGGCGGAGCCCAGGACGGCGGAGCGGTAGACCTGGGACGAGCCGGTGATGGTCGGCGGGTTGAGCTTCCAGGTGCCGCCGTTGCCGTCGGTGGCCTGGAGGACGCGGTCGTCGGTGGTGTCGTAGACGACCGACGCCTGGGTCTTCAGGCCGGGCGTGGTGATCTTCTGGAGCAGTCCGGCCGGCCGGGTGGCGGAGTCGTACTGGGTCTTGATCACGTCGGCCGAGAGCGGCTCGGAGAAGATCGCGACCTCGGCCATCTGGCCGTTGAAGTGCCCGAGCTTGTCGTTGGCGTTCATCGCCGGCCAGCCCATGGTGTTCACACCGGCGCCGAGGGCGATGTACGGCTGCACCCAGTCGTTGATGGTGCCGCCGAGCGAGCCGACCGCCGCACCGTCGAGGTACAGGGTCTGGCTGTTGGCGACACCGGTCAGGACGGCGTTGTGCCACTTGCCGTCGGTGACGACCGGGGTGGACGTGATCGTCGTCATGCAGCCCGGCGACATGGCCAGGCAGCCGCGCAGCTTGCCGTCGGTGCCCACGTACACCGCGGGGGTGTTCTTCGTGGTGTTGGCCACCGGGTCGGGGTCGCTGAGGGGCTTGTCGCCGTAGTAGAAGAGCACGCCTCCGGCGGTGCTCGTCCTGAACCACAGCGAGACGGAGGTGTACGAGGGCGTGGCGCCCGGCGCGGCCGGCATCTCGACGTACGAGGTGGTGCCGTTGAAGCCCGCCGCCTTCTGGGTGGAGCCCGCGAGGGGGCCCGTCCCGCCCAGCGTCACGTTCTTGTACGTGCCGTTGTACTGGCCCTGGTTCGCGTCGAGGGCGTCCTTCGCGACGGTGCCCGACGTCTCGCCGAGCCGCCAGTAGGCGAACGGGTCGGCGTCGAGGACCGTGGTGCGGTAGTGGTTGCCGGTGGCGTAGGTGTACGTCGTGCACTTGGACCAGTCGGCCGGCGGGCACACCTTGGTAAGCTGGTCACCGGTGTAGGTGTACTGCCACGTCTGGGCCGAGCTCGCGTCGCCGACCGTGGCCGGGTCGGTGTAGACGGTCTGGACGTGCCAGGCGGTGGCCGTGGCCGGCTGGTACCAGGTCAGGCCCAGGTTCCGCTTGGAGACCTCGTTCGTGATCTTCGTGAGGCGCTTGGCGGCGTCGTACGAGAAGGTCTCCGTGCGGCCGGCGTAGTCCTTGATGGTCTTCAGCGCGTAGGTGCCGGCCTTCGCGGTCGCCTGGGTGAAGGCGTACTCCGTGAAGTCCTTGTCGGTGAGCGCGTAGCCGCCGGTGACGGCCGCGAGACGCGCGTAGCGGCCCAGCGGGGGCACGAAGGTGCCGTCCGAGTTCCGGCCGAAGGCGACCTGCTCACCACCCGGGTAGGTGATGATCACGCTGGTGAGGGCGCCGCTGCCGTCCTTGGCCTCGACGGCCTTCATGTCGCCGATCGTCGACCAGCCGGCGCCGAACGCGGAGTCCACGCGGGGGTCGAGGCTGTTGTAGGAGCGCTCGATCTCCAGCGACGGGCCGATCACCGGCACGTCGGCGTCGGTGTCCTCGGTCGTGTAGTTGCCGTCCGAGGGGTCGAACTCGTGCCCGTCGGTGTTCATCGACAGGCCCGAGGTGACCGGCGGCTGCGGCACGGCCGTGGTGAAGCGGCTGCCTTCCACGACGGCCGAGGTGCCGTCGCTGGCCTCCACGTACCAGTCGTAGTTCTTCGACCACTTCAGCGTGCCGGCGGGTATCTTCCAGCTGCCCTTGGCGATCGTGCCGGAGGTGGCCACCAGCGTGGGGGTACCGGTGGCGTCGCCGTCGTAGACCTCGAAGGTGTAGGACAGGGGGTTGGGGCCCTTGTCGGCGTCGCTCGCGTAGACGAGCAGCTCCGGCTGGAGGGTGTTCGCCTGGAAGTTGGCCGGCGGGTACTGGGCGTTGATCTGCGGCGCCGAGTTCGGCGTGTAGGTCAGGTCCAGGGCCGGGCGGAAGCCGGCGGTCGCCGAGTTGTCCGAGTGGAACTTCTTCCAGTGGAGCATGTCGTTGGTCGGCGCGGTGAGCGCGAGACCGTGGTTCGCGGCCCCGCCGGCGACGTTGTTGAACCACGTCGTGTTGAGCGAGACCGGCATGCGCACGCCGACGCTCGCCGAGCCGGAGCTGTTGGAGCAGGAGGCTCCGGGCGCCGGGGTGGCGGTGCCGATCGCGGCGCCGAAGGACGGGCCGGGGTACGCCGTGACGGCGGACGGCGCCCACGACTGCGTGATCGGGTGCACTGAGAACGACTGGGCCGCGCAGGTCGAGGACCACAGGGCGTACACGTTGAGGGTGGCGGCGGTGACCCGCTGCCCCGCGAGCGTGGTGCCGAGGGAGTTGAACTGCAGGAACGAGTTCGTCTTGTTGGTGCCCGAGTCGTACGAGCCGACCTTGATCTGGGTCTCGGTGGAGTGGTCCCCGCCGATGGTGTTCTGCGTGTACGTCGAGTTCGACGCGGTCACCGTCGGGTCGACGGTCACCGGGTAGACGCGCGCGGGGTCGTCGAGCCAGGCGCGGTCGGCGGTCATCCGCAGGGCGGGCTGCCCGTCGGCCTTGCCGTCGACGGTCGTCAGCTCGTAGGTGACGGCGCGGGACTGGGCGCGGTCGCCGGAGCGCGGGTCGACCTTGGAGTCCTCCATGTACGCGTGCGGGATGGTCGCGGTGACCCTGCCGTCGGCGTCGGTGAACTCCACGTCGCCGTCGGCGGCGACGCGGGGGGTGAGTCCCTTGAGGTCGAGCGGGAAGACCCAGGAGTTACCGGCCCGCGGGGAGCGCAGGACGACGTTCTCCTTGAAGCCCTCGGCGAGCGGCACGAGCTGCACGTCGGTCTCGGGGAGGACCCCGGCGTACGTGAGGCCGCCGTCGGCGTCGACGGTGGGCTCGGTCTTCGCCGCGTCCCGCAGGGCGTAGGCGAGGGAGCGGCCCTTGCCGAAGTCGACGGAGGCGAGGGCCTTGTCGGCGGCGGTCGGCGCGAACTCGACGTCGAGGGAGTTGGCCGTCTGCTGGAGACGTCCGTCCTTGTCCTCGGTCAGGCTCGTGTCGATGGCCTTCCACGTGCCGTCCGCGGCCTTGAAGTTGGTGCGGCCGGGGTAGTGGCGGACGGTGGTGGAGCCGTCGGCGTTGACGTAGTGGTCCGAGGTGGCCGTGGACTTCTTCGCGTCACGCTTGCTGGTGCGCGCGTCGAAGCTCTTGGCGCCGCCCGGCGCCTTGCCGGTGCGGACCTCGGCGGGGTCGTCGGTCTCCCGCTCGAAGAGCGGGAGCTCGCCCTTGCCCTTGCCGGGCTTGCGGCCGGCCTCGCCCTCAAGGCTCGTGGCGTCGGAGGAGGCGTCGTGGCTCTTGCCACGGGCCGTGCCGCCCTGCTGGTCGGGAGTGTCGAGAGGGCTCTCGCTCACCCACTTCCACAGCCCCGAGAGGGAGAGCTTGGGCATCTTCACCGGTTCGAGCGTGACGCCCGCGGCGAGCGCCGACTCGGTGGTGAGCATGAGGAACAGGGAGATCAGTACGGAAAGAGCCGTAGCCCTCAACCTGCGTCTGCCGGTGCGACCCGGTGGGAACAGGCGAGGGCTACGGACCCGGCGTATACGCATGGGCCAGCCTTTACTAACACGATGCTTACAAAGCCTCGCGAGCCTGCCCGATGACAGATCACCAGTTCACACCAGGGTGCCGAACTTTACCTTGCCTTTACCCAATGGACGGAACCCTTCCGGACAACTCGTCCCGAGGTGTGCGCCAGGGCCCACCGATCCGTCAGCCCTCGCGGGCCAGCCGCTTCACCGTCGCCGCGATGTCGCCCTCCAGCGACGCCCCGGGCGCCACCCGGACCAGGTTGTCGTGGGCCGCGCCGCCCGCCTCACCGACCGTCACGAACCGGACCTTCGGGTTCTTTTCCACCGCCGCTTCGGCGGCTGCCACCTGCGGGGCGCCCGAGGCGACGACGATCTCGCAGTCCCGCTGCACCAGACCGTTGAGGAACGGGCGGGCGTTCTCCACCGTCTTCTCGCCCATCACCGGTACGAACGTCACGCGGATGCGCTTGTCCAGCGACGCCGCCTGCATCCCCTCCCAGACGGGGGCCGCCGGTGCCCCGGTCACGATGCCGCGGTCGTCGGTCAGCAGACAGGCGTCGTAGTCCTGGTAGGCGCGGGCCCGGGTGTCGGGCGGGGTGCCCGGCCGGTCCGAGCCGGCGAACAGCCAGGCGCCGACGAGTCCGAGGGCGAGGACCAGGACCGAGCCGAGGGCCCAGCCGGCCCGGCCGCGCAGCGCCCCGGCTCCGGCGGCCAGCAGCCCGGGAATCCGGGCCGCCCCGGACTCCGCCGCCTCCCTCTTGGCCGCCTCCCGCTCGGTGACGCGCCAGGCACGACGGGTCTTCACCGGCCGGCCTCCTTGACGGTGAGGCAGTGCGCCGCCGCGCCCAGGGTCGAGGCCGTGAGCAGCACCAGGTCGAGGAGGTACGCGAAGCCGTGGGTCTCCTCGGGCGTCAGCGCGATCTGGAGGCACCAGCCGACCGAGGCGGCCGTGAACAGCAGCGCGGCGAGCCGGTCGTTCCGCGTCCCGCGCCGCAGGGCGAGCGTGAGGGAGGGGACGAATCCGAGGACGCCGAGGCTCAGCAGCGGCACCAGGGCGAGCCCGACCCTGGCCGGCCGGCCGGGCAACTCCTTGGGGCGCGGGGACTCCGCGCCCTTCTCCAAGCGGACGGCCTGGTTCACGATTCGCGAGACCTCTCACGGAGGCGCACGCCGGGGGTGGGGCGCACGGGTGTACGACAGGGGACGCCGTACGGTACATCCCCCGTCGCGAAGATCACCCCCGGGGTCCGCTCCCCGGCGGCGCCCCGTAGGCCTCAGACGCGGTGCCGCACCCACACGTTGGGCTCGACGTAGACCGCGTACCCGCGCGAGGCCTCGCAGTGGACGGGCACGAGCGCGCCCTCGACCTCGACCGGGCCGTCCGCGTCGAAGGGGAGGCCGGTCCACGCGCGCCACTGCTCGACCGAGCCGGAGACGGTCATCGAGGCCGGGGCCACCGCCTCGATGACACCGCCCGCGCGCACATGGACGCGCAGCCAGGCGTCGTGCGGCAGGCCGTCGGCCTCCCGGGTGCGGAACGCGTACTCGTGGATGGAGGACGCGGACTCCAGGTGCTTGCCGTTGGGGCGGACCGGGGCGACCAGCTCGGAGAACCCGCGCCGCGCGACGTTGTCCCGCATCGCGGCCAGCATCCGGTGCGAGAGACCCTGGCCGAGGGCGCTCGTGTCGACCGTGATCTCGATGGCGCTGACGGTGTCGGCCTCGCGGCCGTGCTTCAGGTCGGAGAACGCCCAGAGCAGCACCTCGTCCCAGCCGCGCGCGGGCAGCTCGCGGCGCCCGTCCACGTCCAGGCGGAAGGGAACGCTGAAGCCGCGGGCGACGACCTTGCCCTCGGCGTCGGTGGCGACGAGCACGTACTCCGGCAGCTCACGCACGATCCGCCCGATGTTCGCCCAGCCCACCGGGTCGTACATCATGAACTCGGGCCAGAGGTCGCGCATGCCCCACATCGGCCCTTCCAGTTCGGGGCGCTCGGCAAGGGTCGATATGTTCAGGTCCATGCGGGCAGGTTAAAGATCATCCGCTGCCGCGCCAACAGGTTTTCCGCCCCCTCGCGGGCGCTACGGAAGTTTCTGCCGCGGGCAGGTGGCGAGGACCCGCCTCATCGCGTCCCGCTCGCCGCCCGTCACCCACACCCCGTACTTCTTCTTCACGGCGATCTGCCGCGCCACGTACGTGCAGCGGTACGCCTTGTTCGGCGGCAGCCAGGTCGCCGCGTCGCCGTCGGACTTGCGGCGGTTGGTGGAGGCGTCGACGGCGAGCAGGTTGAGCGGGTCGTTGGCGAACCGGCGCCGGGTCTCCGGGTCCCACGTGCCCGCGCCCTTCTGCCAGGCGTCGGAGAGCGCGACGACGTGGTCGATGTCGACCTTGCTTCGCCCGCGGACGAAGCGGACGGTCGTCCCGGTGTACGGGTCGTCGGTGAGCGTGCCGGAGGCGACCGCGCAGCGCCCGTCGGTGAACCGGACGCCGGTCAGGTCGCGCTTGAGTATGTCGTCCCGGGTCCCGCAGCCGTTGCCGTCGACGTCCGCCCAGGCCCGCCCGAACTTCTCCCGCTCGTAACCGGTCTTCGGCGCCCGCCCCTTCACCGTGAGCGTCTCCACGGCGGCGAGTGCGGTTCCCCGCGCGGCCGGCTCGCCGCCCGCGCCACCGCCGGATCCCGGAGCGTCGGCTCCGGGCGAACAGGCGGTGGCGATGAGCGCGGCGACGGCAAGCGCCGAGGAGACCAGGGTCGTTCGAATCGTCCGCTCTGCAAGCATTCGGGAATCCTAGGGGGTGTCCTGCCGATCAGGCCGGGCTCGCGGCCTGATCCGGCCTGATCGACAGGACACCCCCTGGGCCGCGCGGGCCCGCGGAGGGGCGCGGCCCCGGCCGGCCCTTCGCCCCCTCAGACCTTGCCGATGCCCAGGGTGTTCTCCGACGGCAGCAGGCCGGAGCCGATCGCGGCCAGCCAGGGGCCGCCGAGCAGTTCCGCGAGGCGGGCGGTGCCGTCCGGGCCGAGGGTGGCCCAGGGGGCGGCGGCGAGTTCGTCCGTGCGCCGCTCGACCTCGGCGCGCAGGGTGCGGCCCGCCTCGGTGGCGCCCCCGTCGGCGGTCAGGAGGCCGCGGGCGGTGAGGCGGGTGCGCGCCGCCGCCCATTCCTCGCCGCTCCAGCCGCGGCTCTCGAAGACGGGCTCCGGCGCGGCGCCGATCGCCGCGAAGGAGACGAGCGACTCGACCGGGTCGAGCCCCGCGTCGGCAAGGGCGTCGAGGTGCCCGTCGCCCCGGTGTTCGCGCAGGATCGTCGCGGACTGCCAGAGGACCAGGTGCGGGGCCTCGGGCCGGGGCAGGGCGGCGTTGGCGGCGGCGAGCGGGCGGGAGACGAGGGGCTCGGAGGCCGCCGTCGCGCCGTCGGCGGCGGTGCGGGCGAGTGCGGCGGCCTCGGCGAGTCCGGGGCTCGCGAGGAGCTCCTCGCCCAGGACGGCCCGGTAGGTGCGGTCGACGGCCCGGAGCCGCGCGGCGAGGACCTCGGCCGGGGCTGCGGTCTCCCAGGCGGCGGGGACGTAACGGGCGATCATCGCGGGACTGAAGCTGTGGAAGGTGTCCGCCACCCGCTCCGGGCCCGCGGGGCCGAGGGGTGCGGCGCGCCACGCGAAGTAGGCGGGCCAGCGCTCGGAGGTGTCGTAGCCGAGTGCGGCGGCCTCGTCGAAGGCCTCGGGGGCGTAGTAGAGCAGGGCGTGCAGGGGTTCGAGCAGGTGCCACATCTGACGTACGCGTCCGGGTTCCACGGCGGGCTCCTCTTCACTCGCACAGAATCTAGTCACTGACTAGATGGTGCTCCGCGGCTCCGAACTTGTCAATGCCTAGATTGGGGCTAGGCTCCTCCCATGACCCGCACGAGCCGGAGCTCCTACCACCACGGCGGCCTGCGGCAGGCCGTCCTCGACGCCGCCCTCGACGTCATCGCCGCCGAGGGCCCCGGGGCGCTCAGCCTCCGCGACCTCGCGCGCCGCGCGGGCGTCTCGCACGCCGCACCCGCCCACCACTTCAAGGACCGCACCGGACTCCTCACCGCCCTCGCGACCGAGGGGTACGGGCTCCTCGCCGAGGCCCTCGCCGCCGCTCCCGAACTACGCGAACGCGGAGTGCGGTACGTGCGGTTCGCGGTCGAGCACCCCGCCCACTTCCAGGTCATGTTCCAGCCGGAGCTGCTGCGCGCCGACGACCCGGACCTGCTCGCCGCCAAGGAACGCGCGTCCGCCGAACTCCGCGCCGGCGTCGCCGGCCTGACGGAGGTCCCCGACGCCCGCACGGCGGGCATCGCGGCCTGGTCGCTGGCGCACGGTTTCGCGACGCTGCTCCTCACCCACAACGTGACGGGGGCACTGGGCGACCGCGACCCCGAGGAGTACTTCCGCTCCCTGACCGGCCTGCTCTTCACCGGCCAACTCCCGCCGGAGCAGGAGGGGAAGCGGGAATAGCCCGCGTCGGTCAGCAATTGACGGAGAACATGAGAACCTCGAACACCCTCCGTCGCACCGCCACAGCCCTGCTCACCACGGCGGCCATCGCCTTAGCCCCCACCGCCCTCGCCGCCCCCGACCACCCGGGATCCGGATCGCCCTGGCGCGGCGCCTGGGCCGCGTCCCCGCAGGCGCCGACCGCGCCGTTCGGCCCCAACTGGTCCGAGCAGGGCTTCGACAACCACACCGTGCGGCAGGTCGTCCGCGTCACGGCCTCCGGTACGCGGGCCCGGATCGAGCTGAGCAACCGTTACGGCACCACCCCGCTGCGCGTCACCGGCGCGACCGTCGCCCGTACGGCCAAGGGCGGCGCGGTGCAGGCCGGTTCGGTCCGCACCCTGCGCTTCGACGGACGCGCGTCGGCCACGGTCCCGGCCGGCGGGACCCTCCTCAGCGACGGCGCGCCGCTCCCGGTCAAGGCCTTCGAGTCCCTGACCGTCACCCTGTACCTGGCGGGCGGGACCGGCCCCGCCACCTTCCACCACTTCGCCGGCGCCACCGCCTACCGGGCCGACGGCGACCACCGCGCGGACCTGTCCGGCTCCGCCTTCACGGAGACGAGCACGTCCTGGTACTACCTGTCGGGCGTCGAGGTCACCGGCGGCCGTGACACCGCCCGCCGCGACGGCATCGTCACCTTCGGCGACTCGATCACCGACGGCGTGGGCGCCGCTACGGACGCGGACAACCGCTACCCGGACGAGCTCGCCGAGCGCCTCGCCGCGGCCGGCAGCCCGCGCGCGGTCCTCAACCACGGGATCGCGGGCAACCAGGTCGTCAACGACACGACCTGGGCCGGCGAGAAGGCCCTGACCCGCTTCCGCGAGGACGTCCTGAACGAGCGGGGCGTCCGCACGGTCGTCCTCCTCGAAGGCATCAACGACATCGGCGGCAGCACGGTGGACTCCCCCGCCGCGCCCACCCCCGACGTCTCCGTCACCGAACTGATCAAGGGCCACCAGACCCTGATCCGCCAGGCCCACGCCAAGGGCCTGAAGGTGATCGGCGCGACCCTGACCCCGGTCAAGGGCTCCTTCTACGACACCCCGGCCAACGAGGCCAAGCGCGACGCCTTCAACACCTGGGTCCGCACCTCGGGCGCGTACGACGCGATCGTCGACCTCGACCACGCGGTCGCCGACCCGACGGACCCCGACCGCATCCTCCCGGCCTACGACTCGGGTGACGGCCTCCACCCGAACGACGCGGGCTACCGCGCGATGGCCGGGGCGCTGGACCTCGACGAGCTGTAGTCGCCGGCCGGGGTGCGCCGGGACCGGCCCGCGCACCCCGGCCGCGCGCCCCGCGGGGTGCGCGGAAACCGGCCCGCGCACCCCGCGGACCCGGCCCGCGTCCCCTACGACCCCAGGATCGTCGTCAGGAACTCCCCGGTCCACGCGAGCAGTTCGCGGCCCACCACCGGCTTCCCGCCGATCTTGCCCGACGTCGGGCGCGGCACCAGGATCTGGTGGACGGCCGGCTTGATGACCGTCCGCGGGTAGAGCCGCTTCAGGCGGAGCTCCTGCGACTCGCGCAGTTCCACCGGGGCGAACCGGATGTTCGGACCCTGGAGGACGATCTCGCCGACGCCGCACGCGCGCGCCAGCATGCGCAGGCCCGCCACCAGGAGGAGGTTCTCCACCGGTTCCGGCAACTTGCCGTAGCGGTCCGTGAGTTCCTCGCGGACCGCCCTGATGTCCTCCTCCGAGTTCGCCGAGGCGATCGAGCGGTAGGCCTGGAGGCGGAGCCGCTCGCCCGGTGCGTAGTCGTGCGGCATGTGGGCGTCGACCGGCAGCTCGATCTTGACCTCCAGCGGGGCCTCCTCCTCCACCCCGCCCTCCATCTGCGCCCGGTAGTCCGCGACCGCCTCGCCGACCATCCGGACGTACAGGTCGAAGCCGACGCCCGCGATGTGGCCGGACTGCTCGCCGCCGAGCAGGTTGCCCGCGCCGCGGATCTCCAGGTCCTTCATCGCCACGTACATGCCCGCACCCATCTCGGTGTGCTGGGCGATCGTCGCGAGCCGCTCGTGCGCGGTCTCGGTGAGCGGCTTCTCCGGCGGGTACAGGAAGTACGCGTAGCCGCGCTCCCGGCCACGGCCGACACGGCCGCGCAGCTGGTGGAGCTGCGAGAGACCGAAGTTGTCGCCGCGCTCGACGATCAGGGTGTTGGCGTTGGAGATGTCGATGCCCGACTCGACGATGGTCGTCGAGACGAGCACGTCGAACTTCTTCTCCCAGAAGTCGACGACGACCTGTTCCAGGGCCGATTCGGACATCTGGCCGTGGGCCGTCGCGATCCGCGCCTCGGGGACGATCTCGCGCAGCCGCGCCGCCGCCCGGTCGATCGAGTCGACCCGGTTGTGGATGTAGAAGACCTGGCCCTCGCGCAGGAGTTCACGCCGGATCGCGGCGCCGATCTGCTTCTCCTCGTACGGGCCCACGAAGGTGAGGACCGGGTGGCGCTCCTCCGGCGGGGTGGTGATGGTCGACATCTCGCGGATGCCGGTGACCGCCATTTCGAGCGTACGGGGGATGGGGGTCGCCGACATGGTCAGCACGTCGACGTTGGCGCGGAGCTTCTTCAGCTGCTCCTTGTGCTCGACGCCGAAGCGCTGCTCCTCGTCGACGATGACCAGGCCCAGGTCCTTGAACCTGGTCTCGGAGGCGAAGAGGCGGTGGGTGCCGATGACGACGTCGACCGAGCCCTCCCGCATGCCCTCCAGGGTCGCCTTCGCCTCCGTGTCCGTCTGGAAGCGGGACAGGGCCCGCACCTTCACCGGGAACTGGGAGTACCGCTCGGAGAAGGTCCCGAAGTGCTGCTGCACGAGCAGCGTCGTCGGTACGAGGACCGCGACCTGCTTGCCGTCCTGCACCGCCTTGAAGGCCGCGCGGACCGCGATCTCCGTCTTGCCGTAGCCCACGTCGCCGCAGATCAGACGGTCCATGGGGACGGTCTTCTCCATGTCCTCCTTCACCTCGGCGATGGTGGACAGCTGGTCGGGCGTCTCCGCGTACGGGAAGGCGTCCTCCAGCTCGCGCTGCCACGGGGTGTCCGGGGCGAAGGCGTGCCCGGGGGCCGCCATCCGCGCCGAGTACAGCTTGATGAGGTCCGCCGCGATCTCCTTGACGGCCTTCTTCGCGCGCGCCTTCGTCTTCGTCCAGTCCGCGCCGCCGAGCCGGTGCAGGGTCGGCGCCTCGCCGCCCACGTACTTGGTGACCTGCTCCAGCTGGTCGGTCGGGATGTACAGCCGGTCGCCGGGCTGGCCGCGCTTGGCGGGGGCGTACTCGACGAGGAGGTACTCGCGGGTCGCGCCCTGCACGGTCCGCTGGACCATCTCCACGTACCGGCCGACGCCGTGCTGCTCGTGCACGATGTAGTCGCCGACCTCCAGGGTCAGCGGGTCGATGGTCTTGCGGCGCTTGGCCGGCATCCGCTGGCCGTCCTTGCCGGCCGCCTTCTGGCCGGACAGGTCGGTCTCGGTGAGGACGGCGAGCTTGAGGGCCGCGTCGACGAAGCCGTAGTCGATGGAGCCGGTCGACACGTGCACGACCGACGGGGAGATCTCCGTCAGGTCCGCGTCGAGGCGGGCCGCGATGCCCTCGCCGCCGAGGACCTCGACCGTACGGGTCGCGGGGCCGTGGGCCTCCGTGACATAGACCGTGCGCCAGCCGTCGGCCAGCCAGCCCTTGGTGTCGGCGAGCGCGCGTGCGGTGTCGCCGCGGTACGACTCGGGGGCGTGCATGCCGAGCGCGAGGGTGTCCCCGTCGGCGCCGTCGGCCGTCGCGTCCGCCGCGAACGGCGACACCGACCACCAGGACATCCCCAGCTCGCGCGCCCGGTCCCGGACGTCCGCGATCCCCCACAAGGAGGCCGCGCCGACGTCGATCGGGGCCTCGCCGCCGCCGGCCGTGGCCGCCCAGGACGCCTGGAGGAACTCCTGTGACGTCGCCACCAGGTCCGAGGCCCGGGTCCGCACCCGCTCAGGGTCGCAGACCACGGCCATGGCGCCCTTCGGGAGGACGTCGAGCAGCAGCTCCATGTCGTCGACGAGGACCGGCGCGAGGGACTCCATGCCCTCGACGGCGATGCCCTCCGCGATCTTGTTGAGGAGCTCGCCCAGTTCCGGGTGCTCCTCGGCGAGCGCCGCCGCCCGCTGCCGTACGTCGGCGGTGAGCAGCAGCTCACGGCAGGGCGGCGCCCAGAGTCCGTGCTCGGCCACTTCGAGGGACCGCTGGTCGGCGACCTTGAAGTACCGGATCTCCTCGACGTCGTCGCCCCAGAACTCGATCCGGAGCGGGTGCTCCTCGGTCGGCGGGAAGACGTCCAGGATGCCGCCGCGCACGGCGAACTCGCCGCGCTTCTCGACCAGCTCCACCCGGGAGTACGCGGCGGCCGCGAGGCCCTCCACGATCTCGTTCAGGTCGGCCGTCTGCCCGCTCCGCAGCGCCACGGGCTCCAGGTCCCCGAGGCCCTTGACCTGCGGCTGGAGCACGGATCGGATGGGGGCGACGACGACGCTCACCGGGCCGGCCGCCGGGTCGTCGTCCCGCGGGTGCGCGAGGCGGCGCAGTACGGCGAGACGGCGGCCGACGGTGTCGGAGCGGGGCGAGAGCCGCTCGTGCGGCAGGGTCTCCCAGGAGGGGTACTCGACGACGGTGTCCGGGTCGAGCAGTGACCGCAGCGCGGCGGCGAGGTCCTCGGCCTCCCGCCCGGTCGCGGTCACCGCGAGCACCGGCCGCCCCGAGTCCCGGGCGAGCGCGGCGACGGCGAAGGGCCGGGCGGCCGCGGGACCGACCAGATCCACGTGCGGGCGGTTCCCGTCGGCGGCGGCCTTCACCGCCTCGGCGAGGGCCGCGTCCTTGACGACGACATCGAGCAGACCGTGCAGGCTCATGAAGCTTTCCATCCCGAGGGGTGACGGGGGCGGGCAACGCGAACAGCCCGACACGTCGCACGGGCCGGGGTGTCCAGCGTACGACGCGCCACAGACACCCGCTCCCGTAACACGACCCGTCCGCCCCGCCCGAACCCGAGCCGAGCCCCGCAGGGCCCGGG
>NZ_LIPQ01000112.1 GCF_001418135.1 Streptomyces aureus
GGTCGCGGGGGAGGGTGGGGTGGTGGTCACGGCCGGCCTCAGTTCCCGCTCTTCGAGGGGTCCTTGAGGCCGACGGTGGCGTAGTCGAGCTGGCCGCCGAAGGAGGTGTGGCCGAAGGCCCCGGCGATGTTGGTGCCGATGACGAGGGGCTTGCGCTCGACGACGACGGGCGCTGTGGGCGCCTTGGCGAGGATCGCTCCGTCGAGTTCACGCCAGGCCTTGGCGGCCCGGGTGGCGTCGGCCATCGCCGCGATCTCGTCCATGCGCTTCATCGTGGCGTCGTCGCGGAAGAGCGAGTGGTTGCCGGAGTTGCCCTTCTCCTTGATGAAGCGGCCGTCGAAGACGAACGGCAGGAACGTCGAACCGGAGGGGTAGTCGGGGCACCAGCCGGTGTAGACGAGGTCGGTGCGGTTCTTGGTGTCGCCGATCGTGTCGTAGAAGGCGGAGGGGTCGACGGTCTCGATGGTGACCTTGATCCCGGCTCGGCCGAGGGACTGCTGGACGGCCTCGCCGACGGCCTTGTCGCCGTTGGAGACGGTGATGCGGGTGGTGAAGCCGTCCGCCTTGCCGGCCTGCTTGAGCAGCTCCTTCGCCTTGGGGACGTCGCCGGTGAGGGGGATGCCGAGGGTGTCGGGCTGCTTGCCGCCGAACAGGAACCCCGGCATGAGCGCGGTGGCCGGGTCGTTGAGGGCGGGGCCGCCGGACGCGGTGAGGACGGCCTCGCGGTCCAGGGCGTACTGCACGGCCTGCCGGACCCTGACGTCGTCGAAGGGCGCGCGCCCGGTGTGCATCTGGACCATCTCGGTACAGCCGGTCGACTCGGCGAGGAGACGGGCCTTGACGTCCGGCCTGGTGAGCACCTTGGGGGTGGACTCCGGGCGGAGCTTGTCCCACGGCACGGCGGAGGCGTCGGGGCCGGTGGCGGCGATGAGCCGGTCGTCGATCTGGTTGGCCTTGAGGCCCATGGTGACGACGACCCTGTCCGGGTACGCCTTGCGCACCTGGTCGGTCTTGGGGTCCCAGTGGGTGTTGCGTACGAGCACCAGCTGCTTGTCGCGGGCGTAGGAGTCGATCTTGTACGGGCCCGAGGAGAAGGGCCGGTTGTCGTACTGGGGCCCCTTGTCCTGGGACGGAGGCACGGGCGCGAAGGTGGGCAGCGTCGCCGCGAAGGGGAACTCGGCGAAGGGCGTGCGGAGTTCGAAGACGATCGTGCGGTCGTCGGGAGTCTTCACGGAGGCGAGGTGCTTGCCGCCCGCCGGGCCCGTGTAGCCCTCGGCGCCGGCGAGGTAGCGGGCGGCGTAGTCGGGCCCGCCGGGCAGGTCGGGGGAGAAGGACCGTTCCACGTTGTGCTTGATGTCCTGGGAGGTGATGGGCGTGCCGTCCTCGTACTTCAGTCCCGGCTTGAGCGTGAAGGTCCAGGTGCGGGCGCCGTTGGAGGAGACGCCCAGGCTCTCCGCGAGGTCGGGGACCAGCTCGCCGCCCCGCGCGCCCGGTTCCGCCTTGTACGTGACGAGGGTGCGGTAGAGCAGGCGGGTGCCGAAGTCCATGTCGCCCATCACCCAGTTGCGGGCCGGGTCGAGATGGGTGAAGTCCTGGTTGGACAGCACGGTGAGCGTGCCGCCCTTCTGCGGGGTGCCGCCGAGGACCGCCCCGGTGTTGGAGGTCGCGGGGTTCCCGCCGTTCCGGTCGCCCCCGGACGTGCCTCCGCCGGAGCAGCCGGTCGCGGCGAGGGTCAGGGTCGTCACCAGGGCCGTGGCCAGGGTGCGCGTGCGCTTGTTCATGCGGGTCACTCCGGGGAAGCAGTCGGACAGCCGGAGGCGGCTGGAATGTGACCGGTAACATAGTAATGTGAAATTGTACTGACAAGGTGTCGGGTCGGCCGTTACCCATCCGTGTCCGGACGGGGGTGCCGGGGGTCGGCCGGAGTCGGCCGGAAGCTTGGGGATGTCTCGCTCAGGGTCTTGGCAGGGGGTGTGCAATGTGAAATATTACTGCTGTGCCCACGAGAGAAACCTCGGACGTCATCGTCATCGGCGCCGGCGTGGTCGGCGCAGCCTGCGCCCACTACGCGGCCCTGGCCGGCCTCTCCGTCACCGTCGTCGACCGAGGTTACGTCGCCGGCGGCACGACAGGAGCGGGCGAGGGCAACCTTCTGGTCTCCGACAAGGAACCCGGCCCCGAGCTCCAGCTCGCCCTCCTCTCCACCGCGCTGTGGACCGAACTCGCCGACAGGCTCCCGCCGGCCGTCGAGTACGAGGCCAAGGGCGGCCTGGTCGTCGCCTCCGGCGAGACGGGACTGCACGCCCTGCGGGAGTTCGCGGCCCACCAGGAGAAAGCGGGGGTCATCGCGCACGAGGTGCCCGGTGACCGGCTCCACGACCTGGAGCCCCACCTCGCACCGGACCTCACCGGCGGCTTCCACTACCCCCAGGACGCCCAGGTGATGCCCGCCCACGCCGCCGCGCAGCTCCTCCGAGCCGCCGGCGACCGGGTCCGCCTCGCGCTCGGCGAAGAGGTCACCGGCCTCCTCACCGGCGCGGACGGAGCGGTCCGCGGGGTGCGGACCGCCACCCGCGAACTCCACGCCCCGTACGTCGTGAACGCCGCGGGCACCTGGGGCGGCGCCGTCGCCGAGCTCGCCGGCGTCCACCTGCCCGTCCTGCCCCGCCGTGGCTTCGTCCTCGTCACCGAACCCCTGCCGCGCATCGTCCGCCACAAGGTGTACGCCGCCGACTACGTGGCCGACGTGGCCAGTGGCTCCGCCGCGCTCCAGACCTCGGCCGTCGTCGAGGGCACCCCCGCCGGACCCGTCCTCATCGGCGCCAGCCGCGAGCGCGTCGGTTTCGACCGGACCCTCTCCACCGAGGTCCTGCGCCGCCTCGCCGCCGGAGCCACCGCGCTGTTCCCCGTCCTCGGCACCGTACGGGCGATCCGCACCTACCTCGGCTTCCGCCCGTACCTGCCCGACCACCTGCCCGCCATCGGGCCCGACCCGCGCGTCCCCGGCCTTCTGCACGCCTGCGGCCACGAGGGCGCGGGCATCGGCCTCGCACCGGTGACGGGACAGATCGTCGCCGCCTGTATGACCGGCGCCGAACATCCCCTCGACCTTGACCCGTTCCGCCCCGAACGCTTCGACGCCACCGCACCTTGAGGCGCGCACCCACCGTCACGAGAGGAGGGCCCGTGGCCCGCACCCCCATCGGCCTCGTCGGGGCACAGCCCGATCCGCCGTTCGGCATCACCTTCGACGGCCGGCCCGTCCCCGCCCTGCCGGGCCAGACCCTCGCCGCCGCCCTGTGGGGCGCGGGCATCCTGGCCTGGCGCACCACGCGGGACGGAGGCCGTCCGCGCGGCGCGTTCTGCGGCATCGGCCAGTGCTACGACTGCCTCGCCACCGTCAACGGAGAGCCCAACCGCCGCGCCTGTCTGGTCCCGGCCCGCCCCGGCGACGCGATCACCACCCAGGAAGGGCACGGCCATGACCGCCTCGGCGTCTGAACCCGAAGACGTGGCCGGGCCTCCTTCGGCGTCCGCACCGAAGGGCTCGACACGGAGCGTCCCCGACTCCGTGCCCGACGCGGGCCGACGCCCGGGCGCGCCGCACGACCTCGTCGTCGTCGGCGCGGGCTCCGCAGGGCTCGCCGGAGCCGTCGCCGCCGCTGAACTCGGTCTATCAGTAGCCCTGTTGGACTCCTCGACCCAGCCCGGGGGGCAGTTCTACCGGCACCCCGCGCCCACCCTGGGCGCGAGACGGCCCGAGGCCCTTCACCACGACTGGTCCGCCTTCGCCGACCTGCGCCGACGCCTGCACGCGAGCGATGTCGACCACCTGACCGGACATCACGTGTGGTCCGTCGTGAAGGAGACCGACGGGACGTGGACGGCGCACGCCCTCACCGGCGCGGACGGACGCGCGGACGCGCCCGCCCGGATCCGGGCCCGCGCCCTGCTCCTCGCCACCGGCGCCTACGAGCGCCAACTGCCCTTTGCCGGATGGACCCTGCCCGGAGTCGTGGGCGCCGGGGGAGCGCAGGCCATGCTCAAGTCCGGGCTCGTGCTGCCCGGCCGGAGCATCGTCGTGGCCGGCAGCGGCCCGCTCCTCCTCGCCGTCGGCTCCTCCCTCGCCTCGGCCGGAGCACGGGTGCCGGCGGTCGTCGAGGCCGCGGGGTACCTGCGGTACGGCCGCAACCCCCGGGTGCTCGCCACCAACCCGCGCAAGGCGGTCGAGGCCCTCGTCCACACGGCCGCGCTGGCCCGTCACCGGGTGCCCGTACGGCTCCGCAGCGCGGTGACCGAGGTGCACGGCACCGACCGGGTGGAGGCCGTCACGGTGAGCCGCCTGGACCGCGACTGGCGGCCCGTACGGGGGACGGGCCGCCGGATCGCCTGCGACGCCCTCGCCGTCGGTCACGGCCTGGTGCCCCAGATCGAGCTGGCCGTGGCCGTCGGCTGCACCACCCGCGTGCTGCCCGACGGCACCCTGGGCCTGGCCCTGGACGACCTCCAGGAGAGCTCGGTGCCCGGCCTGTGGGCCGCGGGCGAGACCGGGGGCGTCGGCGGTGCCGAACTCGCCCGTACCGAGGGGGAGCTGGCGGGCCGGGCGATCGCCGCGCGGCTCCTCGGCCGTCCCGACCGGGTCGGTGCGACCGCCGGGCTCCGGCGGCGCCGGGACCGCTTGCGTGCCTTCGCCGACGTCATGTCCGCCGCGCACGCACCCGGCCCCGGCTGGACCGGGTGGCTGAGCGACGACACGGACGTGTGCCGCTGCGAGGAGGTCCCGGCGGGCAGGATCCGCGAGGCGGTCGCCGAGTGCGGCGCGCGCGACGCCCGGACCGTCAAGCTCCTCACCCGGGCCGGCATGGGGTGGTGTCAGGGCCGCGTGTGCGGGACGGCCGTGGCGTGCCTCGCGGCCACCGGAGCCACCCCTGAACCACCGTCCGAACGCCGCCCGTTCGCCGTCCCCGTACCGCTGTCGGCGCTTGCCGCGCTCGACGGGCCACCGGACCCGACTTCCGCGGTCGGCAGTCCGTCAGACCCAGGCCCCTCCTGAGACACCGCACCTGTCACAGCCGTCACACCCGTCACACCTGTCCGACCTGTCAGACCGGTCAGAGTTGACACCCCTGCCACTGCTACCACCTCCGCCACACGTCACCGAAAGGTCGTCGAGATGAACACCACCGCCTGGACCACCGAGCGCCCCTGGCGCGGCATCATGGTCGCCACCACCCTGCCGTTCAAGGAAGACCTCTCCGTCGACTACGACGCCTACGCCGAGCACGTGGCCTGGCTGATCGCCAACGGCTGCGACGGCGTCGTCCCGAACGGCTCCCTCGGCGAGTACCAGACCCTCACCGCGGACGAGCGCGCCCGGGTCGTCCGTACCGCCGTCGAGGCCGCGGGCGACGGAGCCAGGGTCATGCCGGGTGTCGCCGCCTACGGCAGCGCCGAGTCGCGCCGTTGGGCCGAGCAGGCCGCCGAGGCCGGCTGCGGCTCCGTCCTGCTGCTGCCGCCCAACGCGTACCGCGCCGACGAGCGCTCCGTCATCGCCCACTACGCGGACGTGGCAGGGGTCGGCATCCCGGTCGTCGCGTACAACAACCCCATCGACACCAAGGTCGACCTCGTCCCGAGCCTGCTGGCGAAACTGCACGCCGACGGCAGCATCGTCGCCGTGAAGGAGTTCAGCGGAGACGTCCGCAGGGGCTACGAGATCGCCGAACTCGCCCCGGAACTCGACCTGCTGATCGGCGCCGACGACGTCCTCCTGGAGCTCGCCCTGGCCGGCGCGGTGGGCTGGATCGCCGGCTACCCCAACGCCCTCCCCGCCAGCTGCGTCGAGCTGTACCAAGCCGCCGTCGCGGGCGACCTGGCGACGGCCCGGCCGCTCTACTCGTCGCTGCACTCACTGCTGCGCTGGGACTCCAAGGTCGAGTTCGTCCAGTGCATCAAGCTGTCCATGGACATCGCCGGTCGCCGCGGCGGCCCCGTCCGCCCGCCGCGCCTCCCGCTCACCGGAGCGACCGAGACCGCCGTCCGCACCGCCACCGAGAAGGCCGTCGCCGACGGTCACCGCTGACCGGACCCACCGACCGGACCCACCGACCGGACCCGCTGACCGGGCCTGCTGACCGGGCCCACCGACCGGACCGAAAGGAACTCCGCGTGCGTACGCGTCATGTCTTCCACGCAGTCGACTCCCACACCGAGGGAATGCCCACCCGGGTCATCACCGGAGGCGTCGGTGTGATCCCCGGTGCCACCATGGCCGAGCGAAGGCTCCACTTCATCGAGCACCTCGACCACCTCAGGACGCTCCTCATGTTCGAGCCGCGCGGGCACGCGGCCATGAGCGGCGCCATCCTCCAGCCGCCCACACGCCCCGACGCCGACTACGGCGTCCTCTACATCGAGGTGTCGGGCCTCCTGCCGATGTGCGGCCACGGCACCATCGGCGTCGCCACCGTCCTCGTCGAGACCGGAATGGTGCCGGTCGCCGAACCGGTCACCACCGTCCGCCTGGACACCCCGGCGGGCCTCGTCTCCGTCGACGTCCAGGTGGAGGACGGCGCGGCGAAGTCCGCCACCTTCACCAACGTGCCCGCCTTCTGCGTGGGCCTGGACCGCGC
Organism: Streptomyces aureus; assembly: GCF_001418135.1. GTDB lineage: Bacteria > Actinomycetota > Actinomycetes > Streptomycetales > Streptomycetaceae > Streptomyces > Streptomyces aureus_A. The sequence continues at coordinate 6,633 of NZ_LIPQ01000112.1, forward strand.
GGTGGACGTCCCCGGATTCGGCAAGGTCACCTACGACCTTGCCTTCGGCGGCAACTTCTACGCCTTCGTCCCCCTCGACGACCTCGGGCTGCCGTTCGACCGCGACCGCAAGGACGACCTCCTCGCCGCCGGACTCGCGATCATGGACGCGATCAACGCCTCCCCGGACCGCCCCGTCCACCCCACCCGCCCCGAGATCGCCGGACTCAAGCACGTCTACCTCACGGCGCCCGGCTCCGACGCCACGCACTCCCGGCACGCGATGGCCATCCACCCCGGCTGGTTCGACCGCTCCCCGTGCGGCACCGGGACCAGCGCGCGCATGGCCCAGCTCCACGCACGCGGCGAACTGCCGCTCGACCGCGACTTCGTCAACGAGTCCTTCATCGGCACCCGGTTCACCGGCCGGCTCACCGCCGGGACGGAGGTCGGCGGCCTGCCCGCCGTCGTCCCCACCGTCACCGGCCGCGCCTGGATCACCGGCACCGCCCAGTACTTCCTCGACCCGGACGACCCCTTCCCCGGAGGCTTCCTCCTGTGATCACCGACGTGACCACCCTCGTCTCGCACAACCCGGCCGACCCGACCGACGTGCTCGTCAGCCTCCCGGCCCCCGGCGCCTTCGCGGCCGCCGACGCCGTCGAGCGGGCCCGGGCCGCCCAGCCCGGCTGGCTGCGCGCCGGAGCCGCCGCACGCTCGGCCGCGCTCGGCGCCGTCGCCGCGGCCCTGGAGGCCGCGGCCGACGAGCTCACCGCCCTCGCCGTACGCGAGGTCGGCAAGCCCCGCACCGAGGCCGGGGCCGAGATCGCGCGCACCGTCGCGATCTGGCGCTACTACGCCCAGGCGCCCTTCGAGCCCACCGGCTCCGTCCACGAGACCGCGGCAGGACCCGGGCTGCTCCTGAACCGGCGCCGCCCCCACGGCGTGGCCGGGCTCGTCACGCCGTGGAACTTCCCCTTCGCCATCCCGAGCTGGAAGGCCGCCCCCGCACTCGCGGTCGGCAACACGGTCGTCCTCAAACCGGCCCCCGAGGCCACCGCATGCGCCCGGCGACTCGCCGAGATCGTCCGACAGGCCCTGCCGGACCACGTGTTCGCCGTCCTGCCGGGCGGCCCCACCGAGGGCAACGCCCTCGTCTCCGCGGCCGACGTCGTCTCCTTCACCGGCTCCACCCCCGTCGGCCGGGCCGTCGTCCGCGCGGCGACGGCGCGCGGCATCCCCGTACAGGCCGAGATGGGCGGCCTGAACGCGGCGATCGTCCTGCCCGACGCGGACATCGGGCAGGCAGCGGCCCACATCGCCGCCGCCGTCGCCGGGTTCGCGGGCCAGAAGTGCACCGCCACCAGCCGGATCATCGCGGTCGGCGCCGCCCTCGACCCCCTGCGCGAAGCCCTCTCCGAGGCCTTCCGGGCCGTCCGGGTCGGCGACCCCGCCGATCCCGCGACGGTGTGCGGTCCGCTCGTCCAGGAGAGGGCGCGCGAGCGGGTGGTCGAGGCCTGGCAGGGGCTCCCCGTCCTCGCCGGCGCCACCGTCCCCACGACACCCGGCTGGTACGCGGCCCCGACCCTGGTCGAGAGGGTCCCGCCGGGACACCGACTGCTCAACGAGGAGGTCTTCGGGCCGGTCGCCGCGCTGCTCCCCGCCGACGACCTCGCCCACGCGGTACGGATCACCAACTCCGTGCCGTACGGCCTCGTCACCTCGGTCCACACGGCCGACCTCGACGCGGCCCTGTACGGACTCGACCTCGTCGACACCGGCATGATCCGGATCAACGCCCCGTCCACCGGCGTCGACTTCCACCTGCCGTTCGGCGGGGCCAAGCAGTCCGGTCACGGCCCGCGCGAGCAGGGCAGGGCGGCCCTGGAGTTCTACACGTCCTCCCGGACGTACACCCTGGCACCCGCGGGCGCCGCGACGTGACATCGTACGGTGGTGACGCAGAACGAGCCGAAGGGATCACCACCTCCATGGGGCACCTGACCCACCGCGACCTGAACGCTTCCCGAGAGCGGCTGCGCGACCAGGTCGCCCATGCCCTGCGCGCCGCCCTGATCTCCGGCGAACTGCGGCCGGGCGTGGTGTACTCGGCCCCCACCCTGGCAGAGGACTTCGGGATCTCCGCCACACCCGTGCGTGAGGCGATGCTCGACCTGGCCCGTGAGGGGCTGGTCGAGCCCGTCCGCAACAAGGGGTTCCGGGTCACCGAGGTCGACGAACGCGACCTCGACCAGTACACCGAGATCCGTGCGCTCATCGAGATCCCGACGGTCGGCCGCGTCACCCGGTCCGCCACGCGCGAGGACCTGGAGGCGCTGCGGCCGGTGGCCGTCGAGATCGTGCGCGCCGCCCGTGAGCACGACCTCATCGGCTACCTGGAGGCGGACCGGCTCTTCCACCTCACCCTGCTCGGCCTCGCGGGCAACGAGCGCCTCGTCGAGACCGTCGGCGAGCTGCGCAAGCGGTCGCGCCTGTACGGGCTCACCGCCCTCGACGAGAGCGGCGACCTCATTCCCTCGGCGGAGGAGCATCTGGAACTGCTCGACCTGATGATCGCCGGGAACGCCGAGGGCGCGGAGGCGTGCATGACCCGGCACCTGGGCCACGTCCGTTCCCTGTGGGCCAAGAGCGAGGGACCGGCCGAAGGCTAGGCCGGGCCCGTCGGGATCATGGCCGGGCGACGGCGACGTCGGCTCCGACGGTGAGGCCGGCCGCGCGGACCGCACCATGGGCGGCGAGGGCGAGCCAGGTGCGGGCGGCATGCTTGGCTCACGTACCGAACGCTTGTCACGCACCGAGGGAGCGATGCTCACATGTTCACTCTGCCCATCGGCGATCAGGCCAGGCTCCGCCCCCTGGAGCCCTCGCGGGCACCGGAGTTCCTCGCCCACATCGACCGCGCACGGGACACCGTCGACCCCTGGATCCCCTGGGCGACATTCAGCACCGACCTGCCCTCCGCCACGGCCACCCTCCAGCGCTACGCCGACCGGCTGGCCACGGACAACGGCGGGATCTTCGGCATCTGGCTGGACGACACCCTGGTCGGCGGCGTCATGTTCACCCGCTTCGACAGCACCTCGGGCGTGTGTGAGATCGGCTGCTGGCTCGAGAAGGCGGGGGAGGGGCGGGGCCTGGTGAACCGGGCCTGCCGGACCCTGATCGACTGGGCCTTCACCGAGCGGGGGATGAGCCGGGTCGAGTGGTGGGTCGCGGCGCACAACGCCCGCAGCATCGGGGCCGCGCGCCGGCTCGGCATGACGCGTGACGGGGTGCTGCGGCGGCATTCCCCGTACCGGGGAGTGCGGCACGACATCGAGGTCTGGTCGGTCCTCTCCGAGGAATGGCCGACTGCCGGGGAGGGGTCCGCGTCCGGCGTCCAGGCCGAACTCGACCGGCTGATGGGTGTGTTCGTCGGTGCCTTCACCAACACCGGCGGCAGGCGGCCCGACCTCGACGTCATCCGCGACGTGTTCGTCCCGCAGGGCAGGATCATCGCGAACGTCGGAGCCGAACCGGTGATCTACGATCTCGACGCGTTCATCGAACCTCGCCAGAGGATGCTCACCGACGGGACCCTGACGGAGTTCTCCGAATGGGAGGTCGCCGCGCGCACCGAGATCTTCGGATCGATCGCCCACCGCTTCAGTGAGTACCGGAAGTCCGGCTACCACGACGGCGAGTGGTTCGAGGGTTCCGGCCACAAGACCACCCAGTACCTCCTGACCCCGGCGGGATGGAGGATGTCCTCGCTGGCCTGGGACGACGTGCCGGCTGCCGTCGCCGGCTGACCGTGCGGACACCGGTGAGTGGGACAGGAAGAGGAGGAGGGGGCCGGGGGCGTGGTCGAGGGCCGCGCCGGTCGCGGCCCTCGGCGGTCGCCTACGAGGGCCGGCCGCCGTACGGCACGGTGATCAGCTCCATGAGGTGACCCGCCGGGTCGACGAAGTACACGCCCTGGCCGCCGTCATGGTGGTTGATCGCGCCGGGCTGCTTCCGGTGCGGGTCGGCGTAGTGCTCGACGCCGAGCTGCCTGATCCGTGCGTACGCCGCGTCGAACTCCTCGTCGGAGACCAGGAAGGCGTAGTGCTGGGGCGTGATCCTGTCCGCCGGGATCGTGGCGAAGTCCAGAGTGACGTGGTTGCTCAGATCGACCGCGACGAACGGCCCCCACTCGGCGGTGATCTCAAGGCCCAGCAGGTTCGCGAAGAACTCCGCGGATTCCCGGTTGTCCCGGGCGTGGACGATGGTGTGGTTCAACTCGACTGACAAGGAATGCCTCCGAAGGCATCTCCCGACACCTCCGTGCCGCACCCGGGCGGTGACCGGCACGCGATGTCGCCGTAGATCCTGGACGTTGCTGTCCGTGTCGCTGTTGTCCGTCCGCTGATCTCCGTGAGGCGCTCAGACCATCTCCAAGTTTACGGCGCAGGCGAACGCCGGCATCCGCATCCACCCCTTGCCTCACCTATCGAGATTCGATAGGTTCCCATCGTAAATCGATGTAAGGGTGGGTCATGGGAAAGCTGGCAGTGCGTGCGTTGCGCGCCGTGCTCGCCGTGGTGCTTGCCGGCACCGTGTGCGTACAGGCGTTGATGGTGTGGGTGCTGGTCAGTGGGAGCGACCCTGAGGACGGGTCGCTTCCCCTGACCCCGCTGCGCGTGATCGTGATCCTGGGGATGGCGTCGGCGCAGGTCGCTCTGGTCTCTGTGTGGCGGCTGGTGGCGATGGTGCGACGCGGAACCGTGTTCTCCCACGCCGCCTTCCGGTACGTGGACCGTGTGATCGGCGCGATCGTGGCGGCCGCCGTCCTGTGGTTCGCGGTCACGGTCATCAACGCGCCGGGCCAGCGGGAGGACCCGGGCGTCACCGTCATCATGGGCGGGGTCGGCGTGGCCATTCTGGGGGTCGCGCTCATCGTCCTCGTGCTGCGGATGCTGCTCGCTCAGGCCGTCGAGCGCGATGTCGAAGCCGCGCGCATGCAGGCCGAGCTTGACGAGGTCATCTGATGCCGATCGTCGTCGACATCGACGTGATGCTGGCCAGGCGGAAGATGTCCGTCGGCGAGCTCGCCGGCCGCGTGGGGATCACGCCCGCCAACCTCGCGGTGCTCAAGAACGGCCGTGCCAAGGCGGTGCGGTTCGCGACGCTCGCAGCGCTCTGCGAGGTGCTGGAATGCCAGCCGGGCGACCTGCTGCGCTGGGAGGTCGAAGACACCACGGACGGCTGACGTCCCCAGGACGCGGCGGGGTGAGACCTCGCGGGGCGGGTGCCCCTCCTCGGAGGGCACCCGCCTCTACTCGGGCAGGGGGCGGTCGTCGATGACGTTCTTCATGACGAGGGTGGAGGTCAGGCGCTGGACCCCGGGCAGTCGGGCGAGCTGCTGGTCGTACAGCTTCTGGAACGCGACCAGGTCGGCAGTCGCGATCCGCAGGAGGTAGTCGGGCTCGCCGAAGAGGCGCTGCGCCTGAAGCACGTGCGGAACGGCGGCCACGGCCTCTTCGAAGGCCGTCACGGTGTCGGCGTCCTCCCAGCGCAGGGTGGCGAACACGAGGGCCTCGAAGTTCAGGCCGACGGCGGCAGGGTCGACGACGGCGCGGTAGCCGCGGATCGCGCCTTCGCGTTCGAGGTCGCGCAGCCGGCGGTGGCACGGCGAGACGCTGAGCTTCACGCGAGCGGCCAGCTCGGTGATGGTCAGACGGCCGTCGAGCTGCAGCTCGGTAAGAATCTTCCGGTCCAGGGCGTCCATGGGCAAGATTCTCCCTCAGTTCGCGCGATCATGGGGTAAAGACGCAAACACCTTCGGATGTATCCGGCCTAGCCTTCCCTCCAGAGCGAGAAGTGCGAGAGGGAACGATCGATGGATACGACGACGCTGGCGGCCTTCCTGGTGGTGGACCTGCTCCTGGTGTTCACCCCCGGTGCGGACTGGGCCTACGCGATCACCGCCGGTCTTCGGGAACGTTCGGTCGTCCCTGCGGTCACGGGCCTGGTCGCCGGGCACGCGGCCTACGCGCTGGTGGCCGTCGCGGGTCTTGCGGTGATCGTGGCGAGTTCCCCGGCCGCCCTCACCGCACTGACCGTGGCCGGCGCCGGCTACCTGCTGTGGCTGGGCTGGGGTGTTCTGAGGCAGCCGGCCGTACCGGAGGCCACGGGCGAGACCGCGTCGGCCTCTCGCGTACGGGTCATGCTCAAGGGGGCCGGGACCAGCGGCCTGAACCCGAAGGCACTGTTGCTGTACTTCGCGCTGTTCCCGCAGTTCATCGACACCGCCGACGGCTGGCCGGTCGCTGCGCAGACCGGTCTGCTCAGCACGATGCACCTGGCCGCGTGTGCCGTCGTCTACCTCGCCGTCGGCGTGCTTGCCCGTACGGTCCTCAGGACCCGGCCCTCGGCCGCCCGGGTCGTCACCCGCGTCAGCGGCGCCATGATGATCGCCATCGGCACGTTCCTGCTGGTGGAACGCCTGGCCGGCTGAAGGCTCCGGCCCGCTCCACCCGAGTCTTCCCGCCCACGGACCGCTCCCCGCCGCCCTCCCCGCCAGCCTGGCCGGCAAGCGAGCCGCGGTGGTACACGAGGGAACAAGACGGATCGGGCAAGCACCCTCCGGCCACTCGCCGGCCCCACCTCCTCGGAGCGTGTGATCAGCAGTGATGCCACCCGTGACCTGTGCCTGACTGGTACCCGACCTGGGCCGGCCCTCCGCCACCCGCTCCGGCCGCCTCTGCCCCCGAGGCGCTTTGTCCCCCTTATGTGGATATTCTGTCCGGTGTGATCGAGTCTGGACAGCTACGGCTACGGCTCCGCCGGCGCTATGGCCCAGGGATGTTTGTGCGGCTATCGCCGGTCATGCTGACCGTCGTGATCGCCGCACTGGCCTACAACACTCCGCCGGAGATGGCTTTCAGCCGCCTCCTGCCGGCCGCACCGGCCCTGGCCGCCGCCATGTGGCCGGTCCTGCCCACTGTCCTGCTCGGCACGGTCTGCCTGGTGCTGATGATCGGCCTCAGCCTCGTGTTCCCCGACCTCGGAACATGGTGGACGGCTGCGGGGATCATCGCCGTCACCGTCGCCGCGGCGTACGGAAGCCATGTGCGGCTCCAGCGGGAACGCACCCTCCTGCAGGTGCGTCTCGTCGCCGACGCGGCGCAGCAAGTGGTGCTCAGCCCGATGCCGCGCCGCTTCAGAAACGTCGAGATCGAGTCGCTGTACCTCGCGGCCGCGGCCGAAGCACGCATCGGCGGGGACTTCTACGAGGCCGTCGACACGCCGTACGGGGTCAGGCTGCTCATCGGTGACGTACGGGGCAAGGGTCTGCCGGCCGTGGGAGCGGCCGCCGCCATCGTCAACGCCTTCCGCGAGGCGGCCTTCAGTGAGACGGACATGGTCGGCGTCGCGCGCAGGCTCGACGCCACCTGCACCCGCTACAACGGAGCCTTTCCCCCCGAGGGGACGATGGAGCGCTTCGCCACCGCGCTGCTCGTCGAGATCCCGGACGCCGGCGGCAGGATCGACGTCCTCAACTGCGGACACCCGCCCCCGCTGATCCTGAACCGCGCGACGCTGCGCGTCGTCGAGTCGCGGACCCCCTCGCCTCTGCTCAGCCTCGCCGACCTGCTGGGCGACCACTACAACGTCGACACCTGCAGCTTCGCCCCGGGTGACCTGCTGCTCCTCTACACCGACGGAATCGCCGAGGCCCGCGATCGGCGCGGCGAGTTCTTCCCCCTGGCGGCCTGGACGCGCCGACAACCCCTGACGCCACCCCGCGAGCTTCTCAACGCGCTTCACCGCGATCTTCTCCGCTACACCCACGGGCGTCTGGACGACGACATCGCCGCCCTCGCTGTACGCCTGAGCTAGGACCTGTCCGGCCGATCTCGGACTGTGGGAGGATGCCGTCCATGACGTGCATCCGAAGGGGCCGTGCCTCGTAGAACCCCCGCTTCAATTCGGCCGCGGGAACGCGGCCGGGGTAGCCCCTGGGTGCGGTATCGCGATGTCCCAGGTCTGTCGGGAGCGGCGAATGCCGCTGTCCGTGTGCTTGAACGGGAGCGATTGTCTCCGGGAATCGTGGCGGTGGCGCTGAGCGTGTGGTCCGTGCGCGTCCACGGCACGAGGCGCCGGTGGAGACGATGGGAGGCGGAGTTCACCTGCTCCTGCTGCGGCGAGGGTTGGGCCCGGGACAAGCTGCAAGACGCTCTGTTCATGCTTCCGCCAAGGTCCGCCGGCGAACTCCGGGTGCAGGTCGAGCGCCTGGACGCGGTGCTCCTCGGGCGAACGCATCACGAACCGACGGAAGACCCGGCGTTGGCGTGGTGGCATCGCAGGTGCTGACCGTACCCATGCCGCTCACGGGGTCGTTGGCTCTGGGCGGGGGGATCTGACAGACCTGCTGCGGCGACGCTGCATCCGCCACGTCATCTCCGAGGAGAGCGACCAGGCCGGGACCGCGTACGCCAGGGCTGGGCGGGGGTCGCCCACCCGGCTTTGACAAGGAGCGGTACAGGAAGCGCAGCACCGTGGAACGGGCGATCAACAAGCTCAAGAACTACCGAACCGTGTCCGCGAGGTACGACAAGCGCGCCCGCTCTACGATCATGCCCATGTCGACTTCCATTTCCACCCTCCCGGTGCTCCGAGGCCGGGACGGGGCCATCCTGTCCGTCGAGGACATCGGACTGGTCCTCGACCTCCCGCGCGAGCAAGTCACCTTCACGCCGGACGGGTTGGGCCGGATACGCGCCGAGGGCCGCTCGGTCCTGATCGAACTGCGGGCGAAGGCGGGGGCGACGCCGCGCGTCCACCGCATCGACGACGTGGACGAGGCAGCGGCCATCGCCTTCGCCGACGGGGTCAACGCGATCCTGGCGAACCGGACGGACAGTGACGACGTCGACGGGGCCCCGTTCGCCGTGGTCCGCTCGCTCGCCCCCACCTGGCGGACGCGGTTCCACCGCCGGATCCTGCGGGGCACGCTGTGGCACCTGCTGGCGCTCGTCGTCCTCTGCGTGGTGGCCGCCTCACTCGGCATCTGGGACTTGGTGCTCCTCACGGTCCCGGCCGGCGGCTTCGCCTGGCTGGGCCTGTGGCTCGGCCTGTACGGGGTGCTCCGCGCGCGGCGGGAACGCTGGTTGTACCGGCACGGCGTCACGGTGACCGCCACCCGGGCCACGATGTCCCGCGGTGCGTACGTCTACCCGGACGCGACCGGGACGTACCGCGGCTTCCTGCACGGCGAGGCCGGCCCCACGATCACCGTGGCCCATCCCCAGGAGGACCCGGCGGACGTGCTGGTGCCGGCATCGCCGTTCACGCACCTGGTGAACACCTACGCGGGCGCCGTGCTGGTCTTCTGCTGCAGCGCCATGACCGTCCTCCACGCCGTGATGGCGGTGGATTTCCTCCTCGACGGCTGAGCACGCATGAGAGAGGCGTGGTGCCCTCGGCGTCGTTGGTCTCCGGGCAGGCCCCGGCCCGCAGCAGAGCGTGGACACGGGTGCTGTCGTCGAACGTCGCCGCCTCGACGAGGCGCTTGGACAGTTTCTTCTGCCGTCGTCTGTTCACCATCGCTCAGGCTAGCCATCAGGTGGGGAAACGTCTGGTCACAGCCGCTCGTTGAGGGCCGCCACGAGGACGGTCGTCTCATATCGATCAGAAACGCATTGGGTCATTCGTTGAGGGTTGTCCCGGCTCACCGGAATTTGACGAGTCTCATTGGAGTCCGGCCACTCGGGATTCGTCTCATCGGACCTTGACGTCGCAGGTCAGGTACGGTGCGGGCATGATTGAGGGTCTTCCTTCCGATGCTGACGTGTCAGGTGAGGTGATGCTCGCCGGCTACTTCGTTGGGGTGCCCGAGCGGGTCACGGTCTCGGGGTTGCCCCGTACGGAGCGGCTGACCTCTGCGTCCGACTGCCTGATCGACCGGTTTCCGGATGCCGGCTGCTGGTTCGGCACGGCGCAGGAGGCACTCGCGGCCTGCCTGCCCCTCCAGTTGCCCGTGGAGGCACGCTTGTACGCCCTGCTGGTGCCCTCCGAACATGTCGGCGGATTCGTCGCCGACATCCGCGCGGCCGGGACGGACGAGCCGGTGCTGCTCGCCCACCTCGCCGGTCAGGGGGGCGGCGACGCCGCCCCGAAGGTGGCCGAGGGCGGGCACACGCTCGGCTGGGAGGTACTCGGATACGACAATGGCCTGCTCCACACCTGGCTCTGCAACGGCCTGTACGAGGAGGGCAGGCTCCACCTCGGAGTGGATACCGATGAACGCGGTCTGCTGCCCGACCGGCAAGCCGCCCTACGAGTCGCCGCCTGGGCGAACACCCGTGGAGACACCAAGCCGGTCACCTGGTTCCCTGGCGCCCTGATCGAGTGGGACACCCCGATCGAGAGCGGCCTCGGCCCCGTCACCACCGAGACCCCGGCGCCCCCTGCACGGCAGTCCTGGTGGGGCCGCATCCTCCAGCGCGCCTGAACCTCAGGCCGAGCCCGATATCGCCCTTCCGGTGGTCTCGCAGTGGTCGTCACTTCGCGGGCTGGTACTGGACAGCGTCGACCGGGCAGCATGTCGGCTTCGAGTCCTGGCTGGAGCGGGACCGGCTCGTGCTCATGGACTTTGACCCGCAGGTGACAGGGATTGCCTCGCAGCCGTTCTGGCTGCACTGGCATGACGGCGAAGGAGAGCGACGGAGACAGGTCAGCGGACGTGGGGGTCGCCGAAGCAGCCGTGGATGACGTGGGGCCGGCGTTGTCGGCGGCGGAAGAACTGCGGGTTTCGGCGGCGAGTTCGGCCTGGTTCCTGGCCCGGTGGGTGTGGAGGCAGGCTGCGTTTGAGGTCGGCGTCGACCAGGTCGTCCGGGTTCGGCCCGGGTGAGTACCCAGGCGAGTGCAGCTCGATCTTGTCGTCGTGCTCGGCAAGTTATGACTGGACGGCCTTCGAGCGTGGGCCCGAGTGCCGGTCGACGACCAGATGGGCCTTCCGGTCGAAACGCCCGACGATCCGGGCGAGGAACCGGCACATGACCTTAGGGTTTGTGGGTCACCCAGAGAAGTTCCGCCGGCCAGCGGTGGGCCCAGTCGGGCGGGTCGGTTTCGTTGTAGCCGTTGGGTGTTCCGGGTTCGGGCCGCGGCTCGATGAGGTCGTCGATGATGAGACCCGCGCCGCGCAAAACCTTGACCCAGTCGCCGTAGGTGAGCTGGTAGCTGGTCGCGCCGTCGCCTTCGGCGATGGTGTCCAGCCCGAAGTAGTCCTTCTGCAGCGTTGTGGTGACGCGGCCGGCGGCTTCGTCGTAGCAAGCTTCGAACCAGGGGCTGGCGACGTTGAACACCAGGCGCCCGCCTCGGCGCAAGACGCGTGCGGCCTGCGGGACGGCCAGGTGCGGGGACGCCCAACTGAGTCCACCGAAGTCGCAGAACACGAGGTCGAAACTGTCCTCGGCGAAGGGGAGTTGTTCGGCGGCGCCGTGCACCAGCTGGTAGCGGGTCGCTCCCATCGCGCCTTCCGCTGCGGCGAGTTGGGCTTCGGACAGGTCGAGCCCGACCACGGTGGCGCCCTCGGCGGCGAGCGCCCTGGACCACTGGCCGGCGCCGCAGCCGAGTTCGAGGACGCGCTTGCCGGTGACGTCGCCCAGGGCGTGCAGGTGCGCGTCTGGGATGGAGTACATGCCCCACAGCCGGGGCGTGGCGCCGATCTGCGGGTCGTGCTCGTGCTGGTAGGCGCTGCTGATCCGGTTCCAGAGCCGCCGGTTGGCGGGGATGCTGTCCACGTGCCGACTCCAGCACTGCATGCCGGGGGCGGTCAACACGATTTGGCCCTGTCAGGCGATCATGACGGTGGCAGAGTGTGTCCGTGAGTTACAGCATCTTTCTGCTCCGGTTCGTGGACCGCGAGGTTGTCGCGTTGGACGCCGAACGGTTTCGGCATGTGACGGAGCCGTACGTGGTCGCGGGCGGTCCGGAGGAGGGCTTCTCCCTGCTCCGCGCGGAGGACGGGGGCGAAGCGGACCTGTACCACGAGTCCCACGGCGAGAGCGGGATGCCGGGCGTGACGGCGACGCACTTTGCCCGTGGCGCGATGCTCGGCGTGCTCGCCCGGCTGGCGGCAGCCCTCGGAGCCTCAATCGTCCCCCAGAGTGGCGGGGCACTGATCTTCCACGAGAACGACCGTCGTCACCTTCCTGTGGACCTTCAGGGAAACGCGGTTGTCATAGCTCCGACGGAGGAAGCGTTGCAGGCGGCATTCGACGCGCGTTGAGCGTTGCCGTCCTGATCAGGGGGCCCATCCCGACCTCCGGATCACGGGCGGAGCCGGAGACGGATGGTTGCTGCGGTGACGGTTCCGTGGAAGACGTGGGCGCGCTCGTCGTCATGGGTCGCGAGGGGTCGGGGGCGCGTCCTGTGCCGTCGGGCGGCCCAGATACCAGACGGGTCCGGAGTCCGGCACGTCCAGCGGCTCGAACCCCAGACGGTCGTAGAACGCCCGGGCCGCCGTGTTCGCCTGCACCATGCACAGGTGCACGGCGGGCACGCCGTGCGCGTGCAGCGCCGCGAGGAGTGCGTCCATCAGGGCGCGCCCGTACCCCCGCCCCTGCCAGGAGGGCAGGAGGTCGATGTGCAGGTGCGCGGGATGGCGGGCCGGCTCTCCGCGGACCATGCGCTCCGGCGTGTGCAGCAGGACCGCCATCGACTCGGCGGGCGTGCCGGCCTCCCCGGCGGGCGCCGGGAACCGTTCCGCCACCCGGGGGAGCCACTCCTCGCGGAACCGGGCGGCGAAGCCGGCGGTGTCCGGTACCCCGAGGACGTAGCCGACGGCCCGCCCGGCGCCGTCGTCCAGGACGAACGCGAAGTCCGGCTCCAGCTCCACGTAGGGGTGGGCGAAGAGCACGGGCATCAGCTCGGGATCGGGGTAGAGCGGGGAGGAGTCACCTCCCTCGTGAGCCGTCCTGACGCAGATGTCCGCGAGTTCGGCGCGGTCCGAGGGTCGGTAGCGGCGGACGAACGGTGCTGTCTCCATGCGTGCGACGATCTCAGAGTGGGAGCGCTCCCGCACTGGGTTTGGGCCGGATTCGCCGGTGCGCGCGGCGGAGTCGGCCGCTCCGATTCTGCGTGGTCTGTCGAGCAGGCCTGACGGCCTTCGGAGTTGGTCTCGTCAGGCCGTTCCGCCGAGGGCTGGGAGGGCCTGCGGAGCCTGCAGTCGCCGACGGTCCGGGCCGGCGGATGCCGAAGCACCTTCGAAGCGCCGCTTGTTGGGGCCGTTGCCGGAGCCGTAACGGCAGCCGCCCTGATGTGCAGCCCGCCGCGTGCGTGGCGCAAACAGGACGAGTCTACGCGCGGAGAATTAAACATGCGCCCAAAGCGGACGACATCCGCCCCGAGGGCTACCGGTCGGTATCACCGCCCTGCTAGAAGTGTCGCGCTCAACCAACTCACCTCCCACGCTTTGGATTTGAGGCTGATCGCCATGCTCTGGCGAAGAATCGCGCTGTCCGCGTCAACCGCGCTCGCAGTGGCCGCCGCGGCCCTCGGAGTCGCCCAGCCGGCCACCGCCGCCGGCCACCGCTACGTGGCCCTCGGAGACTCGTACTCCTCCGGCGTGGGGGCCGGAAGCTACCTCGCGGACAGCGGCGACTGCCGCCGCAGCACCAATGCGTACCCGCGCCTGTGGGCAGCGGCCAACTCCCCCTCCGCGTTCTCCTTCACCGCATGCTCCGGTGCGACCACCGGCTCCGTCCGCAGCGGCCAGCTCGGCCCGCTGAACTCGTCCACGACCCTCGTCAGCGTCACGGCGGGCGGCAACGACGTCGGGTTCGCGGACGTCATGCAGACCTGCGTGCTCAACAGTGAGGCCACCTGCGTCGCGGCCGTCGACGCCGCAGTCGTGAAGATGAACAGCACGCTGCCCGGCGGCCTTTCCGCCCTCTACGGAGACATCCGCGGCCGCGCACCCCAGGCGCGCGTGGTGGTTCTCGGGTACCCCCGGTTCTACAAGCTGGCCGGGAGCTGCATCGCCGGACTCAGTGAGAGCGAGCGAGCGGCCATCAATCGGGGTTCGGACACCCTCAACGGCGTTCTCGCGAAGCAGGCGGCGAACGCGGGCTTCACCTTCTCCAGCGTCGTCGACGAGTTCACGGGCCACGAGATCTGCTCCGCCGACTCCTGGCTGCACAGCCTGTCCGTCCCGGTGTACAACTCCTACCACCCGAAGGCCGCTGGGCAGTCGGGCGGATACCTGCCCGCTTTCCGTTCGGCCGTCTGACCCTGCCGACCTTTGTACGAAGGGATCGGACCGGCCGCTCGACGGCTCGGCCCGATCCCGGTCGCATCGGGGTCGGACCGGCGCGCGGCCTTCTTCCCGGGCCGCCCCTTCGCGGTCTCGCCTGTGGGCCGGCTCCGAGTCGCGCCCGCGCGCCACATGGACGCCTCGATCGGATCGAGCGGCACGACCGGAGCGGTCGGACTCCGCCCCGGCCTCCCGGCGACCGAGCTCCTCCCCGCACCCGGCAACCCGCCGTCGCGATCACCATGGCCACGCCCTCGCGTGCCCGCTCGGCCCGCGACCGGGAGCCGCCCCACGAGTGCGCCAGATTCGCGACGTCGGTGCATCGGCACGCGCGCGGGGCTAGCTGAGCGTCTTCACCGCCGCCGCGTCGTACGGCTTGAGCTCGTCGGTCCGCCCTGCCAGGACCTTCGCGGCCCACTCCGGGTCCTGGAGCAGCGCGCGGCCGACGGCGACCATGTCGAACTCGTCCCGCTCCAGGCGGTCGAGGAGGTCGTCGATGCCCTGCACCGGGGCGCCCTCGCCCGCGAAGGCGTGGATGAAGTCGCCGTCCAGGCCGACCGAGCCGACGGTGATGGTGGGCCTGCCGGTGAGCTTCTTGGTCCAGCCCGCCAGGTTCAGGTCCGAGCCTTCGAACTCGGAAATCCAGTGGCGGCGGGTGGAGGCGTGGAAGGCGTCGACACCGGCCGCGGCGAGCGGGGCCAGGATCGCCTCCAGCTCCTGCGGGGTCTCGGCGAGCCGCGCGTCGTAGGCGTCCTGCTTCCACTGCGAGTAGCGGAAGATCACCGGGAAGTCGGGCGAGACGGTCTGGCGGACCGCGGTCACGATCTCGGCCGCGAACTTCGTACGGGCCACGGGGTCGCCGCCGTAGGCGTCGGTGCGACGGTTCGTCCCCGCCCACAGGAACTGGTCGAGGAGGTAGCCGTGGGCGCCGTGCAGCTCGACGCCGTCGAAGCCGATGCGCTCGGCGGCCGCGGCGGCCTCGGCGAAGGCGCCGATGACGTCGTCCAGGTCGCTCTGGGTCATGGCCTTGCCCGTGCCCTCGGTGCCGTCGGGGCGGATGCCGGAGGGCCCCATCGCCGGGGCGTCGGCGTAGGGCGCCTGGCCCTGCTTGCGCACCATGCCGATGTGCCACAGCTGCGGCACGATCGTGCCGCCCGCCGCGTGGACGGCCTCGGCGACCTTCGCCCAGCCCGCCAGCTGCTCCTCGCCGTGGAACCGCGGCACGCGGTCGCTCTGCCCGGCCGACTCGTGGCCGACGTAGGTCCCCTCGGTGACGATCAGGCCCACGCCGGCGGCGGCGCGTCGGGCGTAGTACGACCGCACGTCCTCGCCGGGGACTCCGCCGGGGGAGAACATGCGCGTCATCGGCGCCATCGCGATGCGGTTCGGGACGGTCAGGCCGTTCAGCGTGACGGGCCGGGACAGGATCTCGGCAGCGCGGGAGGTGGGGGACGCGGTGACGGTCACAGGGACGCTCCTCTGGGCTATTGCTTGACAACCTTGATGCTTGAGAACTTCATGCAATGAGGACGGTAGACGTCAAAGCTTGAGATCGTCAAGTATCTCCGGTTAGAGTGGCTCGCATGACAGAAGCTCCCCGCGCCGACACGGCCCAGCTCATGGAGCTGCTCTCCGTGTCGCTCGGCGTCTACTACGGCGATTTCACCGTCGCGGCGGCGAGCGAGAACCTCACGGCGAGCCAGGGCAAGGCCCTGACCGTGCTCCGCCGGGGGCCCGCCGCGATGCGCTCCCTGGCCGAGACCATGACCTGCGACGCCTCCAACATGACCGGGATCATCGACCGGCTGGAGAAGCGGGGCCTGGTGCGCCGCGAGGCCGACGCCTCCGACCGGCGCGTCAAGAACGTCATCCTCACAGCCGAGGGCGAGCGCGTCACCGACGCGATCCGCGCGAGGATGCGCACCACGCGGGAAGGCCTGGACAGGCTCAGCGGTGAGGACCGGGAATCCCTGTACACCCTGCTGGAACGGGTCTTCGTCTCCCCGCCCACCGTCTGACCCCTGGCTGCCTCGCGTCTCCTCGACGACGCCCGCTGCCGGCGCGGGGATGATGCCGACGCCCTCCGGCTCGCAGGCCCGCGGGCGGTCGGGAAATTGGTTTGTGCTCGGGCGGCGCCACCGACAGGATCGGGAACACCCATGAGTTCTTCCCGGCGCCGCGGTCCGTCATTGTGAGCTGCCACGTGCGGAGGACACTCACATGACGGAAGGCGCCATGCCCGCATCACACGCAGTGCCCGCGTCGCACGCGACGCCCACTCTCTCGCCCGCCCACATCACCGCCGTGCTGCGGATTCTCGTACTGTCCACGTTCGTCGTCCTCCTCAACGAGACGATCATGGTCAACGCGATCCCGCGGCTCATGCGCGAGTTCGAGGTCACCGCGGCGGCCGCAGGATGGCTGTCCACGGCCTTCATGCTCACCATGGCTGTCGTCATCCCGGTGACGGGGTGGTTCCTGCAGCGCGTGACGACCCGGACCGCCTTCAGCCTGGCCATGGCGCTGTTCCTCGCCGGTACGGCTCTGGCCGCGGCCGCGCCCGCCTACCCCGTGCTGCTGGCGGCCCGCGTCATCCAGGCCGGCGGCACCGCGGTCATGATGCCGCTGCTCATGACGACGCTGATGACCCTCGTGCCCCCGCACGACCGCGGCCGCGTCATGGGCAACATCACCCTCGTCATCTCCGTCGCACCCGCACTCGGCCCCGCGGTCTCCGGTGTGCTGCTGCAGCTGGGTTCATGGCGCCTGCTGTTCTTGGCCGTGCTGCCCATCGCCGGAGCCATGGCCGTCTTCGGCCGTCGCAAACTGGTCAATATCGGTGAGCCGCAGGCCGGCCCCATCGACTGGGTGTCCGTCCCCCTGGCGGCGGCGGGCTTCGGATCCCTGGTCTACGGCCTGAGCGGGCTCGGTGCCGGGGACGCGGCGCAGGCCCCCATGCCCCCGGTGGCCATGACCCTGACCGGCGCCGCGCTCGTGGGCCTGTTCGTGTGGCGACAGCTGGCGCTCCAGCGCTCGTCCACGCCGCTCCTTGACCTGCGCGCCCTGACGTTTCGTCACTTCTCCGTCGCACTCGGCCTGATGTGCCTGTCCTTCATGGCTCTCATGGGTGCGTTCATCCTGCTGCCTATCTATCTGCAGGAGGTGCGCGGCCTGAGCTCCCTGCAGACCGGGCTGCTCCTCATCCCGGGCGGCCTGACCATGGGCCTGCTCGGACCACAGGTCGGCAAGCTCTACGACCGGTTCGGCGCACCTCGCCTCGTCGTACCCGGAGCCGTACTCACGGCGCTGTGCCTCGCGCTGTTCGCACTCACGGGCGAGCAGACCTCGCCGTGGCTGGTGCTCGCCCTGCACGTGGCGCTGAGCGCGGGGATGGCGTTCGTCTTCACCCCCGTCTTCACCTCCGGCCTGTCCGTGCTGCCGCCGCACCTCTACCCCCACGGCTCCGCCATCCTCGGCTCGCTCCAGCAGGTCGCCGCCGCCGCCGGTACCGCCCTGGTCATCAGTGTCATGTCGGGACACGCCGCCACGGCGGCGGCCGAGGGTGCCGGCGCCACCGGCGCCCTGGCCACGGGCGTCCGATGGGGATTCGGCATCGGGGCCGTACTGGGCGCCCTGGCCGTGCTGGTCGCGCTGCTGGTCCGCACCCCGCCCGCTCCGCAGCAGCCCGCCGAGCCGGAGGCCCAGGACGAAGACGGCACCACGACGAACAAGACCGCCCCCACACCCACCTGACACCTGGACGAGCGACCGGGCACTCGGCACGGGCCATCGCCGTGTCGAGAGCGCCCGAGATCTCGTAGGAGTTCGTCGCAGGGGCCACGCCCGCACTCGGAGCCAGGGGGGGGCGAGGCCCGGCCCAGGAGCAAGGGGCGACGTCGCTCACCCAGCCGTCGCCCACCTCGCGGACGCCCAGATCAGCCGGCCATCGCCGCGCTGCCTCCACGGCTCGCATCTCCATCGGAGACGTATGCGGTCCGTGCCGAGGCGAGTTCACGCACGGTGGCCATGTCGCTGAAGGGCAGCAGTTCCTCGCCGACGATCTGGTAAGGCTCGCTGCCCTTGCCGGCGATCAGGACGGTGTCCTCGGGACTCGCCGCGGACAGGGCGAACGAGATGGCCTCGCGGCGGTCGGCGATCCGCTCGAACAGGGTGCCGGTCGCGGCGAGGCCGGGGGCGATCTGGTCCAGGATGGCCTGCGGGTCCTCGTTGCGCGGGTTGTCCGAGGTGAGGACGCACAGGTCGGAATGGGCCCCGGCGATCCGTCCCATGTCGGAACGCTTCGTGTCGTCCCGGTCGCCGCCGCAGCCGAAGACGGTGATGATCCGGCCCCGGGCATAGCCGCGGATGGTGGTCAGTACCTTGTCCAGGGAGTCCGGGGAATGGGCGTAGTCCACGATCACGGACGTACCCTCGGGGGTCTCGAAGCGTTCGAACCGGCCGGGGACGGGCGGCATCCGGTCGAGTGCCGTCACCAGGTCGCCCAGCTCGTGCCCGAGGACGTGGCAGGCGGCCAGGGTGGCGAGGGCGTTGGCCACGGAGAACCGGCCCGGGACGGGGATCGCCGCCGGATACGCACGCCCGCCGTGGTGGAGGGTGAACCTCGTGCCGGACGCGCTGACGGCGAGATCGGTCGCCCGGTAGTCCGCCGGCCCGTCGAGGGAGTACGTGGTCACCGCACCCGGCATCATCGCCACGATCCCGGCGCCCACCGGATCGTCGGCGTTGACCACCGCCTGCCGGCACAGCCCCTGGAAGAGACGGAGCTTGGCGTCCCGGTAGTTCGCCATCGTCCCGTGGTCGTCGAGGTGGTCCTGGGTCAGGTTGGTGAACACCCCGACGTCGATGAACGTACGGTCCACCCGGTGCGTCAGCAGACCCATCGACGTGGCCTCGAGCACCACGCTGCCGACCCCGCGGTCACGCATGCACCCCAGGAGATACTGCAGGTCCGGCGACTCCGGCGTGGTCAGCACCGATCGTGGCATCGGGATCAGCTCGTCGCCGATCCGGCTGCCGGCCGTCCCGATCACTCCCACCTTCGCGCCCTCGGAGATCCGCAGGGCGGACTCGACCATGTACGAGACCGAGGTCTTGCCGTTGGTGCCGGTGACCGCCACCACGTCCATCTGCCGCCCGGGTTCGCCGAAGTAGCGGGACGTGACGATCGCGGCCGCCCTCCGGATGTCCGGCACCCGCACGGCACACGAGCCCGGCGGCCACACCGACGCCGGGAGCGCCGGTTCCGCGCCGTCGACGACCACGGCGGCCGCTCCGCGGGCGAGCGCGGGCGCCACGGAGCCGGGCCCGCCCTCCCGGTGTCCGGGCACGGCGATGAACAGACAACCCGGCGTCACCCGATCCACGTCGAAGGTCGTCCCCGCGGTGATCAGCGCGCCGCGCGGGTCTCCCTGGAGTACGTGATGCTCCTGCCCGGCCAGCAATTCGCTCAGCTTCACAATGATCCCTTCGAGGTGGCCGGGCCCGGTCGTGCGGCCGTAGCCGGGCGGCAGCGCCGGGCGAGTGCCGGAACGCTGCTGTGGTGACGTGGAGCGGGGCGGAGACCGCCCGGCGTCGGCAGGGCGGGGCGGGTTCGGCCCGGGAGAGGTCCGGCGTACGGCGTGGAGAGCGGCGCGCCGGGGGAGATGGGAGGGCTAGCCGTGGCCGTGGAGCGCGATACGGCGAGTCGGGGGCGCGTCCACGTCGGCGGCGGTGGCCGGGTCGACAACGGCCGGACGCACTCCGGAGGCGGCCTGCAACAGGCACTGCCTCGTCGAACTCGTGCGACCCATGGGGCGAGTGTACGGCCGTTCCGCCGGCCTGCCGCCCACATGGCCGGCCGCGACGGTACAGGGAGCGGCCGTGGGGGCCCGCAGTTCGGTGCGGGCCCCGACGACCTTTCCCGTCTACGGAGTGGAGCAGGTGATCAAGAGCGCGCCGCGGCAGTACAGCAGGGTTCTGCGGGGCGTGACCTGGGCGGATCGGGCACGACGGCCGTGGCGGGAGGCGCGGGGTTCCCAGTGGACCATGAGGACCGCTGCCAGCATCGGGC
The DNA here is from genome assembly GCF_001418135.1 of Streptomyces aureus. Lineage (GTDB taxonomy): Bacteria > Actinomycetota > Actinomycetes > Streptomycetales > Streptomycetaceae > Streptomyces > Streptomyces aureus_A. The sequence goes on from NZ_LIPQ01000112.1 coordinate 26,984, forward strand.
CGCACGTCATGAGTATGAAGGTCATGACGTGGCCGCCGCCATCAGTGGGTCGGCCTGGGCCGCCGACTGTCCTGAGACGTCGGCCGCGGTCAGGAGGCGTCGGACGGCCCGGGAGCGGTTCGCGACGGTGAGGCGCCGTCCTCGCCGGGGCCACCAGTCGAGGACGGCGAGGAAGCTGGAGTCGCAGAAGGCGACCCGTGCGGTGTCCAGTACGAGTCCGGTGTAGCCGTCGGCCGCTGCCGAGGCCAGCAACGCACGCAACGGAGCGACGCTGTAGCAGTCGATCTCCCCGACGAGGCGGACGACCAGGGTGGAGCCGAGCGTGGTGCAGGAGTCGACGACTATGACGCCGGGCGCGTTGTCCGCGCCCGAGTCGTGCACGACGGGAACGGCGGGGGCAGCGAGCGAGGCGGGCAGTATCGGGGCTGTGCTTGAGGTACTCACGGACCCATCAACGCCTCGCGTACGGTGCTGGGATTCGAGGCACGCGGCTCTTTCACCCCATCTGAGCAGCATCGATCCCCAGCACGAGCGAAAGATGCCACCCGTACGGGTCAGCGGGGGGGCCTGTTCTCCCGCCCCCACGGCTGCGACGGCGGAGCCGGCAGAGGAGGCCCCCGACCCGGCCGAACCCCGCGCCGAGTCCGGTGCCTCCTTCTCAGCGCAGCTCTTCGGCCAGTCCGACGATGATGCCCTCCGGGCCGCGGACGTAGCAGAGCAGATGGCTGTCCTCGAACCGCGCGATCTCGCCGACGAGTGTGGCGCCGTGAGGGCGCAGGCGGGCAACGGTGTCCTCGATGTCGTCGACGGCGAACATGACACGGTGTGTGCCCAGCACGTTGTGCGGCCGGTTCCGGGGCCCGCCGCTGATCACCGCGGGGCTGCGGTACTTCGCCAGCTCCAGCCGGCTGTGGCCGTCGGGGGTCCGGACCATCGCGATGTCGCAGTGGACGCCTTCGAGTCCGGTGCACCGGTCGGCGAACAGCCCCTCGACCTCGCCCCTGCCTTCCACCTCCATACCGAGTTCCACGAAGAACGCGATGGCGGCATCCATGTCGTCGACGACGATGCCGACGTTGTCCATCCGCTGAATCGCCATGCCGGTTGCTCCTTCTTCCACGTGCGGCCGGGGGCCGCTGTTGTCCCGGGGACGGAGCCGATGGCACGTTCTCGACATCCGCGGACCGCCGAACTCCGAAAGGTCCGGATCACGCCTGGAGCTCGTCCGACCCGCGGCGGCGTCGATGCGCGCGCGTGACCCTCTCCGCCCGAGCGACGCCCCGCCCGCAGGCTCCGGCCAGTGCTCATTTGTCGCAGTGCTCGGCGGGCTCCTGACGAGCAGGCACATCATCGCCGACGTCCTGGCCGTCGACCCGTTCCATCTCCGCCGCACGGAGCCCTGTCGGGTCGCGCAACCACTGCCGCCCGTCGCTGTCGATGAACTGGATCGCCCGGAGCGGGGCCACGCCCTGTTCGATTCCGAAACTGTTCAGCAGGAAGGCGTCGACGGCGCGGTGATCGAAGACCATGCGGGTGCAGGGCGGGACGGTCGAGAAGGCCATGAAGACGTCCTCGTGCTCGGCCGGGTCGATGTCCGCGTCCGGCGCGTACCACCAGAGCTCGACGTTGGTCACCGGATCCAGTGAGCGGTTCACCAGAACGATCGTCTCGGAGAGTTCGCCGGCCGGCTCGGCCCAGAAGCCGACCCGTCCGGCCTGCTGCCGCTCGTCCTGGTCCAACTGCCTGCGCGTGGCGTCCACGCTCGACGAGGCCACCGTGGCGCTGAAGAAGAGACCGATCGCGGCCGCGAGGGCGGACAGGGCGGTCGCCCAGGGCGCCAACGCGTTGCCGAGACCGAGGGGTCGGCGTGCCCCTCGCGGCGATCCGCCGGCCGCCGGACGTCGCCGACGGGCGTTCAGCCGACGGGCCCTGACAGTGGGGGAGGTAGGTCGATGCGCCACACCCTCACCATCGGCCAAAGAGCGCGGCCCGGCCACCGGGTGTCCTCCACCCGGCAAGGCGGTGGAGAAGCAGCCGCCGCACAGCGGGCACCCGCGGTCGATCGCGTCGTCCGTTCGAGCGACTCCGCACCGGGCCGGCGGCGTCGCGCCCTGCCACCAGCCGGAGCGATGCGCACCGGAGGCAGTCCGGCTCGGGCGGCTCGTGACGTCGTCAGGGGATCCCCGCGGTGCGCACCCGGGCCGCCGCCCGCCCCGAGGGCTGGTTCCTCATCGAGCCTTCACCGTACGGTTGCGCAACCGCCGCCTCAGGCAACGGCGTTCGTCGTCGTCGAGACCGCCCCACACGCCCGTCACCTGACGGGAGTCGTCCATGGCCCAGCGAAGACAGGCCTCCCGAACGGGGCAGCCTCGGCAGATCTCCTTGGCCTCCTCGGCCTGGACCAGGGCGGGGGCGCCGGTCCCCACCGGGAAGAAGAGGTCGGGGTCGACGTTCTGGCAGGCAGCGGATGCGCGCCAGCTGTCCATGTCATTCCTCCTGCCTAAGGGTGCGGGTGTCATTCCATTCGGCTGACCGGTCGGCGGCACTTGAAACACCGCCGGCCCCGCGAGTGCGCCCCTGCTACGGGCGCGACGCTGTGCGGAGGGCCGGGCGGTCGGCTCGCCGGCCGCCCGATGGTTCGGCCGGCGGAGACGGGGCAGCCGAAGGTTCCGAGCCGAGGGGAGTGACCGGTCATGACCACAGGAGAGTCGCCCACGATCGTGGCGAGCAGGGTGGACCGCGCGAAGGTCGTACGGGCAGCTGCCCGGGCGGGGTTCGTGGCGCGCGGGGTGCTGTACCTTCTCGTCGGAGCCCTGGCCGTACGTATCGGCCTGACGGGCACGGGCGAGCAGGCCGACCGGGGCGGGGCCCTCGCGGAGGTCGTCTCGACACCGTTCGGGTTCGTCCTGCTCTGGGCCCTGGGCGTCGGCCTCGCCTGCATGGCGTTGTGGCGGCTTTCTGAGGCGCTCTTCGGGGCCGCCGGGCCCAAGGGCGACCGCTCGGGCACACGCGCTCTGTCCGGCGCCCGGTTCGTGTTCTACGCGGTCTCCTCCTTCCTCGTCCTGTCCTTCGCGGCGGGGGACCGGGGCAGTGGCGCGGGCTCGACCGACAGACAGAGCCAGGACCTCACGAGCCGTCTGCTGTCACTGCCCGGCGGTCCGTGGTGGGTGGGGGCGGTGGCCGTCGGCTTCCTGGGCGCGGGGCTGTGGATCGCGGGCCGGGCGGTACTGCGGAAGTACCGCGAGCATCTGCAGTGGCGACGGATGTCCACGCTGCAGCGCCGCTTCGTGGACGTGACGGGCACAGCGGGCGGTGTCGCGCGCGGGCTCGTGTTCGCCGCCGTCGGCTTCTTCGGCCTGAAGGCATCGATCGAATCCGATCCGGGCGAGGCCAAGGGCGTGGACGACGCGATCCGCTCGTTCGCGCAGGCCCCGGCGGGCCCCTGGCTTCTGGTCGCCGTGGCCGTCGGTCTCGTGCTCTTCGGGGTCTTCTCCTTCGGCCAGTCCAAGTGGCGTGAGGTCTGATCCACGGGGTCGCTCTCCGACGGTGGGAGGGGGAGCGCATGGGACGGCCGGCACCGGGCAGCCGCTGAGTGTCGAGCGCGGCCGAGAGCGAGGAGAGGACCATGAGGGCATTGACCTGGCACGGACAACGCGACGTGCGGGTGGACACCGTGCCCGATCCGGTGGTCGTCGATCCTACGGATGTGATCGTCCGCGTCACCTCGACCGGCATCTGCGGCTCCGACCTGCATCTGTACGAGCTGTTCGGCCCCTTCCTGGACGCCGGTGACATCCTCGGGCACGAGGCCATGGGGATCGTGGAGGAGATCGGTCCCGGCGTGCGCACCCTCGTGCCGGGAGACCGGGTCGTGGTGCCGTTCAACATCTCCTGCGGCACATGCTGGATGTGCGGCCAGGGATTGCAGTCGCAGTGCGAGACCACCCAGGTCACGGAGTACGGCATGGGCGCGTCGCTGTTCGGCTACACCAAGCTCTATGGCCAGGTTCCGGGCGGCCAGGCCGAGTTCCTGCGGGTTCCCTTCGGCGACACCCTGCCGGTCAAGGTACCCGACGACGCTCCCGACCAGCGGTACCTCTACCTCTCCGACGTCCTGCCGACCGCCTGGCAGGCCGTGGACTACGCAGGGATCCCACCCGGGGGGAGCGTGACGGTGCTGGGGCTCGGACCCATCGGCGACATGGCCGCTCGCGTGGCCCTTCACAGAGGCGCGGCTGAGGTCCTCGGCGTGGACCTCGTCCCCGAACGGCTCTCCCGCGCTCGGGAGCGCGGTGTGCGCACCCTCGACCTCGCCGAGCTCGGCGACGGGCTCGGCGACCGGGTACGGGACCTCACGGACGGCCGTGGCACGGATGCCGTCATCGACGCCGTCGGCATGGAGGCGCACGGCGCCCCCCTCACCAAAGCCGCCCAGCGAGTCACCGGACTGCTGCCCGACGCCCTCGGCAAGAGGCTCATGACCAGGGCGGGTGTGGACAGCATGGCCGCGTTCGACGCGGCGGTGGACGCGGTGCGTCGCGGCGGCACCATCAGTCTGGTCGGCGTCTACGGCGGCGCCGTGGACCCCGTGCCCATGCGCAGCCTCTTCGACAAGCAGATCCAGCTCCGGATGGGCCAGGCCAACGTCCGGCACTGGGTGGACGACATCCTCCCGTTGCTCGACGACAGCGATCCGTTGGGCGTCGACCAGTTCGCCACCCATGTTCTGCCGCTCGAGGAGGCGCCCCAGGCCTACGAGACGTTCCAGGCGAAGCGGGACGGCATGGTCAAGGTGGTGCTGACCCCCGGCCGATGACCCTTCCGCCGCAGGTCGGCTCCCGCGTGTCGGCGGGCTCCCCGGTCGGGGCCGCCTGCCACGCGAGCGGCAGGGCTCCGGCGGCGCCGACCGGCGTCACTCCTCGTGGCCGTCGGCTCTCTTCGGGTCGACAGATCCCCGCATCGCGGATGAGCCGCCCCGTACGGGGCAGTCGCAGGGAGCAGCCGGTCGGCGCCGTCGCGCCCACGATCGGTCCCGTCGATCATGGAGGTATCCCGTGTCCGGTACGGCTCTGACCCTGGCCACACTGCCAGGCGGGTTGATCGCGCTGCCCGGCGTCTACCGGCCGCAGGCGGACACACGGCTGCTCGCCCGGGCCCTCGCCCAGGAGGACGTCGGGCCCGGTACGGAGGTGCTGGAGATCGGCACGGGCACCGGCGCACTCGCCCTCGACGCGGCCCGGCGACGGGCGCGGGTGACGGCGGTCGACGTCTCATGGCCCGCGGTCGTCACCGCCCGCCTGAACGCCCTGCGCCAGAGACTGCCCGTGCGCGTCGTCCACGGCGACTTCGCGGCGCGCAGCGCGGGCCGCCGCTTCGACCTCGTCGTCTCGAATCCGCCCTATGTGCCGGCACCGGACGTCCAGCTGCCCTCGCGGGGGCCGGAACGGGCCTGGGACGCCGGACCGGACGGGCGGGGCGTCATCGACCGCATCTGCGAGAGCGCTCCGGCGCTGCTGCGGCCCGGCGGGGTCCTGCTCCTGGTGCACTCCCAGATGTGCGGGGTCCAGGAGACCGTCGACCGACTGACCGGGGCGGGGATGGCCGCGGACGTCACGGCCAGGGCCTCGGTCCCCTGGGGGCCCGTCCTGCGTTCGCGCCGGTCCTGGCTGGCACGGGTGGGCCTGGCGGCCGAGGCCGAGGAACGGGAAGAGCTGGTGGTCATCCGTGCACGCTGACTCCCGGAACACCCCCGGTGACTCCCGGAACACGCCCCGCGACTCCCGGAACACCCCCGGCGACTCCCGGAGGAACACCCCCGGCCCGGCCCGCCCGGAGGCGCCGGTCAACCGGGCGGCCAAGGAACCGAAGGGCCCTGAGCTGGTCGAGGGGCCGGTCGAGATCGTCCTCGACGACGGAACGGTCGCCCGCTCCGAGCGCTTCATGGTCGCCCTCTGCACCTGCCGCCGCAGCCGCATCTACCCGTGGTGCGACACCAGCCACCGCCCCCGCGAGCGCGCCGTCCCGACCCCGGAGGACAGGAATCCCTCATGACGCCCACGCTCACCAGCACCACAAGCACCACGGCCGCCACGGGGCCCCGCCTGGTCGAACCGCGCGGCACCCTGTCCGCCGCAGTCGCCGAGGCCCTCCGGTCGAACGACACACCGGCGTACCGTCCGGGCGCCGTGCTGACGGCCGACCCGTGGGGCGAGGACCTCCAGCTCGCGCTCTACCTCCTCTACGAGCTCCACTACCGCGGCTTCGAGGGTGTGGACGACGACCGCGAATGGGACCCGGAACTCCTGCGGCTGCGCCAGGCCATGGAATCCCGTTTCCTGCACGCTCTGAGCACAGAGCTGTCCGACGTCCCCCGATCGGTCGAGGAGGCCTTCGCTCCGCTCCTCGTCGAACCACTGGACCCCGCCGGTGGTCTCAGTCGCCACCTGGAACGGAAGGGCGAGCTGTGGCAGCTGCGGGAGTACGCGGCTCTCCGCTCGCTCTACCACCTCAAGGAAGCCGACCCGCACGCCTGGGTGATCCCCCGGCTGCGGGGCCGGGCCAAAGCCGCGATGGCAGCCATCGAGTACGACGAGTTCGGTGCCGGCCACCCCGACCGGATCCACGCCCAGCTCTTCGCCGACCTCATGGTGGACCTCGGCCTCGACCCCGCGTACGGCCGCTATCTGGACCAGGCGCCCGCTCCGCTGCTCGCCACCGTCAACCTGATGTCCCTGTTCGGGCTCCACCGGTCCCACCGAGGTCTTCTGGTCGGTCACTTCGCCTGCGTCGAGGTGACCTCCTCACCCGGCTCCAGGCGACTCGCCAAGGCGATGCGGCGCTGCGGGGCAGGGCCGGCAGCCGAGCGCTTCTACGACGAGCACGTCGAGGCGGACGCCGTGCACGAGCAGGTTGTGCGCCGTGAGGTCATCGGCGGACTGCTCGCGGACGAGCCGTCCCTCGAGGCCGACATCGCCTTCGGCTGCGCGGCCACCGTCCACCTGGAGGACCGCCTCGCGGAGCACATCGGCGCGGCATGGGCCGACGGACGCAGCGCGTTGCGCACGCCCCTGAATACACGAGACTCGTAGGCTGGCCGGATGCGTCACCACGATCTTGTCGTCATCGGTGCGGGTTCCGGCAACGCCGTGATCGACGACTCGTTCGCCGATCTGGACGTGGCCATCGTCGAGGAGCGCTGGTTCGGTGGCACCTGCCTCAACTCCGGATGCATCCCGAGCAAGATGCTCGCGTACACCGCGCAGGTCGCCCGGACCGTCCGGGAGGCCGGGGAGTACGACGTGGACGCCGAGCTGCGAGCGGTGCGCTGGCGCCAGGTGCGCGATCGCGTCTTCGGGAGGCTGGACGCCGAACGGGACAGCGGCCGTCAGGGACGCGTGCGACAGGACTCGGTCACCGTGTACGAGGGCAGAGCCCGGTTCGTCGGACCCAGGAGCCTCCGGATCGAGCGTGAGCACGGGACCGTCGACGTCAGCGCCGGGCAGATCGTCGTCGCGGCCGGCAGCAGGCCCTCGATCCCCGGGCCTGTCGCGGAGGCGGGCCTGCCGTACGAGACCTCCGACACCATCATGCGGATCGACGCTCCGCCCCGGCGCCTGGCGATCCTCGGGGGCGGATACATCGCCGCGGAGCTGGCCGAGGTGTTCGCGGCGGCGGGTTGCTCCGTCACCATCGTGGAGAAGGAGGAGCGCCTGCTCGGCCCACAGGACGAGACCGTCGCGGAGCGGTTCACGGAACTGGTCCGCTCCCGCTACGACCTCAGGCTCGGCCGGGAGCTCACAGGAGTCGGCGGACACCCGGGCGCGCTGCGGCTGAGCCTGGACGACGGATCGACGGTCGACGGGGACATGCTGCTCGTCGCGGTGGGCCGGGCGCCGAACAGCGACCGGCTGAACCTGGAAGCGGCCGGCATCTCCACCCACGACGACGGCCGGGTGCGTGTCGACCGACATCAGCGCACCACCGCCGAAGGCGTCTTCGCCCTGGGGGACATCTGCTCACCGGTGCCCCTCAAGCACGTCGCCAACCGTGAGGCGAAGGTCGTCGCACACAACCTCCGCCACCCGGACGACCTCATCGCCGCCGACCATGACCTGGTACCCGCGGCGGTCTTCACCCAGCCCCAGATCGCCTCGGTCGGCGCCACCGAGCAGGACTGCCGTGACGGAGGCCTGGACTACGTCGTGGGCCGGGCCGATTACGGCGACGTCGCCTACGGCTGGGCGATGGAGGACACCACAGGGTTCTGCAAGGTGCTCGCCGAGCCCGGCACCGGGCGTATTCTCGGCGCCCACCTGATGGGCGCCGAGGCGTCGACACTCATCCAGCCCCTCGTCCTGGCGGCGACACTCGGAATCGACGCCACCACGCTCGCCGAGTCCCCGTACTGGATCCATCCCGCACTCACCGAGGTCGTGGAGAACGCCCTCCTCGACCTCGGTCCGTGATGCTCTGCCGCGCCCGGGCCCCGGGCGCGGCAGGGCAAGGGGCAGCGCCGGCTGCCCGCCGACGCCCGGGGCATCCGCCCGACGGGGCCCACCGGACCATGCGGAACCACAGGAGGCGCCATGACGGACGCGGACCCCTTCACCGACGCGCTCGACGGCCCCATGTACGTCGTGACAGCCGCGTCCGGCGGAGAGCGGGCGGGCTGCCTGGTGGGCTTCGCCTCGCAGTGCTCCATCGATCCGCCGAGGTTCACCGTGTGGCTGTCGGTCGCCAACCACACCTACCGCGTCGCGAGCGAGGCCGAGTACCTCACCGTGCACCTGCTCCACCGGGACGAGCGGGCACTGGCGGAGCTCTTCGGAGAGGAGACCGGCGACCGCGTCGACAAGTTCGCGACGATCGGCTGGCGGCCGGGAGAAGGAGGCAGCCCGATCCTGGAGCAGCTGTCCACCTGGTTCACCGGCCGGATCGAGGGGCGCATCGAGGGCGGCGACCACGTGGGATTCCTCCTGGCGCCCGTGGCGGTGTGCCCGCCGGTCGAGGGCCCACCGCCCGTGCTGCTCCGATACCGGGAGCTACGGGACCTCGATCCGGGGCATCCGGCCTGAGGCCCCGGACCGCCGGGGACCGGTACCGCGGACGGTGCGGGGGACCGGTATCGCATGATCCGACCGTTCCCCGCGAGCCGCGACGCCCCAGCCCCGCCCGGCGGGGAACGGCCACAGGTTTCAGAGGGGCCGAAGCGGAAAGCCGCCCGGCATGGTGCAAATCGGATACACGATGATGACCGAGCAGGCCGGACCCCGGGACCTGGTCGACCATGTGGTGGGGGCGGAGCGGGCCGGATTCGACTTCTCCGTCATCTCCGACCACTCCTTCCCCTGGCTGGAGGCCCAAGGGCACGCGCCCTACGCGTGGAGCGTGCTGGGCGCCGCCGCGCAGGCGACCTCCCGGATCCCGCTGATGACGTACGTCACCTGCCCGACCTTCCGCTACCACCCCGCCGTGGTCGCCCAGAAAGCAGCCACGATGCAGCTCCTGTCCCAGGGGCGCTTCCGGCTTGGCCTGGGCTCGGGCGAGAACCTCAACGAGCACATCGTCGGCGCCGGCTGGCCTGCCGCCCACGTCCGCCTGGGCATGCTCGAGGAATCCGTGGAGATCATCCGTTCCCTGTTCGCCGGCGGTTACGTCAGCCACCACGGCCTCCACTTCGACGTCGAGAACGCCAGGATCTGGGATCTCCCCGACGATCCGCCTCCGATCGGGATCGCCGTCTCCGGTGACCGCTCCTGCGAGATCGCCGGCCACCTCGGCGACCTGCTCATCGCCACCGAGCCGAAGAAGGAGCTGCTGACCGCGTTCGGTGCGTACGGAGGTGCCGGCAAGCCGTGCGTGGGCCAGCTCCCGGTCTCCTACGACCCCGACCGCGCGGCGGCGGTGGCCCGGGCACACGACCAGTTCCGCTGGGCGCTCGGCGGCTGGAAGGTCAACGCCGAACTCCCGGGCCCCGCGGCCTTCGCCCAGGCCTCGCAGCACACCAGGCCCGAGGACGTCGCGGATGCCATCCCCTGCGGCGACGACGTGGACGCCTTCGTCGATGCGGTTCGCCCCTACAGCGACGCCGGATTCACCGAGATCGCCCTGGTCCAGATAGGCGGCGACCGACAAGAACCCTTCCTGAACTGGGCGGAGACGAAGCTGCTGCCGGCCCTGCGGGAGCTGTGAGGACCCGGGTGGGTGACTGCGACGAGAGCCTGGGTGGACGACCGCGACCGGAGCGGCGCAGGCCCGGCCCCCCGGCCGTGGTCGTCCACTCCGGTCGTGTCTCCGTCGTCCGCTCCGGTCGTCTCTCCGTCCGCGGCGCGCCCCGGGCTCCGTGGCCCCGACTCCGCGGGGCCGTTGTCCTACGGCTCAGGGAGCCTCAGGGATGGGTTCTCATCCATCGAACACGGGCTCTCATCCGTCCGTCGGACGGCCGATGTTCCCGGAGGGGTTCATCGTCGAGCCGGCCTGTCCAGGAGTGATGCGGCCGCGCCATCCGCCGGTTTCCCGCCCTCGTTCCTCGATGAAGCCCTTGAACCTCCGCAGATCGCCCTTGACCTTGCGGTCGAGGACGCCCATCATGTCGCCCGCCCGTTCGGCCATGCCCTCCGGCTGGAAGTCCATGGCGAGGATCACCCGCGTGTGCCCCTCGTCGAGGCTCTGGAACGTGACGACTCCCTTTTGCTTCGTGTCGCCGCCCACCGTGCGCCAGGAGATTCGTTCGTCCGGCAGCTGATCGACGATTTCGGTGTCGAACTCTCGCTCGACGCCGCCGACCTTCGTCCTCCAGTGGCAGTGCTTGTCGTCGAGCTGGCGAACGTCTTCGACGCCCTCCATGAAGCTCGGGAATTCCTCGAACTGCGTCCACTGGTTGTACACGTGGTGCAGCGGTATGTCGACGTCGATTGATTCCTTCACCATGCTCACGAGAATTCTCCTCACGTGATCGTGGACCTTCTGCGGACAATTCGGCGCCTACCCGTCATGCGTGGTGATACTCGCGAAATCGGCCGCCGGCGAGCGGCGGAACGCCCTGCGGCCCGTGCCGGCGGCGACCGGCGTAGGCTCGGAGCAGACCTCGAAGGGGATGGTCCGCATGTGCCGCTGGCTCGCGTACTCGGGTTCGCCCCTGTTGCTCGACGCCGTGCTCTACCGCCCTGAGCACTCCCTGATCAACCAGAGCCTCCATGCACGGATGGGGGTCGAGTCGACCAACGGTGACGGTTTCGGCGTCGGTTGGTACGGCTCGGACGGCGACGGGACGCCGGCGGTCTTCCGCGATGTCGGCCCGGCCTGGAACAACCGCAACCTGCGGGAGCTCGCGTCGCATGTCCGCTCGTCCCTGTTCTTCGCCCATGTCCGCGCTTCCACGGGCTCCGCGGTCCAGCAGACGAACTGCCATCCCTTTCGCCACGGTCGCTGGCTGTGGATGCACAACGGGGCCATCGCGGACTTTCCCCGGCTGCAGCGGGACCTGTGCATGGCCGTCGACCCGGTGCTCTTCCCCTTCATGGAGGGTTCGACCGACTCCGAGGTGATGTTCTACCTGGCCGTCACCTTCGGCCTCGACCAGGACGTCCCGGGGGCCGTCGCCCGAATGGCCGGCCTCGTCGAGCGCCTCGGCAAGAGCCACGGCGTGCCGGAACCCCTGCAGATGACGGTGGCCGTGAGTGAAGGAGAGCGCGTGTGGGCCTTCCGCTATTCCAGTCAGGGGAATTCCCGCTCGCTCTTCTACAGCAGCAGGGCCGAGACCGTTCGGCGCCTTCATCCCGAGCTGGAATACCTGAAGGAGATCTCCGACGAGACCCGCATCGTCGTCTCCGAGCCCCTGGGTGATCTGCCGGGTGTGTGGAACGAACTGCCTGAGGCCAGCTACGCGGTCATTCCTTCGGGCTCGGCCGCGGACTATGTTCCGTTCGCGCCGAGATGACTGCGACGCGGGCGCCGACGATGGTCTTCTCAGCCTCGGTCTCCACAGGTGTACGTCCCGTCTGACGGGGCAGCCGCCGGTGGAGCGCGCGCTCCGAGAAAGCCGCCGTCCGGCCTTCCCCCCTTCCGGGCGGCGGTGCGGCGCCACGGGCGGTGTCAACCTGGCTCTCTCCGGCCGAGCCGCGTCTGTTGGCTCATCTCACTTGTGACGAGATGCCATAGGGGACATCCGGGTGGCTTTCTCCCCGGATCGCAACGGCTCGCAGTGCTCACGTCGTCGTCATCTGCACGTTGCACGACGACTGAGGAGACGCTCATGACCGAGTTCCAGGCGCTCACCACGGCTCCGCGCACACTGATGGATCTCGACCCGTACCGCTTCCCTGCCGTGTACGTCGAGGACCGGGCCGGGGAGACTTCGGCGGCCTTCGGCCTCATGGACTACGACGACTGCCTCGAACCGGAGCCCACGCCCTCCAGCAGCCTGTCCGACCGTCTCCAGCCGGTCGACCGCCGCCGGCTGGAGCTGCACGCCGCTCTCACCACGGCGGGTATCGCACCCCTGCCGGGCGACCTCGACGCCATCGAGGTGCTGTGCACCCTGGACGACACCACCCACAGTGCGCTCCGTCGATGGCTCGGCTGGTCTGGCACCCACTGACACATCACAAGAGTCGGCGGGTTGAATTCGCCATGCTCCGCCTCCCTGCTCATGCCGCTTCTGGTCCGGGATAGTCGGCCACTCCGTCGGCTGATCCCAGGAACGAGGTACGTGGAGATGAATCCCTCTTTGCGGTCGGTGCGGTGGCTGGCTTCCGTCTGCGACGACCCCGCCGTGTGCCTGAGCGAGTGGAGGCTGAGCGAACGGGGTGTGGTCCTTCTGCCGGCGGGGCGGCTCTGGGACGCCCTGGCCGTCCCGGAGCAGCTGGGACACAGGTTGCTGAACGCACTCGCCCGCTGCGGGCGTTCGACGACCGGCCCGGTGCTCCGCGACAGCAGGCGTCAGGAACTCGTGCTGCTGATGACTCCGGGCAGCCCCGCCGCGAAGCCGGGGCGGGCGGGTCGGTTCCTGACGACCGGGACCTGGCTGGCCGTCCCCGACCCCGGCCGGAAGGTCACCGGACTTTCGTGGCTCGTCCCACCCGACGGGCGGGAAACGCTGTTCTCCCCACGGGAGGTCTATGCAGCACTCGAGCCACGGGCCGGACGATGAATGAAGGAGCGAGGAAGGAGAGCGGCCGCGTACGCGAGGCACGGCAGGGTTCACCGGCTGTGGACTTCGGCGACTCGACTGAGAGCAGCCCGTCTCGAATGGTCTGTCATGCTGCTCCGCCGTCTGGTCTGGGGGGCCAGCCACGATGTCTACCGATTGCGAGGGAGGCCGCCTGAGGCTTCGGAGCCGCAGGGCCGGGAGATGTGACGACCGGTGCCCGTCCGACGGGCGCACCACCGGCCCCCCACCGGCGCAGGTCGCGGTCCTGCGCCGGTGGGTTCATCGGTGCGGCGGGTGCCACTCGGTGAGGAGAAGGGTGGCGTCGTCGTGCAGGCGTTGGTCCTGGTGCACGAGGATCTGCTGGATGAGGCGGCGCAGGGCTTCGGGTGAGGGGAGGCCGTCGGTCAGGGCACGGACGACGGCGTCGGCCAGGCGTTGTTCGCCGAACAGTTCGCCGGCGGCGGAGCGTGCGTCGGTCACACCGTCGGTGAACAGCAGCAGTCGGTCACCGGGCTGCAGGTGGGTGCTGTGGACGCGCGGGGGCGGCACCTCGTAGCCGGTCAGCCCGAGGGGCGGATGGGGGGTGCGGTCGAGTGCGCCGGTCACGACGCGGCGGTCACGGATCAGCAGCGGGGGAGGGTGGCCGCAGTTGATCCAGTCCAGCCGGCCGGTGGTGGTGTCGAGGTTCGCGATGACGCAGGTCAGCAATCGCCCCGGGATCCAGCGGTCCAGGGTGCGGTCGATCTCCACGGCGATGTCGTCGAGGCGACCGCCTGCGCGCCGGGCGGCACGGCAGGCGGCCAGCGCCGTGGCGCTGCAGCCGCCGGACGCGAGGTCGTGGCCCATGGCGTCCAGGAGCGTCAGGTGCAGCACTTCTCCGGCCAGGCTGTGGTCGTACGCGTCCCCGCCCACCTCGTACGCGGGTTCCAGGAGGGCGCTGGAGGTAACCGCCGCGGTGCCGATGGTGCGCGGTGGAAGGAAGGCCCACAGCAACTCGGCCTGCAGGCTCATCGGCCGGGTACGCATCGTCTGGGCCAGGAGGTCGCTGTACGGCAGCTTCGCCGCCAGGATCATGGCGACCAGGTCGGCGAGGGCCTCGCAACGGTGCAGCAGGGAGGCATCGAGTTCCGGCGCGGACACGCGCAGCACCCCCACCCGGCCGATGCCGTCCACGACCGGGATCCATCCCGTCCGTTCGGAGTCGTCGGCGTCCGGCCGGCTCAGCTGCACGGTTTCGGTGCGGTAGGCGCGTCCGGCGAGAGAGTTGTCGACGGGCAGCGTCTCCAGGTCCGTGGTCCCGCCGGCGGCGGCGGACCTTGGCGCCTGCTCGGGGGCCGGCAGCGCGACCAGATCGCGCTGCTGGAGGTCGGCGACGTATGCACGGGCACCGGACAGCCCCAGCCGCCGGCCGGCGTCCTGCACGAGGTCGGGGATCGCACGGGCCGCGAGGCGGTGGGACGCGGCCAGCACGTCGGCCAGGACCGAACCCAGAGTGTCGTTCTCCACCGGCACCAGCCTGCCTTTCGCCGCAGGTCACCGGGGCGACCCCGGTGACCTGCCCATCATGCGCCGGAACAGGACCGGCCGCGGCGGCGCCGCGCGTGACCCGGGCGGTTCCACGAGACCGGCCCACGAAACATTGCCCGTTCGCGTACCCCGTCCGGTGGGGTCGGCGCGCGCGGCGACGCCCCGCGCCGTATGTCGCGCGGGGCGTCGTTCCACCGGCCTGCCGGGCCGTGGGAGCAGCCGTCAGCGGTGGCCGCGCAGCTTGGAGAGGAGGCGCTGGACCTGGGTGCGCCTGCGGGGGTCGGCGGCGGCCCGGCGGACGGACGCCGCCGCGCTACGGCCCTGGGGGCTGTGGGCGAATCGCTTGATACGGGTCAGCAGTGCGGTCACGGGATTCTCCTTGGATTGCCAGGGCGGGGGGCCTGCGAGGGGATCGCCTATCGGAAGAACGCCAGGTAGTAGTCGACGAGCCCCATCCGGTGCGGTTGCTCGTCGTCCCGGTCGTGGTCGGGGCCGGGTTCGAACGGCGGGGCTTCCTCGATCCGCTGCTTGGAGCAGCCGATGTGGAGCCTCTCCGTGCCGGAGTCGACCGCGGTCACGACCCCCGCCGGAACGATGACGCGTCTGCCGGGGATCCAGGGAGCCGTGTCCACCACGACATGGGCCCGGCCGGCCGTGGGCTCGTGCGTGTCGACCGTGCCCGCGAACCCGTCCGTGGCCTCGACCCTGTACCCGGTCAGGTCGAGATGCGTCGCGAGGGCCGCGGTCTCCCTGTAGGTCCAGATGTCGTGCGCCATGGATGCCTTCCTTCCGTCGAGGGCGAGTGTCACCGGGCTTCGTGCTCTGTCACTCCGTGTTGCCCGTCGCCGCCGTCCCACACCAACCGGATCCGCCCGATCGCGAAACTCTCCGGGGCGATGCGGCCCGCCCGCCGGTTTCCCGATGGCGGGACAGGGGATCGGCCCCGACCGCGCCGGGGGAGAGCGGAATGATCCGTGGGGGGCCGGGTACGCGGACGCTGTCCAACCCGTATGGGAGGAGCAACCATGGGTCTGGGACTGTTCATCATCATGATCGCCGTCGGCGCCATCCTCACCTTCGCGTCCGACTGGGAGCTCGAAGCGGTCGACCTCGACCTGGTCGGCCTGATTCTCATGGCGGTCGGATTCCTCGGAACCGCCGTGTACACGAGCGTCCTTCGCCGCCGCCGGATGGTGGTCCCGCCCGTCGCGCCGACGGCCACCGACGACGACCGGCGTGACCTGCTCTGAGGAGGCCCGCGCGTTCGGCGCCGTGACGTACACCACGCAACAACGACAGAGGAGTGACAGCGATGACCGATCACATCTGGTCCTACAGCACGGAGTCCGGCCACCTGGCGGGCATCGACCTCACCGGGTGGCGGGTCGAGGCGGCCGACGGACACATCGGCAAGGTGGACAAGCACTCCGACGAGGTGGACGACGCCTATCTGGTCGTGGACACGGGAGCCTGGATCTTCGGCAAGGAGGTGCTGATCCCGGCGAGCGCGGTGACCCGCGTCGATCTGGAGGACTACAGGATCCACCTCGCACTGACCCGGCAACAGGTGAAGGACGCACCCGAGTTCGTCTCCGACAAGCACCTCGCGGACCAGCAGTACCGCGAGGAGATCGGCCACCACTACCGCACCGGCGGCCCCTTCTCGGGCGGCACCGGCGCCATCTGACAGGCCGTGGCCCGGGTTGCCCGCAGGCCACACGACGGTGTGGGCCGGACGAGTCTCCGTCCGGCCCACACCGTCGTCCGTCCGTTGTCGTGCGGAATCTGCCGTGCGACGCCACGGGGGACACGAGGAGCCGGTCCGTACGACGCACCAGGTTTACCGCAGGCGCATCCGGTGAGACGGCCGTCATGAGTCCTTCGGAGAAGAGTGGTCAGAACCCGTTCCCCTGGACCGGGCCGTACGCCGTGCCGGACTACCCCGCCATGGAGGAGAGGTACGCCCCCACCATGGCGGGGGCGCTCAGCCCCGACACGATGGAGACGTACGGCCCCGGCACGGCGGAGATCCACGCGGACATGGGGGAGCTTCGTGCCCTTCCCGACCCCTTCCCCGAGAAGGGCGGTAGGGCCGCGGAGGCGGTCCGCGGCGCCGGGAACGCGCTGTGGGCCGACGTGCGTGCGCACAGGGCGGTGACGGCGGGTGCCGTCGCCGGCTCGGCTGCCGCACTCACCCTCGCGTACGCGCTGGGGCGACGGGCAGGGCGACGCCGCCTCGGACCGGTGGCCCTGCTCTTCGAACGCCGCTTCTGAGGGGCGAGGCTCCCGGCCCTTTCCGGCGGCGCCCGCGCCCCGTACCCCGCGCCCCGTACCCCGTCCATCCGCATCTTTCACTACCGTCCTCCTGGAGGTAGATTCACATGGTCCCCCTCATTCTTGTTCTGCTGCTCATCCTGCTGCTCTTCGGCGCCGGCTTCGCGGTCAAGGCGCTCTGGTGGATCGCGGTGATCGTCCTCGTCCTGTGGCTGCTGGGCTTCGTGGCCCGGCCCAAGGGCGGCACGGGCCGCTGGTACCGCTGGTAGGCGGCACCAGCCGTCCACCCGCGGGCTGGATTCCACCGGCATGAATGAGCCCGGCACTCTCCGTTCGGAGCGTGCCGGGCTCGTCCGCGTGCTCGGGCGGTCAGCGCCGATTCGCCCCCTCAGGCCTCCGTCCTGGGGCCCGGGGAACCGGGCTGACGGCTTGTTCCGGCTGTATGACGCGTCACCGCCCTCCTCTTGTCGATCACGGCGGGGTAGTGTCGTCATCATTGCCGTACGGCAACGATCGTGGCCGGAGTCGTCCTGGGGGAGCGGGTGTCCGGCCTGGTGACCGGGGTCGAACGGCCCGTAAGCGGAAGCTTGTTGGTGAACGAGGATGGGGCATGTCTGAGACGACGACCGAAGGCTCCTCGACCCGGGTGCGGCCTGGGCCGGCCGCGGTGGGCGAGCCCGAGCTTCGACAGCTCCTTGCCGGACTCACGGCGGTGCGGGACGGTGACTTCGGTACCCGTCTGCCCGACGAGGCGGACGGCTTGATGGGCGAGATCTCCACGGTGTTCAACGGCATGGTCGACCAGCTCTCCCTGTTCACCTCCGAGGTGACGCGGGTCGCCCGCGAGGTCGGCACGGAGGGGACACTGGGCGGGCAGGCCGCGGTGCCCGGCGTCTCCGGGACCTGGGCGGACCTCACCGACTCGGTGAACGCGATGGCCGGCAACCTCACCACCCAGGTCCGGGACATCGCCCAGGTGGCCACCGCGGTCGCCAAGGGGGACCTCTCCCAGAAGATCGACGTGGACGCCCGCGGCGAGATCCTGGAGCTCAAGAACACCATCAACACGATGGTCGACCAGCTCTCCTCCTTCGCCGACGAGGTCACGCGTATGGCCCGGGACGTGGGCACGGAGGGCATTCTCGGCGGACAGGCCGACGTGAAGGGCGCTTCCGGCACCTGGCGCGATCTGACCGACTCGGTCAACTCCATGGCGGGGAACCTCACCGCTCAGGTGAGGGCGATCGCCCATGTCGCCACCGCGGTCGCCACCGGTGATCTGTCGAAGAAGGTCGACGTCGACGCCCGTGGCGAGATCCTGGAGCTGAAGACGACCATCAACACGATGGTCGACCAGCTGTCGGCCTTCGCCGACGAGGTGACCCGCGTCGCCCGCGAGGTGGGCACCGAGGGCAACCTCGGTGGCCAGGCCACCGTCCGGGGTGCCTCCGGCACGTGGAAGGACCTGACGGACAACGTCAACGTGATGGCGTCCAACCTCACCGGGCAGGTTCGTTCGATCGCCCAGGTCGCCACCTCCGTGGCCCGCGGTGACCTCTCCCGGCGGATCACCGTGGAGGCCAAGGGCGAGGTCGCCGCGCTCGCCGACACCATCAACACCATGGTGGACACGCTGTCGGCCTTCGCCGACGAGGTGACCCGCGTCGCCCGCGAGGTGGGCACCGAGGGCCGGCTCGGTGGCCAGGCCCGGGTGCCGAACGTGGCCGGCACCTGGAAGGACCTCACCGACAACGTCAACTCCATGGCGAACAACCTGACCGGGCAGGTCCGGAACATCGCCCAGGTCACCACGGCCGTCGCCAACGGCGACCTCTCCAAGAAGATCGACGTCGACGCCCGCGGCGAGATCCTCGAACTCAAGACCACCATCAACACGATGGTCGACCAGCTCTCGGCCTTCGCCGCCGAGGTCACCCGCGTCGCCCGTGAGGTCGGCAGCGAGGGCCGGCTCGGGGGACAGGCCGAGGTCGAGGGCGTCTCCGGGACCTGGAAGCGGCTGACCGAGAACGTCAACGAGCTGGCAGGCAACCTCACCCGCCAGGTTCGCGCCATCGCCGAGGTCGCGAGCGCCGTGGCCGAGGGCGACCTGACTCGCTCGATCACCGTCGAGGCCTCGGGCGAGGTGGCCGAACTCAAGGACAACATCAACGCGATGGTCGGCTCGCTGCGCGAGACGACACGGGCCAATCAGGAACAGGACTGGCTGAAGTCCAGCCTGGCCCGGATGTCCGCACTGATGCAGGGCCACCGGGATCTGGCCGTCGTCGCGGACCTCGTCATGGACGAGCTGACCCCGCTCGTCGCCGCCCAGTACGGCGCGTTCTATCTGGCCGAGGAAGGAGCGGGCGGCGTCGAACTCGGCCTCGTCGGCTCCTACGGGCGACCCGCCGGAGACCAGTGGCGGGACCGGTTCCGGCTGGGTGAGTCACTCGTGGGACAGGCCGCCCGCGGCCGTCGCACCATCGCCGCCGAGAACGTCCCCGCCGACTACGTCACCATCTCCTCGGGACTCGGCAGCACGGCACGGGGCAGTCTCGTGGTGCTGCCGGTCGTCGTCGAGGAGCAGGTGCTCGGCGTCATCGAGCTCATGTCCTTCAGCCCCTTCACCTCCGTGCACAGGGACTTCCTGGAGCAGCTCATGGAGACGGTGGGGGTCAATCTCAGCACCATCGTCGCCAACGCCCGTACCGACGAACTCCTCGACGAGTCCCAGCGGCTGGCAGGCGAACTGCGCTCGCGCACCGAGGAACTCCAGGTGCAGCAGGAGGAGCTGCAGCGCTCCAACGCCGAGCTGGAGGAGAAGGCCGCCCTCCTCGTCACCCAGAATCGCGACATCGAGGCCAAGAACCTCCAGATCGAGCAGGCCCGGCAGGAGCTCGAGGACCGCGCTCAGCAACTCGCGCTGGCCTCGACGTACAAGTCCGAGTTC
This sequence comes from Streptomyces aureus, assembly GCF_001418135.1. Classification (GTDB taxonomy): domain Bacteria; phylum Actinomycetota; class Actinomycetes; order Streptomycetales; family Streptomycetaceae; genus Streptomyces; species Streptomyces aureus_A. Next base: position 46,885 of record NZ_LIPQ01000112.1, read on the forward strand.
CTGGCGAACATGAGCCACGAACTGCGTACCCCGCTCAACAGCCTGTTGATCCTGGCTCAGTTGCTGGCGCAGAACCCGACCCGCAACCTCACGGCCAAGCAGGTCGAGTACGCCGGCATCATCCACTCCGCCGGGTCCGACCTGCTGCAGTTGATCAACGACATCCTCGACCTGTCCAAGGTGGAGGCCGGGAAGATGGACCTCAACCCGGAGCGCGTGCCACTGCGCAGGCTCTTCGACTACGTCGAGGCCACCTTCCGCCCCCTCACCTCTCAGAAGAGCCTCGCCTTCTCGGTCGCCACGGCCGCCGGTGTCCCCGTCGACCTGGTCACCGACGACTCCCGGCTCCGGCAGGTGCTGCGGAACCTGCTGTCGAACGCCGTCAAGTTCACCGAGCACGGCAGCGTCGAGCTCCGCATCGAACCGGCATCGGACGACGAGCTCCCCGTGTCGGTCCAGCGGGGCGGCCCCGTCGTCGCCTTCCGCGTGACGGACACCGGCATCGGCATCGCCACCGAGAACCTGGAGGCCATCTTCGGCGCCTTCCAGCAGGCCGACGGGACGACCAACCGGAAGTACGGGGGCACCGGTCTGGGCCTCTCCATCAGCCGCGAGATCGCCTATCTGCTCGGCGGTGCCCTCACGGTCACCAGCGTGCTCGGTGAGGGCAGCACCTTCACCCTCTACCTGCCCGTCACCCACACCGACTTCCCGGAGAAGTCCGGCCCCGCCGCCCGGCCGGTGGAGGCCACCGCGGTCCCGGCACCGGCCCGGGGCGCCGCTCTCGCTCTGCCCGCCGGGCCCGGCGCGGCGACGGCCCGGCCGACACGGCGCCTCCTCGTGATCGAGGAGCGCCCGCGCGGTCTCCTCGCCGTCGTCGCCGAGAACGCGGTCACGCAACTCTCCGCCGACGGGGGGCACGCCGAGCGGACGGACATCGAGCTGATCGCGGTCGTCGGCCCTCAGGAGGCGGCGACCGCGCTCGCCACCCAGCCGTTCCACTGCGTCGTGCTCGACGTAGACATGGCGGACGGCGACGCGCTGCGCTTCCTTGACGCCGTGGACGGCGACGAGGCGTTGCGTACGGTTCCGGTCCTCGCCCACAACAACCGCCGACTCCCCGCCCACGAGGAGAGCGCCCTGCAGGACCTCGCCCGCCGCCGTCCGCTGGAGCTCCTCTCCAGCCTCGACGAACTGCGCGAGCGGATCGCTCTGCACCTGTCCGCGGAGCAGCCCGGTGACGTCGTGCCCCTGGTCCGCGGGGACCACTGGGCCCCGGCGCCCCAGGCCATCGACACCACACTGCGAGGCCGGACCGTCCTCGTGGTCGACGACGACGCCCGCAACCTCTACGCCCTCAGCGGCATCCTGGAGCTGCACGGCGTCACGGTGCTGCACGCCGAGAACGGCCGGAAGGGGATCGAGACGCTCCTGGCGAACCCGGCCGTGTCACTCGTCCTGATGGACGTGATGATGCCGGAGATGGACGGCTACACGGCGACGGAACGGATCAGGCAGCTGCCGCAGTACGCGGAACTGCCCGTGATCGCGGTCACCGCCAAGGCCATGCCGGGCGACCGCGAGAAGAGCCTCGCGTCGGGCGCCAGCGACTACGTGACCAAGCCCGTCGACGCCGACGAGCTCATCGCCTGCGTCGGCCGCTGGCTGAACGATGGATAGTCCTGTGACCGTCGCCGTCGCCGTCGGGCCGTCCGGCACACCGAGGCGAACCCCGCGCCGCTCCGGCGCACCATGTCCCCGTCCGTGCGGCGGCCGCGAGGCCGTCCTGACCGAGGAGTCGCCGACGTGAGTGGCCCCCGCTTCCGGGACGGAGACCCGCCCGCCGCGCTTCCTGGGGACGGTGTTCCGACACCCGAGGCGCCCGCCGGCGTCCCGGGTCCCCCGCCCGCCGACAGTGAAGGCCCCTCGGCGCGGGACGACTTCACCGATGGCCGGCTCGCCACCACGGTGGAGCGGCTGCGCGGCGAGGTGCGCGCCGCGCATGCGGCGGCCGAGGGGCGTGCCCTGATCGAACTCGCCAAGGGAGTCCTCGTCGAGCGCCTGGGCTGCGGCCCCGCCCAGGCGGCGCGGCAGCTCGCCGAGCTCGCCGACCGGGCCGGGCTCTCCAAACTGGAGCTGGCCGCGGACATCATCAACCAGGCGGCCCGCGACCGGGTCGCCGAGGTCACGGGCGAGTTCGTGAGGACGACCATCGGCGAGCCCGGCACCGCCGGGCCCGCCGCCTCGGTCGCCGTGCGCCTGCGCACGGCGGAGAGCGCGGCGCTCGACGCCGGCGACACCCAGGCCGTCGCCGATTCGCTGCTCGCGCACGCCCTCGAACCCCTGGGCGCCGTCGCCGTGGCGATCTGGACCACCGGCCAGGACGCGTCGCTGAGCCTGCGCGGCCACGCCGGGTTCGGCGCCGACGAGGCGGCCCGCTGGCACTACGTACCTCCGGGGGTGACCACCGCTGCCCGGGAGGCGCTGACCGGCCGTCGCACCGTCTGGTACCCCTCCCTGGCCGCCGCGGGCATCCCCTCGATCGGACGGGCGCGCCACCCCGAGGGCGGGCGGGTCGTCGTCCCCGCCGGGACCGGCGGCCGTATCCACGGCGTCCTGGAGATCTGCTGGGCCCGCCCGCTGGACCCCCAGCCGCAGGCCGTGGAACGCCAGATCGAGGCACTCGCGGAACTCTGTGCCCACACCCTGGAGGCGCTGCCCGAGCAGGCGGCCCCGGCGCGCCCCCTCGTCCCTGTCGGGGACGGATCACCGGAGTTGGCGGAGCTCTCCGACGGGCTCTACGACCCCGCCCTCGTCCTGACCCCCCACCTGGACGATGCGGGCAGGCTCGCCGACTTCCGTATCCGGCACGCCAACGCGCACTTCCAGGACCCGGCGGGCCGGCCCCGCGGGGCCG
>NZ_LIPQ01000113.1 GCF_001418135.1 Streptomyces aureus
ACTTCGGCAGGCCCAGCGTCGTATCCGAGACGAAGTTCAGGACGATCTCCCGGCCAACCGGCGCGATCCGCGCCGGTGTCACCAGCCGCAGGACCTCCTGCACCGACGGCGAGAGATGCCGTGCGTCCCCTACCAGATCGCTCACACCCCTGCAGCGACCCGGAACCCGAACCGTTTCTGATCAATAGAAGCCGAAAACGACTGGGTTCGCTGTCAAACGCCTAGGACCTGTCCGGCCGATCATGTGACTACTCCGCCGCCGTGTCGTTGATGTGGGCATGGGGCGGGGTGATCTGAGTGATGCCGAGTGGGAACGGCTGCGGCCGTTCCTTCCGGTCAGTAACAGGCGTTGTGGCAGGTGTCGGGATCACCGGCAGGTGATCGACGGGATTCTGCACCGGGTGCGGACCGGGGTGCAGTGGCGTGACCTGCCCGAGCGGTTCGGGCCGTGGAAGACCGTCTACGAACGCCACCGCCTGTGGTCGGCCGACGGAACCTGGGAACGTCTGCTCCAGTAGGTCCAGGCCGCGGCCGACGCCGCAGGCGAGATCGACTGGGACGTCGCGGTCGACTCCACCCATCGTCCGTGCGCATCAGCATGCAGCCGGCGCCCGCACCGACCCACCGCCGGCGCCCGGCTCAAAGGGGGCCGAAAGGCCAGAACACCAGGACGAGACGCCGTGGCAGAGCCTGGTCGCCCGCCTGGCGGAGGTGGTGCGGGAGGTGAGGGCCTGGGCCGCTCGCGCGGCGGATTCACCACCAAGCTCCACCTGAGCGCGGACGGCCGCTGCCGCCCTCTGTCCCTGATCATCACACCAGGTCAGCGGGCGGACTGCACCCAGTTCCAGCCGGTGCTGGAGAAGATTCGCACCCCCCGCCTCGGGCCAGGCAGGCCCCGTAAGAAGCCCGACAGCGTTGCCGCCGACAAGGCGTACAGCAACGGGCCCGTCCGGAACTTCCTGCGGCGCCGGGGCATCCGGCACACGATCCCGGAGAAGACCGACCGCCAGGCCGCCCGCCGGCGCAAAGGTTCACGCGGCGGACGGCCACCCGGCTTCGACGAGGAGCGGTACAAGAAACGCAACACCGTCGAACGGGCCATCAACAAGCTCAAGCACGCCAGAGCCGTCGCCACCAGATATGACAAACGTGGCTACGTTTACCTCGGTACGGCAACCGCCGCGGCGCTGGCCATCTGGCTCAGGCCGTGAACCACCCCAAGACCAGACAGTAGAGTGACCTGCCGAGATCACTACTTCGAAAGAAGAGTCATGCCCCGCAAGACGGCGGCTGCTCTACGTCTGGACGCTGTCTGCCGGTCCCATCTTCAGGACTACCGGCGCCGGTCCTCACAGTTCTCACCCCACACCCGCCGCCAGGCGGCCCGTTTTGAGGCCGAACGCGGCCTTCCTGTTCAAGTGCTCGAACACGCCATCCAGTGCTGGCGGGGCTTCGTGCGCCGTTCAGGATGGCCGCTCTGCCTGCCCAAACCGCATCTGCCCGGCTACGACATCTGGGACGACCGCCTCCTGATAGAGCGAGCCATCGGCGCTCTCGACAGACGAGCAGCCCGGGAAATCGCGTCAGCCGTCAAAGAAGCCGACGCCGACTTCCTGGCACGCACGCTGCCCGACCCTCACGCTCCACATGCCTGGCCGTGGTGGCGTCGCAGATGCCAGGACCTGGGCGACATCGTGCATGTTCCATCACAGGCGCATGATCGGCCGGACAGCTCCTAGTACCGATAGCGCCCGCCCGGACCCCCGGGGCGGGCGGGCCGCCGTTTCCGCAGCCGTCCGGAGCTTCTTTCGTGACCACATCCAGTGATGATCGTTCGCGAGGCATGAACAACACGAAGCGTGTACTCGCAGCGGTCGCACTGGCGGGCGCCGCCCTGTCCTTCGGCGGAGCGGCTCAGGCCGGCACCGGCATCGGCCAGTCGATCAGCACTGACAACGGCAGCCGCGATGGAGTCGTGCGAAATGACCGGATCCTCAACAACAACCAGGAGACCGACAGCAGCTACGAAGGGGTCGTGCCCGTTGCGCTCGGAAAGCTGGGCCTTGAGTAGGGCGGTCCCTGGTGAGTGACGGAACATCACCCCACCCCCTGAGACGGGGGTGGGGTGATGTTGTGTTTCCCCTCGAACCACCCCCCAGGGGAGCCCTGGGGGGTGGTCTGTGCGTGCGCTAGGGCGTGTCCGACGGGTCCGGGCACGGCGCGCGGGAAACGGCCGAAACGAGAGAGCCCCGGAGCAGGCCAAGGCTCTCTCGTCTCTCAGGACCATGCGTGAAGCCCTGGTCTCACTTCGCCGTTGGTACGCCGCCGATTGCCTAATTGGTGTCCGTGAGCTCGTCGGTCACTGGGCAAACGAGGAATGAGTCGTCCTCCGCACCGTTCAGACACAAGGGCTTGAGTGCAGTGCTGGTCACGACTGTCCAGACGGTTTGGGCGATGTCGAAATTGACATTGAGGCCCTCGCCGCTCGTGTCCACGCCGAGCGGTCCATCCGCGGAAGCCGACGGCGCCAGGAAACCCAGGGCGAGCACTGGAGCGGTGAGCAGTGCGGCGACTCGGGCGCAGGTCCGCTTGCGAGTGTTTGGCGTCATGTTGTCCCTTCGGAAGATCGGGCTGGCCAGCACTTTCTCCAGCGCGATGTTGATCAGTTCCACCGAGTGATGTATCCCGGCATCTCCAAAACGACACGAGGCTGGCCAGGTGACGCTCATCGAGCCGTCACCGACCTATCGGACAGGCCCTAAAAGGTGTTGCAGAAGGCTCAGTTCCGGGCATTTCCCCTGTATGGGTGGGGTGTTGCGGGCTGAGCCGGTGTGGGTCGAGACGTTCACGGGCTTGCGGATCGACCGGTTCGCGAAGCTGGTGAAGGTAGTGAAGGAGCGGGGCGGGAACGGTCCCGGTGGTGGCAGGCCGTGGTGCCTGCCGCTGGCCGACCGGGTCCTGCTGGTAGCTGTCTACTACCGGGCCAACCTCACCATGCGGCAGCTCGCCCCGCTCTTCGGGGTCTCCCCGGCCACCGTCTGCCGGGTCATCCACCGCCTGCGTCCGTTGCTGGCCCTGGAGCCGGCCCCGCGGCCGGTCGCCGACGTGGACCGGCTGTGGATCGTGGACGGAACCTTGATCCCGGTCCGCGACCGCACCGTGGGAGCCTCCTCCCGCAACTACCGGTTCTCGGCGAACGTGCAGGTCATCATCGACGCGGACAGCCGTCTGGTCATCGCCTCGGCCCGGCCGGCGCCGGGGAACAAGGCCGATGCCCACGTGTGGCGGGAGTCGGGCCTGCCGGCCGCGGCGGCCGGGACGACGGTGATCGCGGACGGCGCCTACCTCGGCACCGGCCTGATCGTCCCGCACCGCAAGAGAGCCGGTCGGCCCCTCCTACGCGGCCAGGAGGAAGACAACGCCGAACACCGACGCGTCCGTGCCCGCGTCGAGCACACCTTCGCCCGGATGAAGAACTGGAAGATCCTGCGCGACTGCCGCCAGAAAGGAGACGGCCTTCACCGCGCGGTCCAGGCCGTCGCCACCATGCACAACCTCGCCATGACAGGGTGAAACAGCAGGTCAGGCGCCACTTCAGCCTGCCGAAGCCCGACCTTCTGCCACACCCTTTAAACACCGTTGCAGTACTAGGACTTGTCCGGCCGATCATGGTTTCGGTGAAACGTCGGCCGAGCACAGCGCGCTATGAAACAATCACTCTCTGTCATGTATTTGTGTACACGCGAAGGACGTTCCATGCGCATCTTGAAGAGGCTGAGGTCGGCCGTGATGGCGATGGCGGTCGTGACCGGCACGCTGGCGGGGGTGGTCACCGGGGCTCCTGACTCGCACGCGGTGATGGTGGCGGACGGTACACCGCCGGCGTCGGGTCCCTTCCGCGGCATGGTGATGGTGAAGAAGACCGCCTCGGTGGGCGACGACCAGGCGGTGACAGTCAGCTGCCCCCCGGGGCAGGTCCCCATCTCCGGTGGCGCCTTTGCGACGGTCGGCCAGCCGCTGTACTCCAACATGGTGGCCCTCGTCGAGAGCATGCCCGCCCAGAACTCCCAGGGGGCGTACGGCTGGACCGCGTCGGCCCGCAGCGGGCCGAAGCCGCTGACCGTGACGGTCCACGCGGTGTGCATCTACGCCCCGGCCGGCTACGAGGTGGCCGAGCAGTACCACTTCACCATCGACCGCAACGCCCCGCTCGTCACCACCTGCCCCACCGGCAAGGTTGCTTTCGGCGGCGGCGGAACGGTCTACGGCGGGACTCGGAACCTGAACCAGTCGTACCCCGGCCCGGCCGGGAGCGCCAATCCCAACCAGTGGATCGTCTCCGGCTACGACGTCCATGCGGAGCAGTTGCGGGTCGACGGCTACGCGATCTGCGCCGATCCCATCGCCGGTCTGACGACGACCCGCTACACCCACACGACCTCCGACGACGTCGCCGGCGGCGTCTTGCAGTGCGCCACTGACAAGAAGGTCGTCGGCGGCGGAGCGGCTGTCACCGGGTACGACGACACACTGGTGACCAGCAGGCCCCTGACCGCTGCGGAGAGCGGCGGCCGTGACGGCTGGCAGGTCCAGGCGACCGGCAACAACACGCCGCACGGCGTCGACCTGTACGTCACCTGCTACTGACCGCAGACCGAGCACGGGCGGGGTCCGGCAGCGCAGTTCGCTGCCGGACCCGTCCGTTTCGCCACGACCTGCTCGCTCACGACTAGACCTGCGAATGAACCCGCGCCAGACTCAAGGCGCGGGGGCGAGATGACGCCTGGTTCCCGGGCGGGTATCAAGCGGCCGGTATTGCGTCCCTGACTGGACGACGTCCCCATATGCGGGTAGATCTGACCTCTACGGGGCGGCGTACGTCCTCGGCATGGGAATCACTCGGATTGTCTTCGGGTCGGCGGGTGGAGTGAGGGCCTGCGTGCTGATCACCTGGGCACCGGTCTCACTCACAGCCTGCGCGAGGGTTTGCAGCACACGACGTACGACGTTCTCGTCGATACCTTGCTGGTACGGGTTTGTCGGGAAGGAGCAGGCCCGGAAAGGTGCATTCGTTGTCCAGGTCGTGCTCAAGGAAGAGCGTCGCGTAGCTGTAGGCGAGGAAGAACAGCACCTTCGCTTCTGCGCCCAGGGCCGGGTGCCGACGTAGAAGGTGAGATCGGAGTCTCTGATGGAGACGTCATGGTCCACCCAGGGGTCTCCCCGGAACTCGGCCAGGAACTTCGGTCAGTCGGTTTCGCGCCGGCGACCAGCGGCGCCGCGACGTCGTTGTCGAGTGCTTCGACGACCTCCTCGGCGGCCTTCAACGCTACGCGGGCCTGGTCGCGACGCTGGAAGATCGCCTCAATGGCAGGGAACGCGGTGAGCTTGTGCTCGAGCTGTTCCACTTGCCCGGCGAGCTCCTCAAGGGCGGCGACGAAAGGAGCTAGCTGGGCATCCCGCTCGGCATTGAGCTGGTGAGCAAGGTTGGTCTGCTTGGCCTGGAGCTCTTCTTGCGCACGCCCTTCGTTGGCGCTTGTCGTCATCGACGTCCTGGTAGCAGACGTAGCAGGCGGTGTCGGCGTGAAAACGGGCTGAGTCGATGTCCTGCTGACTGGACCATGTCGCTCACGTGCTCGCGACGGCCGAGGGGGCGGGCCAGTGCCCGCTAGTTCTTGAGATGAGCGTCGCCGTCCTCGATCCGGATCTGTCGTGAGGAATGCGCCTCGCGCTGTCGCTCGTGCATTTCCTCGTATTACTGGTCGTTTCAGAATGACCTGAAGCGGCGGTGGCCGCTGAGTGGTGTCGGCTGCAGTCGCCCGGGGGTGGCCCAGGTCCCGGCACGTCAGCGGCCCTGGCTATCGTCGATGTCATGGCCTCAAGCGATCACCTGCTCGATCTAATCCGGAGCATGCGGGACATCCACGGGCTGCTGCGTGCGTCCTTCGAGTTCGACATCGAGCGGAAGGAGTGCGGTGACGGCTTGAGGCTTGCCTCGGGCGAGCCGCTGGAGCCGATCGCAGGAGATTTCACCGGCGGGGCGTACTTCCTGTGCGCCGAGAAAGGCGGCCGGCGCGCAGTGGTGTTCGCGAGCTCTGAAGGGGCGGGCGGGCTGATCGCCGACGACCTGGCGGGCGCTCTGGAGATCATCATCGGGTTGGAATGGCAGGACTGCCTTGGCTTCTCCGGCGGCGGCGATCTGGAGGTCATGCAGACTTCCGCCCAGCATCTTGAGACGTATCTGATCAGGGCCAACCCGGAGATCGCCGAAGAGCGCGCTCGCGTGGCTGCGGCTCTGTCTCTGCGTGTCCTTCCTGTCCCTGACCTCGTCATCCGCCTGCATGCGGCAGCCTCAAGGACCAAGCCCGAATACGTGGTGACCGACGATGGGGACGTCTTCGACCCGCCGTTCGGCGAGTACTCGGAACCGCGGCATGGTGGCTGGCGCTGAGTCGGACAGATTCCCGATCGTTCAACGTGCCGATCTTGACGGCTCTGTTGGTGTTTGACGACTGGTCTCGACAGACTCTGCGACCGTGTCCGCTGACCTGGTTCCTGATGACCTCTGGGAGCGCATAGCTCCGCTTCTTCCCACTCGGCCGGCTCGACGCCATCGGAACCCCGGCCGGCTGCCGGTATCGGACCGCGTGGCACTGGCGGGCATCGTCTACGTGTTGCGCAAGGGAGTCGCCTGGCGAGACGTGCCCACCCAGGTCGTGGGCTGCTCGGGGGTGACAGCCTGGCGACGTCTGCGGGACTGGACCGAGGCCGGCGTCTGGCGCCGCCTCCACGAGATACTGCTCACCGAGCTGAGGGTGAACGGCGTCCTGGACATGGATGATTGCGCGGTCGACGGCTCCCACGTCAGGGCGCTGAAAGGGGGGATCATGTGGGCCCCTCGCCAGTGGACCGCGCACGTCCGGGCTCCAAGCACCACGTGATCGTGGACCGGCACGGCACCCCACTGGCCGTGTCGCTCACCGGCGGAAACCGCCACGACGTCACGCAGCTGATCCCGCTCCTGGACGCCATTCCCCCTATCCGGGGCCTGCGTGGACGGCCACGCAGCAGACCCAAGCGGCTGTTCGTGGACCGCGGCTACGACTTCGACAAGTACCGCCGCGTGCTGTGGAAGCGAGGGATCAAGCCGCAGATCGCGCGTCGTGGCAAGGCGCATGGCTCCGGGCTCGGCAGGACACGCTGGGTGGTCGAGCGCACCTTCGCCTGGCTCCACCAATTCAAACGGCTCCGCACCCGCTACGAGCGCAGAGCCGACCTCCATCAGGGACTGCTGGAACTGGCGGCCAGCATTATCTGCCTCCGCCGGCTCCGGAGATCATTCTGAAACGATCAGTTAGTCCGGGGCGTTCTTCGTCCCCGGTGGGACTCCATAGCGCGGTACTCGTCGCCGGTGCTCTCACGACGTTCGCCGCTACTATCCGGACCGGCCCCCGCTGCGAAACATCCGACTCGTCCACTTGCCCGCCCTCTTTGCAGGCCCTCCGAGTGCCTGAACAGGCACGGAGAACCGGGTGATCATATGGTTTTGTGCGTGTGTACCGACGACACGCACGAGTGGGATGGAGTTCTTACGCCTTGTAGGAGTTGATGAGCCGGGCCATGTGCTCGCCGGCGACCGTCAGAGGCGTCTCGCTTTTGTAGACCTGTGCGGTGAGTTCGGCGCCTTCGAGGGTGCTGATGACGGTGGTGGCCAGGTCGTTTGCGTCGCCCTCCGGGAATCCGGCTCCGCGAAGCGTGTCTGCCACGATGGCTCGCCAGTGCTGGAAGGCTTGAGTGACGGCGTGCTCGATAGCGGGGACTCGTCCGGTGGTTTCCAGTGCGGTCGCGCTGATCGGGCATCCGTCCACCCATGCGGAGTCGCGCAGGTGGCGGGCGAGCGTGCGGGCGCAGGCGGCGATGGCCTTCGCCGGGTCGGCCTCTTCGGACAGTGACGCCGACAGCAGGTCGGCGAACTCCTGGTCGGCATGCTGGACTGCGGCCACGCCCACGGCCTGCTTGCCGCCGGGGAAGAAGTGGTAGACCGAGCCGAGCGTGGCCTGGGCCTCCTGGGCGACCTGTTTGATGCCGGTCCCCTCATACCCCTGCCGCTGCATCAGCAGGGAAGCCGCACGAACGATGCGCTCCCGGGTGCCCGGCTGTGGTGTGGTCGCCATGTGGCCGAGCCTACTAGATAAAACGTTCGCTCTAGCTTGTGGACCGTGTGAACACCGTGCTAGCTTCCGGGCTAGATAGAACGTTCGTTATAGTGAGTCATAGAGACGAGGAGCTTGAGATGGACCACAAGCGGATCACCGTCAACGGCCTGGACCTTGCCTACGTCGAAGCAGGGGAAGGCCCGCTCGCCCTGATGCTGCACGGCTTCGACACACCCAGGCTCTACCGGTACCTCATGCCCGCGCTGGCCGAGGCCGGATACCACGCCGTAGTCCCCACCATGCGGGGTTTCGCCCCCTCCCAGATTCCGCCGGACGGCAGCATGCGCCTTCCCGACCTGATCGCCGACGCCAACGCCCTGCACGAGGCGCTCGGCGGCGGGTCCGACGCGGTCCTGATCGGGCACGACTGGGGCGGCTTCACCACCTGGGGAGCCGCCGTGGCCGCACCCGAGCGGTGGGCCAAAGTGGTCGTCAACGACGTCCCGCCCCTGCCGTTCTACGAGCGCAACAGCGCGGATCCCGACAGGATCGAGCGGTACGTCCACTTCTACTTCTTCCAGATGGCCGTAGCCGACCAGCTCGTCGCCGCCAACGACCTCGCCTACCTCGACTGGCTCTGGGACCACTGGACGGGCAACGTCCCCGGCTACGACTCCACCGAGGACCGCAAGGCCATGAAGGAAGGACTCAACACGCCTGAGAGGCTCCACCTCGGCCTGGAGCTCTACCGACAGAACTTCCCCGCCGCAACCTTCGGCACCCCGCAATGGGAAATGGCCCGCGTGCTGGACAAGTTGCCCTCTCAGCCCACCCTGTACCTCCACGGAACCGAGGACCCCGTGGTCGACGAGGCGACACTCGCCGACATTCTCGCCGTACTGCCCCCCGGATCGGACGCCGCAATGATCGAAGGCGCCGGCCACCATCTCCTCGCCGAGAAGCCGCAGGAAGTCAACCAGCGAATCCTCGCCTTCCTGACCCGCTGAACACGCCATCGCGGCGCAGGTCGGCCATTAGCCGATGGCCCGATGGCCGACTTGCTCCGAGGCGGGCAGGGACCTCACGCATCGGCAGCAGCTTGGCGCTGGTGAGGTCGACGCCTAGCGGCAGCAGGGCGCGGAGGGAGGCGATCAGCACCATCAGGGCGGCAGCGACGGTCTTGCCGCCGACCGTGAACGCTTCGCGTACGCCTGCAGTGTCGGTGCGGGGGAGGAGCCCGTCGTCGTCCCAGAACGATGACGATGTCCACGCCGCCGTGGTCGCGGTACAGCCGGAGGAGTTCAGCGGCCGCATCGTTCAAGTGGGCTCGGGGTGGGACGGCAACGATGCCGCGCAGGCATACGTGTGGGTATGCCTCCTAATCCGGCCGTGAACGGCAAGCCCTCATAAGAGACATCCGGAAGGTGAACCCCTGACCTGCCCGGGCGGCGAAAGCCTCCATCCGTGCTGGTCAGCGCCTGCACGCACATATGCGGCTCGAGTGACGTACCTCCTTCGCCGCATCAGCCCACCTGGTGACGGGCGCTCCGGTCAGCCCTCGTCCTCGTCCTCGTCCGGTTCTGCGTCGCCGATGGTGACGCGGACGTCGTGGACGGCCTGGAGGAGCTGGATCAGGCAGGACTCCACGCGGCCCAGAGACCGGCGGACCTCGTCCGCGTCGGTACGCCGGCCGTGCATGTGGACGCCCAGCGCGGCCGCCGCCGTCGTCACCGCCGAGCAGGCCGTGAACTGCGTCGGCGGCGTGTTGTCGGCGTCCGGGTCGTCGGGGTCGAGGAGCTGGAACGCCGTTCTCTCCAGCCGTGGCGCCAGCAGCGCGAGCATGAGTTCCCGGTCCGGCCCGACCTCGTCCAGCCACCCCATGAACGCATCCCCGACGACCGTCAGACCGTCCTCAGCCGCGCTCTCCACGGAGGCCAGCTCGAGCTCGGTTTTGGCGAGCAGGCACCCCAGCAGCCGGGCGCGGTCCTCGTCCTGCGGACCGTCCGGCGACACCTCCGGGTCCAGCACCGGCGCCGCCCCCAACGCCACCAGCGCACGGTAGATCGCCTCCAGGCCCACGGGGTCCACGCTGTGGATGCTCACCCTTGAGCCTTTACCGGGATGGGTCCCGACACCGTCCCCCACGGCTCTTTCACCCGCACGATGCAGCCCACCGAGGAACGCAGGGCGTAGCGCGTGTCCTTGGCGCAGTCGGCGCGTTGGGCCGGGCTGCGCGTCCGCAGGTCCGGGCGCCCCACGGCCGGACCCTCGTCGTCCGCGGCCCCGATCCCACGCCCGGCATCGGGGCCGCCCCAGCAGCACCGCGCTGTACGCGGAGAACGTCCAGGTGATCATCATGCGCTGCGATCTGTGCGGGACCTTCAGCACACCCGGCTCGCAGATCCACGCGCTCGTCGCCGACTCCTCCGCGGTATACGGGCAGGACCCCTTACTCGACGGCAGACGGATCCTCACTGCCTGCTCGCCCCAGCACCTGGCCGAACTGCAGCACCACTACCGACAAAGACCCTTCGTCGACGTCGAGCTCTGGGCCGGCAAGGTCGCCCTGGCGCTCCAGCGGCACCCAGGGGGCCTGAGCACCCGACAGCTCGCGCAGAAGACCGGACTCACCGTCTCCCAGGTCGAACACGCCGTGATCTGGCGGCATGAAAACCACCCGGCCCCACCACCCATTGAGCCGGCCGACTGACCAACCCCGGCCAACACGCCACCTCTAGCGCCACGAGCTCAGGCACGGCATGGAGGCGGTAGCAGGGCAAAGCAAGACCATGATCATTCAGGAGCCAGGAGTACGCACCTCGTGATCGTCCGGGCAGCTGCTAGATCGCCGGTGGAATCGTCATACCCGGACGGTAGCTTGCCGCTACGGCTGACATTTTTCAGCTCTCACTCGTCCTGAATCTGCGGGACAGTCTGTCGGATGAAGAGGTCACAGAGCTTCGGTGGCATCTCGGGCTGGGCGGCAAACCGGAGACTCTCCTATTGTGACCGCGTTTCCGATCGTGGTGGAGGACGACTGCGGAGAGTTCCTGACAGAGGACCACCCTGTGCCTTTGCTAGGCCGACATGGCGAGGCCTGGAAGGTGGACGGCGCACTGCTCTCGGTGCTGCTGCGCACTGAGGGCGGGGCATGGGCTCTGACTGCTCGACAGGAGATCCACCCTGATGAATTCGACCGCGCTGGGGAGCTGCTCAGATGGCTGGCCACCAAGGCCGATGACCGGCACCGGTCGGCGACCGGGGCGGTCCGCCTGGGCTGGACCAGGTTCTGCGAGTCGGACCGGTTCGAGCCCTTGGTGGTTCGAGACGGTGAGGTCGTTTGGCCGTAGAGTCCCCGCTTCCCCCTCCGCTGGACAGCGGAGGGGGAAATGATCACTGCAGACTTCGGGCCCGGAGCAGTGCACTTCGTCGGCAGCCCGGTATGGGCGCAGCCACCCACACACGCGAGAAGCAGCGCACGCACCAGGCTGACGGCGTGCGTGTCGGCGCAGTCGGCACGTCGGGCCGGGTGATGCGTGTACTGGCCAGGGCGCCCTGGCCAGACCAGTCCGCTCTGCGGCCCCGATACCGCACAGGGGACCGGGGCCGCCCCCAACAGCCCGGCACCGGTGCCCGGCCTGCCACCGACTTCCCGTACCTACCCCACGCTGCTTTCCGCTCCGCTCGAGTCCGGCGCGTCCTTCGTTGGAGGGGTTCCGGCACGAGGACGAGTGACGCCCGTGCGACGTGGGTGACGAAAGCCGTGCACGTCGGTGTCGCGGTGCGGCCGTCCGGTTCATGGGCGTCGTGCCTTGTGCAGGGGTGTGCGTCATCGGTTTTCACGGGTGCTGACCTGGGCTGGGGCCTCTCTGGATGGTCTACCGCTGAGGAGCGCAGGCATACGATCAGGGTCATGGACATGGGAAGAGACATCGAAGAACTGGTGAAGGAGGCCGAACGGCAAATCCGCGACCACAAATGGATCCTGACGCCCAAAGACCGTGCCGTCGCGGCGAAGGCAGCCGACGACCTGCACGCCGCCGTGGGCGCCCCGCAGGCCCAGCAGGACCTACCTGCGGTCGCCCGGCTGGAACACCTGCGGGAAGCACTCGCTGCCGTGGCCATCGCCCTCGCCCACGTACATGGACGCATGGCCTGGTTCCTCGGCGCAGCTGCGACCGCCCTGACGCCGATCCTGCACTGGCGCGCCATGCCTGCCGAACACGGCCCTACCTTCGGCGCCGTCCCACCGCCCGTCGAGCAGTACACGGAAGCTGAAGACGCGATTCGCCGGCTCCAAAGCACCCTCGCCGGTATCGCCACCGCCTGACACCATTCGACTCAGCCGGGATGAGGGTCACGATCCACCCGACCGAGCGGGCGGTGGGGTGGCAGCGGGCTGGAGTTTGCGGCACCCCGCCCTGAAGTTGACCAGCGTGCCAGCCCGTCATGCATGGAGGGCTGGTCGACATGGGTAGGGCTGCTCCTCGTGCAGGAGACATGGATCATGACCTATGAGGAGACCCGCGGTGCCGCTCCGGCGATCACTACGGTGCTGCCGCGGCCGCTGCCCGGTCTGATGGCGCAGGACGTTATGCCGTGGGAGCTGCATTTGGGGGATGTGGTGCCGTTCGACGATGGGGTCGGGCGTCCGGTCCTGGACATACGGGCAGTCGGGGCAGGCCAGCGCGGCAGGTGTCTGATCTTTTCCGGCGTTCCCCCGCTGATGGCTAGCCGGCGCCTCACGGTCTACCGCTCCTGCACCGGCCTGACCACGCAGCCTGTCGCTGCCAGGCGAGCGGCGATCGTCTGAGCGAGCGGCGAGCCCATGTGGCACGGCAGAGCCGGAACCCAGGTTGCAGCGGCGCTGTGGAACTGGCGCTCGAGGGATCCCCGGTCAGAATGACGGCTGGGCGGTTCCGGCATCGCCAGGGCGGGGGCGGCCCTATCGTGCGCTTTTCCTCATCACTTCGCACGAAGGACGTCTCCATGACGACTCCAGGTCAGTCTCCCGCTCCGGCCGGGCAGCCGCCGATCATCATCAATAAGAGGTCCTAACAAAGGCGTTGGACGTGTCGATGGGTGATGAGGCACGTGGCG
>NZ_LIPQ01000114.1 GCF_001418135.1 Streptomyces aureus
CTGTGGATCGTGGACGGAACCTTGATCCCGGTCCCGCGACCGCACCGTGGGAGCCTCCTCCCGAAACTACCGGTTCTCGGCGAACGTGCAGGTCATCATCGACGCGGACAGCCGTCTGGTCATCGCCTCGGCCCGGCCGGCGCCGGGGAACAAGGCCGATGCCCACGTGTGGCGGGAGTCGGGCCTGCCGGCCGCGGCGGCCGGGACGACGGTGATCGCGGACGGCGCCTACCTCGGCACCGGCCTGATCGTCCCGCACCGCAAGAGAGCCGGTCGGCCCCTCCTGCGCGGCCAGGAGGAAGACAACGCCGAACACCGACGCGTCCGTGCCCGCGTCGAGCACACGTTCGCCCGGATGAAGAACTGGAAGATCCTGCGCGACTGCCGCCAGAAAGGAGACGGCCTTCACCACGCGGTCCAGGCCGTCGCCACCATGCACAACCTCGCCATGACACGGTGAAACAGCAGTTCAGGCGCCACTTCAGCCTGCCGAAGCCCGACCTTCTGCAACACCCTTTAGGCCGTGTTTTGAAAGTCGGCTCGGTGCCTCGTCCCGCATCGTGATGATCTCGGTGTGGGACGAGGGGATCTTTCTGACGGGCAGTGGGTGGTGCTGGAGCCGTTGCTGCCGGTCGCGGCGTTAGGGCGGCCGGCGCTTGGTCGGCGGAGGCTGATCGACGGGATCCGCTGGCGGGTGCGGACGGGTGCTCCGTGGCGGGATCTGCCGCCCGAGTACGGGCCGTGGCAGACGGTCTACGGACTCTTCCGGCTCTGGCAACGCGCCGGCACTTGGCACCTGTTGCTGACCAGGCTGCAGGCCCGGGGGGACGCGGCCGGGCTGATCACGCGGGAGGTCAACGCCGACTCCACGATCTGCCGGGCCCATCAGCATGCCGCGGCGCCCCCGTGACGGACAGGCCCAGAAAGAGCCGCCGGGTGGCGTCCATGTCGAACCCGACGACCACGGCCTGGGACGGTCCAGGGGAGGCTTCACCGCCAAGCTCCATCTGGCCTGCGAGCAAGGCCAACGGCCGCTGTCCCTGCTGGTCACCGCAGGTCAGCGCGGTGACAGCCCTCAGTTCGCCGCAGTCCTGGAAGGCATCCGGGTCCCCCGCACCGGACCCGGCCGTCCCCGTGTCCGCCCGCTGCGAGTACGAGGCGACAAGGCGTACTCCTCCCGAGCCAACCGGGCCTACCTGCGAAAGCGCGGAATCCGCTGCACGATCCCGGAGCCTGCCGACCAGGCCGCCAACCGCAAACGGCGCGGGAAGGCCGGCGGGCGGCCTCCGGCCTTCGACCGCGAGGACTACAAGGCCCGGCGCGCAGTCGAGTGCGGGGGTGCAGGTGGGAGCGCCAAAGCGGCGAACCGGCCGATGGTGATGGAGATCAGTCGGCGCGACCGAATCAGGTCGTAACCGTGGAACGTCCGAGCTTGAGCCGCGCCATGACCTCGGGCACGGTCAGCAGCTCAGCGCCGGCGGTGGTCATGTTGCGGCTCCTTCCAGAGCGAGTTGGTCTCGTAGGGCCTCGCGGGCGGTCTCGCGGTTGAGCTGGATGTCCCGGCGATGGAGGCGGCGAGTGCGGCCTCGCCCGCGGAGTGGCCCTGGCCGGCGTAGGACCATGAGGTGAGGACGAGGACGGTGTCGGAGTCTTGCTTGACTGTGCTCAGCCTCGCAACCGTTGTGCTCCCGTGTAGCTTGGGTTGTGCATCAGGTTGTAGTTCGACTCCAAGTGCAGCTTGCCTTTGCAGCTCGCACCACGGGTCGCTTGAGGGCAGCTCCGTTGTATGGCCCAGCCTGGTTGCCTCCAGGCTGGGCCAGCACCCACGGAGCAGTAGGTGAGCCTGGCCGCGCACCATGCGGCCAGGCTTACCGCCCTACTTGCTCCGTGAGGGCAACGACCGCCACCAGAAGGCTGAGCGCCGACAAGATCACTTGCCAACGATCGGGGTCCGGCCACTTCCTGCTGGCCTTCTTGAACGATCGATCCCTCATCGCTGCCCCTCTTTTCTCTGGGTGCCCCGACATCGGGGGCTCCGGCCGACCTGGCAGCCAGCCGGGACGTTACGGAGGAAGAGGAGCAGCGCGTAGAGCGTAGCGCGCCAACTCGGCGTCATGCGGGGCCTCTTGCGGGCCCTGGGGTTCGACAACAAATATCGCCGTACTTGCGCGCGTACTTGTTTTGGAAAATCTTCTTCTCCGGGAGTCGTTTTTGACCCCCGGTCTCCAGAGAGGCCGTCAGGCGGGCGCTCAGCGATTGAATGAGTGCAGTCAAAGCGTTGAACTCGCCATCACGACTCCCGTCTCGCCGCACCAAGTGTGACGACCATCACATTGGATGGGGGTGCATTACCGGGCGAGGGGGAGTCGTGGAGTCGCTCGGTTTCGTCATCGGTGGTCTGGTCTGGGGTGCGCCGATTGCTGCCCTCGTGGTGCTGGTGGTGGTGTCCGTCGCGGTCGGCCGATGGTGGCGGAAGGTCATCGGGGACCTGGAGGACGGGGAGTTGGACGCGGGCGAGCGGGGTGCGCCCGGGTGGTCGGTCGGCACGGCGGAAGAAGTCTGAGCGTCATCCGCAGGTCCTGCGCCGTCGGCGTACTGCTGTCCGTCGCGGTTGCGCCCTCCCCTCTGCGGCGAGCGCTGGAAGCATTCCAGCGTCCTCCGGAAGAAGCGTTAGGGGCCATCAAGCGGGGGCCGGTTGACATCCGGAACTGGTATCGGCGGCGACGGATGGCGGTGGTCGTTCGCGAGCTGCCGTGGCAGTGATGGCGGTGGCGCCCCCAGCTCGATTGACACCAGGACTTGAACACGTTCAAGATGATGTCCGCTGCCTCCTTCGGCAGCCGCTTCCGGGCGTGTGCGAGACGCGAGAGGCAGGGCCGTATGGCTGCCGGCCGGCATCAACGGATACGACGTGCACGGGGCGCCGCGTGGGGAGCGGCGGTGACGTTCCTGTTGGCCGCCTGTTCCGGCTACTACCCGGTCGAGGTCGACAGCGCCGATCAGCTGACGGGCGTGTGGTCGGACTGGAGCGGGGTGACGGTCGAGTTCGAGGACGACGGCACGTTCACGGCCAAGGGCTTCGACAAGGAGGACGTCGTCGGCTGGGGCTGCTCCGGGTTCGCCGCAACGCAGCGCGGGACGTGGACCCCCTCCGGATCGTACGGCGAGGTCACCTTCGACGGCGTGGACTGCGAGGACATGCAACTGGCCTTCTACGGCTCCCCGAGTTCCTTCGTCGCCTGCTTCACCCGGGACGTGACCTCCGGGGGGTGCACGCACGAGTTCAGCCGGGACAGCGGCTGATCCGGGTCCCCCCGACTCCGCCCCGGGCGGGAGCGGTTGTGTGTGATCGGATGGGTGCATGCGCACTCGGACCTTGTACCTGTTCAGCTCCGCGGCCCTGCCCGTCTTCGACATCGCCCACGTCATCGAGGACGCACAGGCCGACGGCTGGGACGTCTGTCTCGGCCTCACCCCCACCGCTGCGCGCTGGCTCGGTGACTCCCTCGACGGCCTCGCGGCGCTCACGGGCCATCCCGTCCGCTGGGACTACGAGCTGCCCGGCCAGCCCGACGTGTGGCCGCCGGCGGACGCCGTCCTCCTGGCGCCGGCCACGTTCAACACGATCAATCAGTGGGCGCTCGGGATCACGGAGAAGTTCATCGTCGGCGTCGTGGCCGAGGGCATCGGGAAGCGGATTCCCATCGTGACGATGCCGTGTGTGAACGCGGCCTACGTGCAGCACCCCGCCTTCGAGCGGTCGGTGGAGACGCTCCGCGGGGCCGGCGTCACCGTCCTCTACGGGGAGGGCGGGTTCGTGCCGCAGCAGCCCGGCGCCCCGGTGGCCTACCCGTGGGGTGCGGCGCTCGCCGCCGTCAGTGCCGGGTCGTACGATCCCGCCCGCGGCGATCGAAACGAGTGACGAGCCGGAAGGTCGGCTCGAAGACTCGAAGCCTCGGATACCCGGAGACCCGGAGACCCGGAGACCCGGAGACCCGGAGACCCGGAGAGCCGGAGACCTGGAGCCTCGAAGACCCGGAGCCTCGGACACCCGGAGACCCAGAGACCCGGAGACCCGGACACCCGGACACCCGAAGACCCTGAGGCCCGCCAGGCGGAGCGACACCCCTCGCCAGTCGGGTGAGGGGCCTCTTCGCGTCGCGGGTCCTCTTCGGGGCCCGGCCGGGTCAGGACTTGATCACTTCCACCTTCTTTTCGCCCGCGCCGGCCTCCACCTTCACCGTGCCCGTTTCGCGGTCGCCGGCCGTGGCGGCGTCGGTGGTCGTGTGGGCCGCCAGGGCGGCCACCGCGGCGGCGGCCAGGACGGCGAGGGCCATGACGGCCTTGGTGGCGGTCGTCTGGTGGGCGAGGTGGGACTGCGGCTTCACGGGGCCCCTGAAGTGTCCGTGGGTGAAGGTGAGTCGGCGGTCGGCCGACGGCGCGTCGACGGTGGCGGAACCTACCGTGTGGGGGCTGCGGGGGAACGGGTGAAGAGTTGACGCGGACCTGGCAGGGCCGGTCTACTCGCCGCATGGCTGAGGTGGGGGACGCGCCCGGAACCGGGGTGCAGGGCGGCGAGATGACGCCGCAGCGGTACATCGAGACGAGGCTCTCGCAGTACCAGGGCTGGTACGACGCCAAGGCGACCCGGATGAAGGCGATGCATCTGCGGATGCGGACCGTCTCCGTCGTCGGTGGCGCGCTCGTGCCCGTGTTCGTGAATCTGGATCTGGCCTTCGCGCGCGTCACCGCCACCGTGCTGAGCGTCGTGGTCGTCGCCGCCGTGTCGCTGGAGAGCGTCTACCGGTACCGCGAGCAGTGGAAGAACTACCGGTCCACCGAACAGCTCCTCGGGCACGAGCGGGTCTACTTCGAGGCCAAGGTCGGGCCGTACCACAACCTGCCGAAGCGGGACGCGTTCTCGATGCTCGTCGCCCGGGTCGAGAAGGCCATCGCCAACGAGAACTCCGCGACCCTGAACGTCATGACCCTCGGCGGGCAGGTCAACTCCGACGTCCAGCGGCACGGGGTTCCGGCCGCCCGCGAGCCCGAGGCGGAGGAGAGATAGACGGATGCGCGGACGGCCCCGGGGAGAGTCCGGGGGCCGTCCTCGTGCGGGCGGCCACGCCGTGGCGATCAGCCCCCGTGGCGGGTCAGCACCACTTGTAGTCGACCCGCGTCGAGTTGTACGAGCACGTGTCGATCCGCGCGCCGTTCGACTTCTTCAGCGTCGCGGTGTCGCGGTCGTTGTTCCAGACGTACGCGCCGCGGTTCTGGTAGACGTTCGCGGCCGAGTTCGTGCCGCGGCCCGTGCGGACCGTCACGATCTTGCCCTTGCCGAGGACGAAGTTGCCGAACGTGTACTTGTGGTTCGCCGCGTCCGTCAGCGTCCAGCCGCGCAGGTTGACCGCCGCGCCGGTCGTGTTGCGTATCTGCACGTACTCGGCGTTGAGGCTCGTGTTCGAGCGGAGGTCCGAGCCCGGGCTGTCGTAGTAGATCTTGTACAGGTGGACCGACCCGGCGGCCTGTGCCTGCGTGGGCAGCAGCAGGACGCCGGAGGCGGCGGCCGCGGTCACGGCCGCGAACGTGCGTGCGCGAAGCATGAATGTCCCTCAGTTTCTGCCGGGGGCCCGCCGATGGGTCCCGGCGCGCACACAGAATACGCACGCTCTTCACCTCGTCCCCACAACTTCCCGTGAGTCGGCGAGGGGGTCAACTAACCTTGGCTCATGTTCGACAGGTCCCTGCGGGTCACCGTGCTCGGCTCCGCCACCCCCTTCCCCCGGCCGGGCAACGCCTGTTCCGGCTATCTCGTCGAGGGCGGCGGGGTGCGCGTCTGGGTCGACGCCGGCACCGGCACCCTCGCCGAGCTCCAGCGGCACGTGGCCCTCGGAGACGTCGACGCGGTGTGGGTCTCCCATCTGCACGCCGATCACTCCGCCGACCTGCTCACCTTCTACTACGCCCTGCTCTACGCGGGGCTCGGGACGGCCCTTCCCGTGCCCCTCTTCGGGCCCGTCGGGATCGCCGACCGGCTCGCCGGGTTCCTCACCAACGGTCCCGCGCGCAGCCCCGTCGAAACGGCCTTCGACGTGCAGGAGTTGTACGACGGACAGGTCGCCCGCGTCGGGGGGCTCACCCTGACCTCCCGCGCCGTCGAGCACGGACTTCCCGCCTTCGCGCTGCGCGTGGAGGACGAGGACGGGCGCTCGCTCGTCTACTCAGGGGACTGCGAGCCCTGCCCCTCGCTCGTCGAACTGGCCCGCGACTGCGACCTGTTCGTGTGCGAGGCGGACGGGGAGACCCCCGGACACCACTCCGCCGTCCAGGCCGGCAGGACCGCGGCCGAGGCCGGTGCCGGGCGGCTCGTCCTGACCCATGTGGGGTCGGCGCTGGCCCCCGGGGAAGCCGTCGCGCTGGCCGCCGGGGCGTACGAGGGCGACATCGTCCACGCCGATCCCGGCCTCCGGTTCGACGTCACGCGTCAGGGTCGTACCGTCACGCGTCGAAGTCGTACTCCAGGACGTACGACGACGAGTCCAGCGTCATCTCGTTGAGCTCCACCGCCATCCCCGGCCCCGTGAACGCCGTACGCCCGATGAGGACCACCGGCGTCCCCCACTCCAGGGCCAGCCGGTCCGACTCGTCAGCCGTCGGCATCCGGCAGCGGATCTCCTCTCGGAACCGCACCGGTCGGTGGCCCAGTTCCGTCAGCCGGGCATAGGTGCCGCCCGGCCCCGTGTCCGGCTCGGCGATCGGCGTCCCGCGCACCAACTCAGCCGACAGGTACGAGACCGACAGCAGCACCGGCTTGGCGTCGAGGACGAAACGGCGGCTGCGTACGCACACGGGCGCGCCCGGCGTCAGGTTCAGCGCTCCCGCGACCCGCGCCCCCGCCTCCGTCTCGCCCACCTCGATCTGGTCGACGACCAGGTCCCGGTCCTCCACGTCCGCCGACCAGACCGAGCGCCCGTTGCCCCACTGTTCGCCGGACAGGCGCGGGATGCCCCGGCGGCGCAGCGGACGGAAGGCCCGGACGAAGACCCCGGCGCCCTTGCGGGCCTCGGCGAGACCCTCGGTGCGCAGCACGGAGAGGGCCTGGCGGGCCGTCATCCGGGCCACGGCGTAGGTCGTCATGAGGTCGTTCTCACCGGGGAGCCGGTCACCCGGCGCGAACGCGCCCGACTGGATCGCGGTTCTCAACTCGTCGGCGATGCGCTGGTACTTGGGCCGACGAGCGCTGTCCTGGTCAGTCACGGGTGGACCACTCCCTTCATCTGCGGACACCCTACGGCGCACCCCGAGGCCGGGACGCACACGTGTGTGCCGCCCCGCCCGGCCGATCCATCCATCGGGGGACATCTCTAGAGATACGTTGACAGGGAGGGGGAGGAGGGCTTCTCTGGTTCTCCCCAGGCTTCAGGAATCGGGACGGAGGGGATGCGTGCAGCCACTGCCTGAGGTCGGTGACCTCGTCCGTGACACCGCCACCGGGCGGGTCGGCTTCTACGTCGGGAATGTCTCCGGGAATGTCCCCGGCGGCGTCTCCGGGCGCTGTCTGATCCGGCCCGTCCACGGCGGTGCCGAGTGGGAGGCCGAGCCCGCCGACGTACAGCCGGCCACGCCGCTGCGTGAGCTGCGCGCCCGAGCCGCCGAGATCAACGCGCGCAGCCGGCGGGGGCTGTCCTGAGGCCGACGGTCGCCTGAGCCGGCGGGGGCTGTCCTGAGGCCGGCGGGGTTCTCGGAGGTCGGCGGGGGCTGTCCTGAGGCCGGCGGGCCCCTCCCGCCGCTGCCCGGTGGCTCCGTTCCCGGCGGTTGTCAGTGGGGCGCGCCACACTGGAGGCATGTGCCGCAGCATCAAGACGCTCCGACCGCCCGCGCTGCCCGAAGAGGCGACCGAGGACGACATCCGCGCCGCCGCCCTGCAGTACGTCCGCAAGGTCTCCGGGTTCCGCGCCCCCGCCGCCCACAACCGCGAGGTCTTCGAGCGGGCCGTGGACGAGATCGCCGACGCGACCGCGAGACTCCTCGACGGCCTGGAGGTACGCGGTGCGCGTCACGCGCACCCGGCGCAGCCCGCCGTCAGGAGGCAGGCGCGGGAGCCCCAGCCGGACGCCGTATGAGGTAGGCGGCGAGCCCGCCCGCCAGGAAGAGCGCGAGGGTCGACACTCCCGCGCTGAACCACGTCGCGCCCAGCCACTGCCCGCCCAGCCAGCCGAGCCCCACGCTGTACGAGGCCCAGGTCACGCCCGCCAGGGCCGACCACGGCAGGAACTCCTCCACGCGCCGCTTCGCCGCGCCCGCGCCCAGCGAGACCACCGAGCGGCCCGCTGGCGCGAAACGCGCGAGGACGACGAGCAGCCCGCCGCCCCTGGCCAGCGCGGTGCCGAGACGTTCCTGCGCCATGGACAGACGCCGGGACCGGGCGATCGTCCGGTCGAGCCTGGCGCCACCCCGTAGCGCCAGCCGGTACGCCAGGAAGTCGCCGAGCACCGAGGCCGTGGCCGCGCACAGCAGCAGGGGGAGGAGGGACGGTACGTCGGGCGTGGCCGCGGTGGCCGACGCCGCCGCCGTGGCTGCGGTGATCACCAGGAAGCCGCTCGGCAGCACGGGCAGGAAGACGTCGAGCAGGATCGACGTCGCCACCACCGGGTAGATCCATGGCCCGGCGGTGAGCGACCGCAGCGAGCCAAGGCTGTCGAGCAGATTCACAGGGGCAGAGCCTACGCGGGGGCGGGGTGCCGACCGCCGGGTGGGTGCCGGGCTTCGGCGGATCCGCGCGAACGTGTGCGACTTTGCGGGAATGTGCCCGGGGCGAGGGGCCGGTTCCGGGTGAGGGGGACAGGGGAAAGGGCCGGAACGCGTGCTGCGTGGTCCGGCCCTTTCCTGTATGTGACCCCCGGTGCGTGGCTCCGGTACGTGGCTCCTGTGGAGCGACCGGGGCGGCTCGGGGCCCGCGCGCCGGGGCGGCTCGGGCCGCCCTCGGCGTCATGGCTCAGGCCGTGACCGGCGTGGCCTGCTCCTCGTGCTCCTCGCTCGTCCTGCGCGCCGTGGCGCCCGCGCCCACCCGGCCGCGGAAGAGGCCGTCGAGAGCCAGCGCGCCCGGGCCGGTGAACACGAGCAGCACGAAGGCCCAGCAGAACAGGGCCGCGGTCTCGCCGCCGTTCTGCAGCGGGAAGAGGGACTCCGGCTGGTGGACCTTGAAGTACGCGTACGCCATCGAGCCCGCGGCCAGGAACGCGGCGCTCCGGGTGCCCAGGCCGAACAGGACCAGTCCGCCCGCGCCGAGCTGGATGACGGCGGCGTACCAGCCCGGCCAGGTGCCGGCCGGGATTGTCCCGCCGCCCATCGCGCCGCCGAGGACGCCGAAGAGCGAGGCGGCGCCGTGGCAGGCGAAGAGCAGGCCGACGACGATGCGGAAGAGGCCCAGCGCGTACGGCTGTGACTGGTCGAGGCGGCCGGCGAGGGTGCTCAGGCCTCCGGGGCTCTTCGCATTCTGCTGGTTGCTCGGGTTGCTCGGGTTGCTCGGGTTGCTCGGGTTGTTCGGGGTGTTCATGGGGGGACTCCTTCGGCCTGGCCCCGTCCGTGGGGTGGACGGGGAGTGGGGACGGAAACCGATGAGGCCGTCAGGTTAGGCACCCCTCACTAGTACTTGCAAGTTCAACATCAGGCCACCGGGAAGTGTGTGGTGAGGTTCACTTCCCGGTGGCTGCTGTTGACGCTGAGTCAACAGCGGGGTCCTCAGCAGCCGTTGAGCACGGACTGGAGGGCGCTCTTCTCGGCGGAGTCGACGCTGAGGTTCCAGTGGTACTTCACGTGCACCCAGGCGCGGACGTACGTGCAGCGGTAGGCGGTCCGCGAGGGCAGCCACTCCGCCGGGTCCTGGTCGCCCTTCGACTGGTTGACGTTGTCCGTCACGGCTATCAGCTGCGGCCGGGTCAGGTCGTTCGCGAAGGACTGCCGCTGTGAGGTGGTCCACGCGTTGGCGCCCGAGCGCCAGGCCTCGGCGAGCGGGACCATGTGGTCGATGTCGAGGTCGGAGGCGACGGTCCAGGTGGCGCCGTCGTACTGCGAGTACCAGCTGCCGCTGGTCGCGGCACAGCTGGAGTCCGTGACGACGTTCACGCCGTCGCGCTTGAGGACGGTCTCGCGGGTGTTGCAGGCGCCGGACTGGGTGATCCAGTGGGGGAAGAGGTCCCGGCTGTAGCCGGAGGAGGAACCTTCCGTCTTCACGGTGAGGGCGGCCAGGTAGGTGCGGGCGGTGGCGGCGCTGACCGGGGTGGGCATGGCGGCCTGGGCGGCCGGGGCCGTGGCGAGGAGACCGGTGACGGTGAGGGTGGCGGAGGTGGCGAGCACGGCGAGTCGACGCGCGTAGACGGTGCCGACGGGCATGGGAACTCCCTTGAGGTGGGGGGACCTTGGCGGGTGCGGTCCCCGTGGGTGCCGGGCGATGGCCCGGTCATCGTGGCGGCGCGAGGTTTCGGTGGGGGGTGCGCCAGGTAACAGAGTGACGACATGGACACGTCACATCAAGGGGTGTGACACGTCCTGATGGAGCGCCAGGTTCCGCCGGGCGTCACGGGGATGGGGCGGGAGCGGCGTCGGCGGGCACGCGTGCGGGCGTACGGCGAGACCCCGGGCCCTTTCGGCGCGGGGTCTCGTGGTCTCGTCCCGTGGTGGATCTCTGAGGGGGTGTCGGTGCTGGGGGTGCTGGTGCCGCTGCGCTGCGGGGGTCTGGAGAAGTGTGGCCCCCGAGGCGCTCGGCGCCCTACGGGAGCACGGTCAGCGTGATCGAGCCGTCGGCCGCGGGCTCGACCCGCAGGTGGGTGAGGTCGGCGATGTGCACGTCCGGCGCGAAGGCCGCTGCGCGCGGGCCGACGCCCACGATCCGCATGCCGGCCGCGCGGCCCGCCTGGATGCCGGCCTCCGAGTCCTCGAAGACGACGCAGTCCGCCGGGTCGAAGCCCAGCTCGGCCGCACCCTTCAGGAAACCCTCCGGGTCCGGCTTGCTCGCGCCGACGCACTCGGCGGTGACCCGGGTCTCCGGCATCGGGAGCGCGGCGGCGCCCATCCGTGCCTGCGCGAGGGTCTCGTCCGCCGAGGTCACCAGGGCGTGCGGCAGCTGCGCGAGCGCGGCCATGAAGGCGGGGGCGCCGGGGACGGGTACGACCCCGTCGAGGTCGGCGGTCTCCTCGGCGAGCATGACGCGGTTGTCGGCGTGGTTCTCGGTCATCGGGCGGTCCGGGAGGAGGACGGCCATGGTCGCGTACCCCTGGCGGCCGTGGACCACCTTGAGCACGGCGTCGCCGTCGAGGCCCTGTCGCTCCGCCCAGCGTCGCCAGCAGCGCTCGACGACGGCGTCCGAGTTGACGAGGGTGCCGTCCATGTCGAGGAGGAGGGCGCGGGCGGTGAGCGTTGCCGGGGTGGTGGCAGGCATCAGGTCTCCAGAGGGGTGGTGCGGAGAACGAAGCGGTCCCGCCCACCGGTCAGGGAGTGCGGGCGGGGCCACTTTGTTTTCCCACGATACAAAACCGGGGGTGTCTTGGCCAACCGGTCCGCATGCCGGGACCCGGGGCGGGCTCGCGGGAGTCAGATGTGCGGGGTGTACCGCTCCAGGACCTCGCGGGTGTTCGGCCCGTACACGCCCTCCGGATCGCCCTGGATGTACATGTACGACTGGTAGACCGCCACCGCCTCCCACACGTCGTCGTCGTACCTGCCGTTGACGCGGCCGTGGTAGACCCCGACGTCGATGAGGCGCCGCTGCAGCTCCCGTACCTCGGGGCCGCTGGAGCCGTAGTCCAGGGTCTCCTCCCGGCCCTCCTCCCCGGGCGACAGGCCGGGCGGCGTCGTGCCCGGCGGAGTCGTCGTCGGGGTGACGGGCGGCGCCGACGAGGGAGAGGCCGGCGGGGGCGCCCCCGCGCCGCTCGTGGTCACGGAGGTGCTCGGCGACGCGGTCGTGGGGGCGGGCGAGGACGACGTGGGCGACGGGGACGCCGACGCGGACGTCTCGCGCGCCGTCGGGGACGAGGACGTCGGCTCCGGGCTCCGCGACGAAGCGGAGGGGGACGGCGCCTCCGACACGCCGAGGTTCAGCGACGCGCTCGTGGTCACGTCCGGTACGGCCGCCCGGTCGTCGGGCTCGTCCCCGCCGCCGAGGACGGCGGCCGCCAGGGCCGCGGTGCCCGCCACGGCGACGGCGGCCACCGCCGCGACCAGCGCGCCGCGCCGGCGCCCACGTTCCCGCCCGTGCTCATGGCCGGGCGGCGGGGGTACGTCGCCGATTCCGCGCAGCAGCAGCGGCATGGTCTCGGAGGGGTCGCCCCCGGGGTGCGGCTCGGCCGGAAAGGCCGCGGTGCTGCCGTACGGCTCGTACGCACCGGCACCGTACGGGTCGGTGCCGTACGAGCCGGGGCCCCCCGACCCCGCGCCCGCCGACCCCGCGCCCCCCGAGGGTGCCGCCGTGCCCGCCACGGCCCCCTGTCCTGCCGTCGACCCGGTCTCCGTGCCGCCCTCCGGCGCGTCCAGCGTCACGTACGGCCTGATCCGGAGCGGATCGAAGTCCTCGGCCGCCGCCAGTTCGGCCTGGGCGCAGGCGCAGCCAGGTCTTTGTACAC
>NZ_LIPQ01000115.1:0-717 GCF_001418135.1 Streptomyces aureus
CTGCCATCGTCGCCCCGCACGCGACACTCCCCGTGATCGACGGCGAACTGGCGCTCGGCACCTGGCAGTCGGTGTGCCTGGTGGACACGAACAAGGACAACCCCGACCGCCAGGTCCGTCTGTCGTTCCTCGGGTAGCGGACCCGGAGGCGTCGATCCCCCGCGGGCGTCGCCCCGGCCCTCAGGGACCCCCTCCCCCCTTCCCGAGGGTTCGGCGCCACCGGGGCGGGCACGGGTCCCAGTCGCCCAGGTAGCCGGTTCGGGTCGCCGATTCGGCCTCGGCCGGGGTGAGTTGGGGGCGGTTCTCCGGCACGGTGACCCGGGCGCCCGGGCCGGAGTTGCGGTACTCGCCGAAGCGCTGCTCCTGCCACGGGTAGGCGTCCCGCATGTTCGCGTACGGGGCGACCGCGTCGGTCCCCGCGTCGAGCACGCTCTCCCGGACCACGAGCGACGGCCAGGCGGTGAGGTCCGAGCCGGGTACCCAGGGCCGGGCCAGCTTGTAGTGGCCGTCCGGGGCCTCGCTGGTGATCCGGCAGTGGGAGGCGAGGAACCCGTACGGGTTCTCCCGTGCCGTGGACGGGGCGAAGACGAAGCCGTGCGGGGCCGCAGCCAGATCGGGGCGGAACAGCGTACGGAACCGGCAGTGCTCGAACACGGCGGTGGCCCGGCCGAAGACGAAGTCGACGTCACCCTCCACGTAACAGTGCGCGAAGTACTG
>NZ_LIPQ01000115.1:755-5026 GCF_001418135.1 Streptomyces aureus
CCCCGGCAGGTCGGTACGGAGGAAGTCATTGGCGAAGGTGATGCCGTGCGCGGTGAAACCGGCCGCCTGGACGGTGGTGGTCGCCGACCCGGTGGTGCCGTGGGTGCCGCCCTCGGGGCGGGGCGTACCGGCGGCGTTGGCGTACACGACGACGACGTCCCGGGGGTCGCCGCTCGCGCCGATCCAGGTCATGTCCGTACGGGTGGAACTCACGGCGACCGTCTCCCGGTACGTCCNNGCCGGTGCCGCTCGCGGCGGTGACCGCCGCCTGGACGGTGGTGTGGTCCCCGAGGCCGCCCGGGTGGACGTACAGCGTGCGCTCGGTGAGCCTGCGCGCGGGCGAACCGAACCGGCCGAAGGGGCGGGCGCGCGGCGGAGCGGCGGCCGAGGCGGGAGCGGCGGGCAGGGCGAGGGCGGCGAGTGCCGCTCCCGCCGCGCCCAGGAGCAGCGAACGGCGCCCCGGGGCCGCGTCGGTGGGGTGTGCGGGCATGCGGGCTCCTCCTGGAAGCGGGTGGGGGCTCAGCAGGAGCGGCCGGCGCCCGCGCGGTGGCCGACGAGGGCGGGCACGGCCCGCGGGTGGTCGACCCGGGTGCGCAGGACGGGGGTCCAGCCCGCGTCGGCCCGCAACAGCTCCTCGGGGAACTGGGCGTTGTGGACGGCGAGGAGGTCGACCGGCTTGCCGTTCACGTAGTTGCCCACGGTGGTGACGGGTGCGTCCTTCCACTTCTTGAGGATCTTGCCCGCCGGCACGTCCCCGGCGAGCGTGAACGCGTTCTTCTCGGCGAAGAGCTGGGACTCCTGCCCGATGCCGAGGCTGTACGCGTACGTCGAACTGGGCACCACGAAGTGGTTGTTGTACGCGTCGACCTGACCGAACCGGACCCGCGGCGCCCGCTCGACCACGTTCTTGAAGAGGTTGTGGTGCAGGGTGACCCGCAGTTTGCCCCGGTCGGTGGCGCCCGCGCTGTCGCTGTTGCCGATCATCAGGGTCTTGTCGTGGTCGGTGAAGACGTTCCACGAGATCGTGACGAGGTCCGCGCCCCGCACGACGTCCAGCTCGCCGTCGTGCTGCTGGTAGACCTCGCCGTAGTACGACGGCAGCGAACTGTCCGGGTGGGCGCCGTCGGTGAAGGTGTTGTGGTCGATCCAGACGTGGGTGGAGCCGTACACGACGAGGCTGTCGTACTCGGAGTTCCACGCCCCGGTCGCGCCGTCGGTGGGATCCCACTGCGGGAAGCAGTCGAGCGGGCTCTCCAGCGTCAGATCCCGGACCACGACGTTGTCGACGCCCTGCACCTGGAGGCTGCCGCCGGTGATCCCGGCGTGCTCGCCGACACCGACGATCGTGGTGTTCGCCGGCACCTTGACCTTGATGGCCTGGCCCTGGGCGGTCGCGGACGCCGCCCGCAGGTCCTCCTGGGGACCGCTGACCACGTTCTCGTACCCCCAGACGGCGGGGTCGTAGTCGGCGAGATAGCGGGCGAAGTCGTAGCCGGGGGCCTCGAAGGCGGCGCAGCCGGCGGCGGTGGCGTTCAGAGTGCCGACGACCTTGACGATCCGGGGCTCGGTGCCGGGCACGGCCAGCGCGTCCCGGAACTCCTCCCAGGTGGTGACGGTGAAGACCCGGGAGGCGTCGGCGGCCGCCCCGCCGGTGGTGCCGGTCCCCTCGGACGCCCAGCCGTCGCGGGCCGGCAGCGTGGCGCGGGCGGGGTCGGTGCCGGGGCGCGGGGTGGCGTGGGCACCGGCCGCGGGGGCGGTGACCGTCAGGGTGAGTGCGGCCGCGGCCACCACTCCCAGTCGTGTGCGTCGGTTCACGATCGGCTCTCCTCGAACTCGTAAGCGGCAGGGGTGGGTTCGGGCCAGGTGATCAGCCCGGCGGGTATGACGTCGTCCACGCGGCGCGTCTCGCGCGGGGCGAGGACATGGGTGCGGAGCAGCTCGGCGATGACCAGCCGGGCCACCTCGATCGCCCCCGGCGGGTTGAAGTGGGTGTTGTCCTGCTCGGTCGCGGTCCAGTTGAAGTACGCCTTGGTGGCCTCGGGCCCGAGCCGCTGCCACAGGTCGAGCGACAGCGCCTCGACGTCGAGGAGGGGGACGTCCGACTCGCGGGCGGTCTCCCTCATCGCCGCCGGGTACGCGCCGAGCGTCCGCAGCGCGGTGCCGTCCACGTCGAACCTGCGCCGCTCGACGGAGGTGGCGAACACCGGGAGGGCGCCCCGAGACCGCGCGCCCTCGACGAAGACCCGCAGGTTGTCCTGGTAGGTGGTCCACGGCTCGGTGTGACGGGTGGGGTCGGCGACCTTCTGGTCGTTGTGGCCGAACTGGATCAGGAGCAGGTCGCCGGGGCACAGCGCGGCCAGGATCGCCTCGAACCGCCCCTCGTCGAGGAAGCTCTTGGTGCTGCGCCCGTTGACGGCGTGGTTGTCGACCCGCACGCCGCGGTGCAGGAAGAAGGGGAGGGCCATGCCCCAGCCGGTCTCGGGCGCGGCGTCGGCGTACTTCTGGGCGGCGGTGGAGTCGCCGGCGATGAAGAGCGTGCGCATACGGGGGTGTCCTTGGGAACGGGCCGGGGGAGCCCCGGCCAGGGCGAGCGCGAGGCCCGCCCCGGCCGTGACCACCGCGCGGCGGCCGACGCTCACGGGTTCTGCTGCTTCCACTCGGCCTGCGCCGTGTTCAGCTGCTCGGCCAGGTGGTCGAGGAACTCCTTGGCGGTGGACGTACCGAGCAGGACCTTCTGGAAGCCCGGCTCGTTCTCCGCCTTGGAGATCGTGTTCCAGTCGGGCAGGTAGTACGGGAGCTCCACGATGGTGGCCTTGCCGCTGAAGAGGACCTCGGCGCCGAGCTTCGTCGGCTCCGCCTCCTGGAGCCACGGGTCCTGGGCTGCCTCCGTGTTGGCCGGGATGGCGCCGGCCGACTTGTTCCACTTGCTGTTGGAGGCGTGCGAGGCCGCGAACTCGATGAACTTCCAGGCGGCGGCCTTGTTCTTGCTGGAGGAGAAGAGACCGAGGCCGTCGACCGGGTTGGAGACCTGCACCCGGGTGCCGTCGTCGAGGGTCGGGTTGGGGATGCCGCGGAACTTCTCCGTACCGAGGGCCTTCACATGGTCCTGGTAGGAGCCCAGGTTGTGGTTGAGCATGCCGATCTGGCCGCTGTCCCACTGCGCGACCATCTTGGTGAAGTCGTTGTTGACGTCGGCGGCCGGGGTGGTCTTCTTGTACAGCCCGGCGTACTTCTCCAGCGCGGCCACGTTCTTGGGGTCGTTGACGGTGGTCTTGTCGCCGTTCCAGAAGCTCGTGATGCCGCTCTGGCCGTACATGGCGTCCAGGGCCTGGGCGATCGAGCCCGCGCCGCCGCGGATCGTGTAGCCGAAGCGGTTCTTGTCGGTGGCCGTCAGCTTCTCGGCCGCCGCGTAGAACCTGGACCAGGTGGTGGGCTCCTGCAGGCCGGCCGCCTTGAACAGATCGGTGCGGTAGTAGAGCACGCCGTTGCTCGCGGAGGTGGGGACGGTGAACAGCTTGTCCTGTCCGCCGGCCGACTTCACGCTCGCGACCATGCCGGCGTTCAGCTTGCCCTTGAGCGCGCTGCCCTCGATCCGCGCGTCCAGCGGCTCCAGGGCGTTCTGCGCGGCGATCCCGGCGAGCATCGCCGCGCCGACGCCGCCGACGTCCGGCAGGCCGTCGCCCTGGATCGCGGTGTCGTACTTCGACTGGACCTCCTTGGAGGCGATCCCGACGTACTCGACGTCGATGTCGGGGTTCGCCTTCTCGAAGTCCGCGATGATCTCCTTCCAGACGTCGGTGCGGACACCGCCGTTGTTGTCCCAGAAGGTGATCTTTCCCTTGCCCGATCCCTCGGTGCCCTTGTCGCCGCCCCCGCCGCTGCCGTCGTCACCGCAGGCGGTGGCGGTCAGGGCGAGGACGCCGGTCAGGGCGAGGGCGAGGGCGGCTCTGCGCCGTCCGCCGGGGAAGATGGTCATCGTCGGCTCTCTTCTCTCGGGGTGTTGCGGGGACTACGGGGATGGGGTGTGGGGGAGTTCGGGGCGGGGCGCCGGTGGGGCGCCCCGGGTGGTGCCGTTCAGGCGGCGGTGACGCGGAAGTCGGAGAACACGGCCGTCCCGGCGTGTCCCGCGCCTTCCGGCGCCGCGGCGAACAGGCCGAGCAGCGCGCCGACCCAGCGCCAGGGCGTGGCGGCGAACTCCGGACCGAGCGGGACCGGACCGAGCCGGACCGGACCGCCGTCGGAGCCGCCAACGGCCACGGGACGGGACCAGG
>NZ_LIPQ01000116.1 GCF_001418135.1 Streptomyces aureus
CTGCTCGCCGGGACCACGGCCGTCGCCTGCTCCGGCGCGGCGGTCATGAGACCGACCGTCACGGCCACGGCGGCGACGGCCGTGGTCCCGGCGAGCAGCGGTCGCCGTAGCCGGTTGGTGCGCGTCGTACTCATCGTTCTCTCGTCCTCCGGATGCTGTGCGGAAGCAGATCGGCCGCGGCCCGGCGGGACGTCTCCGTCCCGGGGCTCACGCGGTGCGGGGCGCTCGGTGCACCCGCGCTGTGAGAGGAGGGCATCGGACGTCCGGTTGTCCGGAGAGCCGAAACGTCACGAACTTGGCCGGAAGGCGCTCCCACGACGAAAGCCGGGTACGACTGTCAAAGCGGCACCCCACCACGGGAAAGGAGATCCGGTACGGGAGAGGCCGGGAACGTCGCCGGTGGCCCGAAAACGCCAGTCGCCGATCCGACGGCGGCACGGCGTGTGGGAGACCTCTGCGCGTGCGAGCCGCCGTCGTTGCCGACCCACGCCGGGCAACGGCAGGAGCGGCGGGTCGATCGAGCCCCCCGCGCCCACTCTCATAGGCCGGGAGGGCCACAGCGACGGGGGCGGACCGATCGAGTGAGCGGTGCGGCCCGGTCGGGTCGGGGCGGCGGAGGGGACCCTGTCCCGTCAGCCCGGCCCGGAGGTGTCCAAGGTGAGGATCAGGAGGGTGACGTCGTCCTGGATCTCGGGGGCGAAGCGGCTCAGGTCCGCCCAGATCTCGTCGGGCAGCTGGTCCAGGCCGACACCGGTCATACGGGCCAGGCGCTCGACGAAGGGGTAGAAGGCCCCGGAGGCGTCCCGTGTCTCCAGGACACCGTCCGACGCCAGGAGCAACAGGTCCCCGGGCAGCAGCGACACCGTCGCGGCGGTTCCCGCCATGACGTCGGCGAGGCCCAGTCCCAGGGGCGGTCCGGGGTCGAGTTCCAGGATGCTCACGGCTCCGCCGCGCAGCAGGACCGGCGGCGGGTGGCCGCAGGCCAGGACACGGACCTCCTGCCCGTGCGGCATGAAGTCCAGAAGGACGGCCGTGGCGAAGAGCTCCGCGTGCTCCGTCCGCGCCGAGTCGACCACGAGCCTGCGGTCGAGCCGCGCCGCGATCGACTCCGCGTCCACGTCGTCCAGCACGGCCTCGCGGAACGCCCCCAGGACGGAGGCGACCGTCGCGACGGCCGACAGACCGTGCCCCTGCACGTCGCCGAGGACGGCCCGCACCCCGTGGGGGCCGGGCCGGACGTCGAAGAAGTCGCCCCCCACCAGCGTGCCGCGCTCGGCGGCGCGGTACAGGCTCGCGCAACGCACGGGCCCCACCCGCTGCCGTACGTCCGGGACGACGGCCCGCTGGGCCGTCTCGGCGACGGTGCGTTCCAGGTCGAGCTGCTCGTCCCGGCGCCCGCGGACGAAGGAGACGAAGACGCTCAGGGCGGCGACGAAGCCGAGGGTGAAGACGTCGGCGTTGCCCGGCTGGTTCAGATGGAAGAGGGGAATGGTCAGCAGCCCGATCGTCGCGGCGCCGAGAAGGGCCGTGGCCAGCGGTCCGTAGGCCAGGACGGCCAGCGGAGGCACCGCGCCGAGCAGGAAGCCGATGTCCAGCGGGACGGACTCGGTGAGGGAGGCCGCCCCGACCCCGACGAGCAGCAGCACGGGCAGGACCCGCACCCAGCGGGGCGGCGGGGCCCCGCGCAGCCAGCTCCGCCGGTGCGGGCCGGTCGCCGCCTTCCTTGGCTTCACCACACCACCAGGCTCCTACGCCGGAGTGCACCGCGCACTCCACGGCCCCCGCCCCGCCGGAGTGGCGGGGCGGGGCCGGCCATCCCGTCCGCACCACCTGTCCGGTGTTCAGGGGAGGAACGTCACTGCCGGGAAGACTGCGCACGGCCCGTCGAGCAGGTGCTCCCGACGGTGGCGCAGGTGCTCGTCGAAGAAGGCGAGCGGGTACGCCTGCTGGATCTTCACCGCCTGGACGGGATCGAGGGTGCCGATCCCCTCCTGGAGCTGCTGCCCGCTCCATCCGAGCACCTTCGCCAACTGCGGGAACAGTGCCTCGTTGTCGCCGTACGCGATGTGGGCGGCGCCCTCGGCCCCGGACGTTCAGCCGCCAGCCCCGCAGCCGCGACCAGAACGCGGCGGCCTCGGGATCCGTGGCCCGGGTGAACTCGGCGGACATCATCATGAGCGGCCGGGCCAGGTCGCCGATCAGTGGCGGGTTCATCCGCATCGGACCGTCGAGGCTCGGCCCGACCCGGATGCGCTCGTCCGCGAGCGTGGCGCACGCGGTGGCCGTCCCGCCCTTCGACCAGCCGAACGCGCCCACGCGCCGCGGGTCCGGGACAGGCGGGCACCGACGCTGCCAGGGGATTGTGGTGACGGATCGTCAACCGTGCCTCGACGGCGTGTCCGTGGGCACGGGGGAACGCTGTCACGTGCCCCTCCCCCTCGGCATCGGCCCCACCGTTCGATTGCTCGCGGGCAGCATGGGCCCACGGGTTTACACCCTGGGGTTGCATCGGGTTGCGGTGGTGCGGTGAGTGGTGCGGGCCAGGTCACGGGCTGCCGTCGGCCGCGGTGAACACCACCGTCGGTACCCGGTCGGTGTGGCCGGTGAGACGGCCGCCGCGGGGCGGCCGTCGTCACCGGCGAGGACGTCAGCCTCCGGCGCGGGCCAGATCCGCGAACAGGCCGGGCCAACCACCCTCCGAGGAGTGCCGCTTGTGCTGGTCAAGGACCTGGTGCACGGCTCGTTGGAGGCGGGCGCCGAGGTCCGGGCGGGCCGCGACGTCCCTGAGGGCGGCGCGTAGCTCGGGCGTACGGTTCACCGGGACGCAGTGCAGCAGATGCGAGGCGAACGGGTCATCCAGGAGCGGAAGTTCACGGATGATCCGCAGGTGGGTGTCCGTGCCGCCTCCTGGGACGAACGACCGCATCGCCGCCCGCCATGCCTGGGCGATGTCCTTGCGGCGCCCCGAGCCGAGCGTGCTCGCCCGCAGGCGGCGGCCGACGTCGATCAGGAGGCCGGTGCGCTCGTCCTCGGTAAGCGGGGTGTCGCGCCGGTCCGGGAAGGCGAAGTTGCTCACCTTGATGACGGTGTGCGCGTCGACGGGTTCGTGGAAGGCCAGCCGGAGCGCTTCGGGGACGTCCGAGGCCGCGCCGTGGACGCTGTACCACCACACGCACCACAGGCGGGCCTTCCGGCCGAGTTCGCTCCCGCCGTCCAGCGTGTCGTCCGCGCCGCACTGCGCGCGCAGCAGCCGCAGGGCCTCCGCGGGCGGGTACTCGCGCCGTTCGAGTCCGGCTCCGACGAGTTCCACCAGCCGGCCCAGGGCCAGCGGATCGGTGACGCGGTCGATCCAGCCCGCCAGTTCCGTCCAGGGGAGATCCAGCGCGGTGCCCCTGCGCCGCAGTACGACGAGCAGTTCGGCCAGGGCCCTCAGCCTCGTCCGGAGCGGGTGGCTCATCACACCGGGGCGGACCGCTGGTACGGCGGCGCGCAACGTGCCGAGGGCGGAGGCGGTGAGCCGGGTGAGCGAGGCGTCGTCGAGCGCCACCCCGTTCACCAGCATCGTCTTCGCCTGCCGGAGCTCACCGATGCGGACCAGCAGATCCACCATCATCCCGGCCTCGACCTCGTCGGCGGGCCACTTGGTGTACGGCTCCGACCACGCCGTGACATCCGGCCCGGTCACGGCGAACCCGCCCGGAAGCTCCCCGAGGGCCGCGGCCGCCTCGGGGACACCGGCGACAGCGCCCCGCACCAGCAGCGGAAGCAGACATCCCGTCGAGCGCCAGACCTGGACGGGGTCCCCTCCGGGCGACGTCCAGGCGGCGGCCGCGCGTCCGGCCACGTCGGCGACCCGGTACGCCGGCAGGTCCAGCTGTTCCAGGGCCGTACGGGCGACCTTGGCACGGAAGTGCACGAGTTCCTTGTCGTCCCGGTCGGCGATCGGCATGCCCTGGACGAGCCAGTCGACGGCCAGGTCGCGTACGGCCCGGCCGACGGGACTGTCGGAGTCCAGGAGGCGCACCAGGGAGCCGCGGGACAGGTCGGCGACCTGCTCCCGGCGGGTGACCTGGACGAGGAGGCCGATCAGAGGTCCCGGATCGGCGTCGGGCGGGCACGCGTCCGCGGCGGCGGTGAGCAGGCTGCCGAGGAGCGACCGGTCGGCCGTGGTCGGGCCGGGGACGGCCGACAGCCGGGGGACGAGCTCAGTGAGCCGGTCGGCCAGTTCGGGGAACGGGAGCGTGCGCAGATGGGGCACCTGGACGGAGCTGTGGGCCTTGATCAGCGCGGACGAGGCCACGCGGGTGTCGCCGAGCAGTTCGTCCGCCCACTCGGCCCACCGGCGCGGCTCCCCGTGCGCGGCGCTCGACGCGGCCATGCGCGACAGGACGTCCGCCGCGTACTGGTGGTTGTCGGCTGCGAGAGCGGCCCGCACCACGGTCCTGACGAGCGGGAAGGCGTCCTCGGGCCGCGCCGCCAGGAGCCGGACGAGGAAGTCGGCGAACTCTCCCCGCGTGGAAAGTACGTGGTCGCCCCGGGTCGCACGCTCCACGAGCCCCGTCGTCCGGACGGCGCCGACGGCCTCCCCCGGATCGCGGGGCAACAGCCGGTCGAGCACCTCAAGGACGGCGAGCCAGGCGTTGTCCGCGCGGGCCACGGCGGCCTTGAGGCAATCGGCGTCCCGGGACCCGTACCCGCGTCCCGGGGCGGGCAGCAGTTCCAGGAACTGTCGGAGGGCCGGCAGTGCCAGCCTCGGGGAGCCGAGGACGTGCAGCAGGTCGGTCAGCATCTCCTCGGTCGGCAGGGAACTCTGGGCGCAGACGGACAGGACCGCGCGGCGCAGACCGTACCGGACCGTGGTGCGCTCCTCGTCGAGGTCGTCGGAGATGGTCTTGAGGAGCTGTGCGACGGTCGCCGCCGCGGCATCCGCCGCGTCCTGAGTCCGGTCCGCGCACAGCCACGCCTGCTCCAGCACCGCGAGCGAGAAGTAGTCCTCGCCGTCGGCCTCCTGGAGCCGCGCGACGAGTGCGCCGAGCCCGGCGGCGCCCCGTCCGTGGACCAGGGCGTAGCTCGCGGCGTACTCGAAGAAGGTCTGGTGGAAGAACTGGAAGACGCCGTTCACGAAGTGGCCGACGCCACGCTTCTCCAGCAGGCCCGCCTCCTCCCTGAGTTGCGCGGCGGTGAGCCCCGCCGGCCGCCGCACCCGGTCGAGCCATGCCTCGGGGCGGCCGGTCCGCAGCATCTCCAGCGCGAGCGCCACGGCTGTTCCACCGAGGTCGCGGCCGTGGTCCGGGTGGTTGCCGCCGCCGGGGTCCCAGGAACGGCGGTCGCGGGTCACCCGGTGGTCCCAGTACGTCTCGTACAGGCCGGTGGTGTCGACCACGTCGGGGACCTGACCCGGCGTGTAGATCTCGAAGAGCATGCGCAGGGTCAACGGCCGCAGGCACAGCGGGTGCAGGGAGATGTCCCGGGCCGCGATGGTCAGCATTCTGCTGATCAGGTCTTCCCGCAGCTGGGGGTCGTTCGTGAAGAACCTGCTGTGCGCCAGTACGGCGCGTTCGAACTCGCTGGTGGTGTGCGGGCCGGCCGCGGTGTCGTTGGCGTAGTCGCTCAGCGGCAGCCGATGCCATTCCGGGGGCAGTTCGGTCGCCTCGGCCACCCTGGAGGTCGTGACGACGGTGGCGCCCGCGTCTCCCGCCGCGTGCACGACGGTGACCAGTCGCTCCCAGTCGTCGTCGTTGTTGACCAGCACGTCGACGGTGTCGATCAGGACGGTCACGGTCCGCGCGTCGGCGCGGGCCTGCCGGATCGCCTCGACGAGCATGTCAGGGTCGACCCTGGCGTCTCCGGACGGGCCGGTGACCAGCCAGGTCGCCTTGAGGAAGAAGACCTCCCCGGTGGCCGTTCCGCAGCGGCGCCGCGCCAGGCTCCACAGGATGCTGGTCTTGCCGCACCCGGCCTCCCCGACCACCACGAGGGGGGTGAGCGCGTCGGTCTCCAGCCGCTCCAGCAGTTCCTCCTCCAGGTCGCGGGTGACGTAGAGGCCCGCCGCGAACTGGCTCTCCTGGCCGTCGGCGAACACCGTTCCCGAGACCGTGCCCGCCGAGTGCCGCGCACGGTCGCTGAGCAGCCGCAGCCGGGGCAACGGGTCGCCGGGCCGGAAGCCGAGGGAGGACTCCCGGGAGGCTCGGGTCGGCGGCCCGGCCCGCTCGGCCGGAGAGGCGTCGAGGGCGGAGGAGAGCCGTGCGGATGCCTCCCGCATGCGGTCACGCCCGTGCTGCCCGGGGCCGGGAGCCACCGGCATCTCACGCAGGTCCACGGGTGACAACAGGGCGAGGCTTCCCGATGCCTCG
Organism: Streptomyces aureus; assembly: GCF_001418135.1. Lineage (GTDB taxonomy): Bacteria > Actinomycetota > Actinomycetes > Streptomycetales > Streptomycetaceae > Streptomyces > Streptomyces aureus_A. Next base: position 6,354 of record NZ_LIPQ01000116.1, read on the forward strand.
CCCTCGACCAGTACGGGAACCAGACGGTCGGGGGCGCTCGCGTGGTCGAAGTCGTGGACGATGTGATCGCGCTCGTCCGTCATGCCGGGGTCCGCGAGATAGGCGGGACTGACGAGGGCGAGAACCTTCCCGCCGCCGTCCACGTGCTCCCGTAGCGAGCGGTGCCCCGGCCGGTCGGCGGACGGGCCCATCAGGACCTGGTGTCCCGAGGCGGCCAGGACATCGTGGACGAGGTCGGCCCAGGGCCGGTCCTGGGGCACCCAGCTCAGCATGACGGCAGGTGCGGCACCGCTCGGCCGGGACGGTTCGGGCGGACGCGGGTCCAGTATCCGGGCGTGCGCACCGCTCGCCACGGACCGGGCGATCGCGGATGCCGGAACGCCCTGGTTGAGCGCCCCCGCGGCATAGTGGTGGATGCCGACGAGCCGGCCCCGGAGATCGACGACGGGGCCGCCCGACGACCCGGGCGTGGTGTTCACGTTCCGGTAGCGGATCCGCGTTCCCTCGTCGTTGATCACCGCCGGGGCGGTCGTGTAGGAGACGCGCGTCGGCTCGCCGAGCGGGTGGTGGACGACGAACAGCAGATCCGTGTGGGGGAAGTCGTAGGCGTCCGGTTCCAGCAGGTAGTGCCCGCGGGGGCCGGGATCGGCGGACAGGGCTGCGGGGAGGGCCGGCACCGGACCGCCGTCGACCCGCAGGAGGGCGTAGTCCAGATGGTCCGGCGGCGCCTCCCAGGAGAGCGGGGAGGCGTTCCGTTCGGCGGCGGTGGGAGGACTGCAGGCGAGCAGCTCCGTCAACCGCACCCGCGTTCCCCGCTCATGGGGTGCGGCTGCCGCTCGCCCGTCGCCGTGAGGCGTGACGAAGTCGAATCGCGCCTCGAACCCGTCCGGCATCCGTCCCGGTTCCAGGGCCGTCCCCAGCACATGACCGGCCGTCAGCAGCACGTCGGGCGCGACCAGCACTCCCGTCCCCACGGGCCGGCCGCCGGTCTCCACGCGCGCGACCCGGACCGTCACGTCACGCAGGACCCGGATGAGGTCCGCGGGGTCGACCAGACCGGCGGCGGCCCGGGTGATGCCTTCGAGACCGGCCGCGTACGCCGCGTCGCCGGCCTCGTCCGGGCCGGGCCCGTCGCCCTGCGGGGCGGCGTTCTCAGCGCCCATGCGCGTGCACGATCCGGGCCACCGCGGCGGCGTGCACCGCGACGTTCCGCTCACCGACGAGACCCCTGAAGTGCAGGGCGACCGCCTTGCCGGAGTCCAGGTCGATCACGGCCGAGCCGGAGTTACCCCCCAGGGTCGTGGCGTCGTGGTGAACGATGTCCTTGCCGCGCACCGCGGTGACCTTCCCACCGGCCAGCCGCTTGCAGCCGTAGACGCCGTCGAAGATCCGCTGCTGGTCGTCGGGGTCCGCGCGGGAGTCGCGCGCCGGGTATCCGATCACCGCGACCCAGCGCCCCGTGCGCGCACCCGAGGGGTCGAGCTCGATGGGCGCCGGCGGTTCGCCACCGTCCTCCCCGGTCGCGGCGATCCGCAGCAGGGCCACGTCGAACCTGCTGTCCGGTTCGATCCAGGCGACCTCTGTGACCCGGAACCGGGACTCCTCCGGCTGCTGGTACTCCTGGTACCAGTCCAGGTCGGCCCGTACGGTCCTGCCCGTCCAGGACTGCTTGAAGGCGAACCCCGTACCCTCACCCGTCCTTGCTTCCCTGGCGAAGATCTCCGCGACATGACGGTTCGTCACGGCCAGTCGGGGACCCACCATCCAGCCGGTGCCGGCCCACTGCATGGCGTGGTTGCGAAGCTCGACGCGGCCGACACTGGGGATCGCCCGCTCCAGCGGCCGACGGGCGCGTTCCAGGCGGGCCGTCACGTGTGCGCTGGTGGGCAAGCCGTCGGGGGGCAGCCGGAACGTCGACCGCTGCACCAGGTGCACGGGCCGGGTGAAGCGCTCGACGATCGCCTCCAGACCCGAACCGTCGGGCCCCCAGGCCCCCTCGGCCATGCGCTCCACGGCCTCGGCCGCCCGGTCGACCGTGAGGCCGGCGTCCATGCTCTCGAATCCGCCGAGTGCGGCCGCGCCCGCGGCGATCTCGTCGAAGCGGTCGAGGAACTCCTGCCGCACCTCGTCGTCCGAGAACAGTTGTCGATAGTCCAAGACGCCGCCCTCTGGTAGGTCGACGGGTCCGCGTTCGCGGCCCGTGAGGGGGATGATACGAGGGTGCTCCCGCTGGGCGGGAGGGCTCCCCGAGGCCTGGCCCGCGCTGCCCGCGGGTCCGGACGGGTGCACGTCGACGCGGCCGTGAACCTCGTTGCGCGCGACAGCCGTTACGCAGCGGCTGGCCCGTACTCCCGCTCTTCAGCCATCCGTTGCCGCGTTCGACGGGTGCCCGGGTTTGGGCGAGTGCCCGATCGGCGGTGGATGAGCCCAAACCTGACCCGGTCGGACGGCCGGGGAACGACAGCGCGGCTCAGCGAAGAGAGAGCAGGCAGACCGAGGGAGAAGTACGTCGAGGCGGCCCGGGCGCTCTCCGGGATGCGCCGACCACGTGATTCGGCGATCCTGGACTTATTCCCTGAACGGACATGTCCACGACCGTCGATCGCATCAGCCGAGTCTCCATCCGGCGGGTGAAGGAGGCGCTGTGGTTGCCCTGACCAGCATTCCGTTGAAGGGCGGGGGCCGCGTCCTGGTCGAGGATCCGACGCCGTCGGACGGGCCGGTGAAGGCCGGCCGCGCCGGCGACGCGATGCGTGAGCTGCCGGGAAGCCTGCAAGCGGCCCTGGAGCCCATCACCGAGGCCGCACGCGCCACCCTCCAGCAACTGCGCAAGGCACGCCCGGACGCGATCACGGTCGAGTTCGGGGTCAATCTGGCGGTCGAGGCCGGCGCCGTGATCACCAAGAGCCGCGCCGACGGTCATCTGAAGGTGACCGTGTCGTGGGAGCGCGACGGAGCCGCCCTGTCGGCCCCGAACGAGGAAGGGAGTTGATCCCGTTGGCCAGGACGCCGGGGGCGCCGGACGGGTCGGGGGCGGCGCGACTTCCGCGTGCCGTGGCCCAGGTGCTCGGGACCGACGGCACCGTCGCGGGGGCGGGATTCCTGGTGACCGGGGACCTCCTCGCCACCTGCGCGCATGTGGTGCGGGCCGCGGGTCACGGCCCCGGTGACCGCCTCACGGTGACCTTCCCCCGGGTGGACGGCGCGGAGCGGCTCGACGGCCTGGTCCTCGAAGGACCCTGGCGTAACGCCGAGGCCGAGGACGTGGCGTTCGTCCGCCTCGACGGCGTCCCCGCCGGGGCGGAGGCGGTGCCGCTGGGGCCCGCCGGGGGCAGTCGCGGTCACCGTGTGCGTTCCTTCGGTTTCCCCGCTCAGGCCCCGCGGGACGGACACTTCGGTTTCGGTGTGGCCGGTGATGTGCTGCCGGCCGCGCCGGGCGGGGTCGAGCTGCTCCAGCTGACCGGCGCCAACGACCTCACCACCGGGTTCAGCGGCGGGCCGGTCCTCGACGAGGAGACCGGCCTGGTGGTCGGCATGGTCACCGAGATCACCGCGCCCGACGCGTACGAGCGCGGGCAGAACATCGCGTACGTCACGCCGACCCGGACGCTGCGGGAGCTACTTCCCGAGCTCGTCGAGAGCGAGGTGTGTCCCTACCGCGGTCTGGAGTCGTTCACCGCCGAACAGGCACGGTGGTTCGAAGGCCGCCAGGAAGCCGTACGGCAGGTCATGGCGAGCCTCGCCCGGCAGCGGCTCACGCTGCTGCTCGGCCCTTCGGGCTCGGGCAAGTCGTCGTTGATCCAGGCGGGTGTGCTGCGGGCGGTCGCCGCGGGCGAACTGCCGGGCAGTGACCGGTGGTCCATCGTCTTCGTCCGGCCCAGGCAGGACCTGCCGACCGAGATCGAACACGCCGGGCTGCCCGGCGCCGCCACGGACGGGATCGCCGCGGCCGTCGACCGCCACCTCGACGCCGACCGCCGAAGCGACCGCGTCCTCCTGGTCGTCGACCAGTTCGAGGAGGTCTTCACGCAGCCCGGCGCGGACGTGCGGGGCAGTCGTCGGCCGGTCGCCGACGAGATCGCCGCGGCCGCCCGATCGAGCGATCGGCTCAGCGTGATCCTGATCATGCGCGACGACTTCTACCCTCAACTGGCCGCGCAGGCACCTGAACTCCTCGAATCCGCAGCCCCAGGGCTCCTCAACGTCCCGAGCACTCTCAGCCGGCAGGACCTGCACGACATCGTCACCCTGCCCGCCGAGGACGTACGGCTCCGGTTCCAGGCAGGGCTGCCGGAACAGCTCATCACGGACGTCCTGGCCACGGCGCCCGACGGCCCGGGGGCGTTCGAGGTACCCGCCACCGTCCTGCCACTCCTCGAGCTCACGCTCAGCCAGCTGTGGGAGAGACGCCAGGACGGCTTCCTGACCCACGAGGCGTACCGGCGTATCGGAGGGACCACAGGAAGCCTGACGACTTGGTGCGACACCGCTCTCGACGCGCTGTCCGAGGAGCAACGGCCCGTCGCCCGACAGATTCTCACCTCCCTGGTACGCCCGGAAGACCCCGTCCGTCGCATTCCCGCCACACGCGCGCAGGTCCCTCTCGACGAACTGCGCGAACTGGCGGCCGCCCCTGACGGCAAGCCCGGCGAGGATGGCGCATTCGACGAGGTCCTCGCCGTCCTCACGCACCACCGCATCGTGACCACACAGATCCGGAGCGCCGGGGAGAGCCCCGACGCCCCTCCCGGCCGCCCGGTGGCCGAGCTGATCCACGACGCGCTGATCCGTGACTGGCGTACCTTGCACGAGTGGGTCGGCCAGGAACGTCTGTTCCAGGAATGGTTCGAGCGCACCCGCGAGCGGCGCGCACGCTGGGCCAACGGGCAGGATCCTGGCGACCTGCTGGCCGGAACGGCCCTCGCGGAGGGCCTCGACTGGGGACGTCAACGCCATCTTCCGGGCGACATCGCGGCCTTCCTCGCGGCGAGCAAGCAACGCCAGCACGCCGTCATCCGGCGCAGCAGACGCCTCAACAGCGTCCTCGCGACGCTGCTGGTGCTCGCCCTGGTCGCCGCGGGCGGGGCCGTCTGGCAGTGGCGGGCGGCCGTCGACGCACGCGAGACGGCGCTTTCCCGCCAGCTGGCCGCGCAGTCCACCGAGCTCATCACCACGAATCCGGAACTCGCCTCGCTCCTCGCCGTCAAGGCGTACCGCACGAGCCACAACGCCGAGTCCCTGGAGAGCCTGCGGAACGCGGCGTCCCTGCCGCAGCATCGACGCCTGACCGGACACACCGACACGGTCCGCACCGTGGCGTTCAGCCCGGAGGGGAAGACGCTCGCGACGGTAGGCGACGATCGCACGATGCGCCTGTGGGACGTGGACACCGGCAAGGTCCGCGTCATCGGCAAGGAGCACACGAACGAGGTGTACTCGGCCGCGTTCAGCCCCGACGGCAGGACTCTCGCGACCGGCGACGCCGACGACACGGTGCGGCTGTGGAACACGACCACGGGCGAGTCCCGCGCCATCCGGGACGAGGGCGCCGGCCAGGTGGTCTCCGTGGCCTTCAGCCCTGACGGGCGCACTCTGGCGACCGGAGGCACGGACACCGAGGTGCGTCTGAGGGACGCGAATACCGGTGAGCTGCGCAGGAGCCTGGCCGGGCACACCGATGCCGTGTACTCGCTCGCGTTCAGCACCGACAGCAGCACTCTGGTCTCCGGCAGCCCGGACGCGACGGCACTGATGTGGGACGTGGCCACCGGAGGACAGCTGAGGAAGCTGGACCATCCCGGCCCGGTCTACTCGGTCGTGTTCAACCGCGCCGGGACGACCGTCGCCGTCGGCGGCGCGGACGGCACGGTGCAGCTGTGGGACACGGCCACCGGCGAGGCCCGTAGTACGGCGAGCGGCAACGCTGTGGCGTCGGTGGCGTTCAGCCCGGACGGACGCACCTTCGCCACCGGCAGCGACAACGTCGTGCAGCTGTGGGACACCGCCACGGGTGCGGCCCTGACGAGTCTGTTCGGCCACACCGACGACGTGCAGTCGGTGGCGTTCAGCCCGGACGGGCGGATCCTCGCGTCGGCCGGACTCGACCGCACGGTGCGGCTGTGGGACACCACCAGCGGAGCGGTACGCGCCACCCGGGCCGGGCATCCCGGCGGGGTGCTCGCGGTGGCGATCGACCCCACCGGAAGGATTCTCGCCGACGGCGACGCCCACGGGTACGTCCGGCTGACGGACATGGCCGACGGAAAGCTTCGGGCGCCCGCCAGTCGGCACGAGGGCGAGGTGTACTCGGTGGCGTTCAGCCCCGACGGCGACACGCTCGCCTCGGGCAGCTGGGACGGCAAGGTGCTCCTGATCGATGTCGCCACCGGTGAGACCCGGCATGTCCTCGCCGAACACGGCGGTGAGGTGCACGGTGTGGCCTTCAGTCCCCGAGGTGACCTCCTGGCCTCGGTGGCCACCGACCGTACGGTCGCGTTGTGGGACCCGGACACGGGCAAGCTCGTCGACGTCCTGGAGCAGCAGGCCAACGGGATCAACAAGGTGGCGTTCAGCCGTGACGGACGCGTCCTCGCCACCGCGGGCAGCGACGCGCACGTCCGGTTGTGGGACGTGGCCAGCGCCAGGCTCGTCGCCACCCTCGTCGGTCATACGAGCCAGGTGACGTCGGTGGCGTTCAGCCCCGACGGACACACGCTCGCCTCGGGCAGCTCGGACCGCACCGTCCGGCTGTGGGACCTCCCGTCCGGCGCCCCCCGAGCCACCCTGCTCGGCTCCACGGACGAGGTCGACGCGGTGGCGTTCAGCCCCGACGGACACACACTCGCCGCGTCCGGCATGGATCTGTCCACCCGGCTGTGGGACGTCGAGTCCCGCGAACCGCTCATCACCTTGATCGGGCACACCGACGCGGTGTTCGGCGTGGCGTTCAGCCCCGACGGCCGCACCCTCGCCACCGCCGGGCTCGACAAGAACGTACGGCTGTGGGACACCGCCCTCCCCGAGCCCGGCGAGGCGGTCGCGAGCATCTGCCGGACCGTCGGCCGTGACCTCACCCCGCAGGAGCGGTCGGCCTATCTGCCGGGCCGGTCGGCCGGCCCCGTCTGTGGCTCGGACTGACACGACGACGGGGCTCCCACGGGCGGGTGGTCAGCCGCGAAGGGGCGGCGCTGTGCCGAGGCTGCACCGTCCACAGCACGCCGGCGTGCCGCACCCCGTTGAGCCGCTCGACGCGGTGCGAGGCGTCGAATCACGATCGGTCCTTCATCTCGATATGACAGCCTCGGACGCCTCCCATCGGGAAGGCGAGGGCATGGAGACGCAGCTTTCACAGGCCGATGCCACTGTCGATGGCAGGCCGGGCTCCGGGCCGGGCTGTTGTCCCGTGGCTCCGTTCACGCTGTGGCGCTGTCTCCCACGGGGAATGTAGGCCCGCGCAGCACGCCGTGGTGTGCGTGGTGTGCCGGGTTTCTGTCCTCTGCGTGCCGCGAGCAACCAAGGGCCCGACATCGACTACGGGCACGACCTGTCTGATACCGGTCGCATGCCGCCCACGAACCGTTTCCATACCCGCCGGTCCTAGCGTCCGGCACAGCCGTCATGGCCGCCCGCCACCACCCTGTGAGGAGAATCCGTGCTCGAAGGCTTCGGCGAAGCGCTCGCGGACCGGGAGTACTTCCTGCCGCTGCCCGGCGTGACCGACCCCGGGCCGCGCTTCGCACCCAGCGAGGTGCCGCCGGGCCGACGCGGCGCCGTCCGGGGCATCTGGACGGCCTGGGGCGGCCCGCGGACCGGGCTCGCCGAAGAGGGCTGGAAGATCCACGTGTCGGCGCGGCTGGACCGGGCGCAGCACGTGCTCGACACGGTCGCCGGGATCTGTTTCTCCGAAGGCGTGCCGTTCAAGCACCTGAGCGCCCGGCTCTTCTTCCTGTTCCTCCATCACAAACACGCCGCGCGGGCCCAGTCGGGCAAGTTCTGCGCCGTCTACCCGCCGGACACGGCGACCGCGCGCCGACTCCTGGAACGCCTGCGCGACGCGCTCGACGGGGAGGAAGGGCCGTACGTGCTCACCGACCGGCGCTTTCGCGACTCGCGGACGGTCCACTACCGCTACGGCTCCTTCGGCACCCGCAGCCGGCTGCGCGCCGACGGCACCCGCGAGGGGCTGGTCCGCGACGGCTCCGGCCGCGAGGTCGGGGATCTGCGGCTGCCCGCGTTCCACCTGCCCGCGGGGATCACGGACCCCTTCGTCGAGCAGGAGGAGCAGCCGCACGAGGGCCCGATCCTGATCCGCGACTACGAGGTGACCCGTGCGGTGCGCCTGAGCAACGCCGGCGGCACCTACCAGGCCCGGGACCGGCGGACCGGCCGCACGGTTTTCGTCAAGGAGGCGCGCGCCCACAACGGGCTGGTCTTCGACGGGACCGACGCGCGGCAACGGCTGCGGCACGAGTACGGCGTGCTGCGCGAGCTGCACGCGGCCGCCCCCGGAGTGGGCCCGGAGCCGCTGGACCACTTCACGGAGTGGGAACACGACTTCCTCGTCACCGAGTACGTCGCCGGGCAGCCACTGGTGGGGTGGCTGAGCCGGTCCTCCCCGCTGGCCCGGGCCGACCGCACGGCCGAGTCCGTCGCCGTGTACTACGAGGTGTGCCGGCGCCTGCTGGCCGCGCTGGACGCCTCGCTGAAGCGGCTGCACGCCGCCGGCTACCGGTTCGGGGACCTCAGCCTGGGCAATGTCATGGTGACGCCTTCGGGCGGGATCCGGCTGGTGGACTTCGAGGCGGCCTCGGCCCTGTCCACGGCACCCTCCGGGATCGGCACCCCGGGGTTCACTCCCCCGCCCGGCCTGCTCCGGGCCGACTCCGATCCGCTGCTGCGGGACCGGTACGGCATGTCGGCGGTCGCGCTCGCGTTCCTGGCGCCGTTCAACGAGATCGCCGAACACGCCCCCGCCAACCTCGCACTGCTGCGCCGCGACCTGGCGGACGTGGCTCCGCCGCCGGACCTGTGGCAGCGGGCCACCGCCTTCCATCTGACAGAGACCCAGGCGCAGGACCAGGCACAGGACCAGGGCGGCCCCGGCCGCCTGCCCTCCCCCGCCGAGCTGGACACCGATCCCCGCGGCTGCCTCGCCCGGCTGGCCGAGGAGGTTGCCGCGGGGCTGCTGGAGATGGCCGACGCCGACCGGCCGGAGTGGGCCTTCCCGCCGTCGCCCGAGGCGTTCCGGACCAACAACGTGTGCCTGGCCTACGGCACGGCCGGGGTGGTGCACGCCCTGCGCCGCGCCGGGGCCGCGGTGCCGGAGGAGATCGGCGAACGGCTGCGCCGCGACACGCTGGCGCAGCGCGACGCGCTGCCCCCCGGACTGCTCGTCGGCTCGGCCGGCATCGCCCGGGCACTGGCGGGCCTCGGCCGGCTGGAAGAGGCCGTCGACCTGCTCCGGGACGCCGACGACCACGCGCTCACCGCTTCCTGCGGCACGCTGGCCGGCGGGCGGGCCGGGGTCGGCCTGGGCTGGCTCGCCCTGCACCGGCTGACCGGGGAGAGCAGCCACCTGGAGCGGGCCGCCGCGGCGGGGGAACGCCTGCTGCGCACCCCCGACCTGCCCGCCACCCTCGGCGAGCACGACGCCCGCGGCCTGCTGCACGGCCGCTCGGGGCTCGCCCTCTTCCTCCACCGCCTGGCCCGCGCCACCGACGAGACCCGCTACCTGGAGGCCGGCCGCATGCTGCTCCACCAGGAGCTGGACCGGACCTTTCCGCTGGACGACGGCGCGCTGTCCATATCCGACGACACACGGCTCACCCGTGCCATGCCGTACCTGGCCACGGGCGCGGCCGGCGTCGCGGCGGTGCTCACCCGCTACGTGGCCACCGCGCCGGACGAACGGTGCGCCGCGGCGCTGCCGAGGCTGGTGGCCGGCATCCGGGTCTCCTGCGCCACGAAGGAGGCGGGACTGTACCGGGGACTGGCCGGACTGACCTGGTTCCTCACCGAGCACGCCGAGCTCACCGGAACGGACGCCGCCCGCGCGGACGCCGTGCGCGCCGCAACCGGCCTGCTGAAGTACGCGGTTCCGTACCGGCGCGGTGTCCGCTTCCTCGGAGCGGGTTCGCAGCGGTTCACCGCCGACCTGTCCAGTGGCGGAGCGGGTGTCCTGCTGGTCCTCCACCGTCTGCTGGCCGGCTCGCTCCTGACGGAGCCCCACCACGCGCGTCCCCGCATCCCCGCGGCCCGCTGACGGCACCGGGCGGACGTCCCATGAACGCCTTGGCACGGCGGCAAGCACCTCCGTACCGAGGTAGGCAGTTGCCAACCGGCACCACCCCGAGAAGAAAGCGGAGAGCATCCATGAGCCAGATCCTCGCGCTCCAGACCCTGGACACCGAGCCGGAGGCCTGTTCCCTCCCTCCCTGCTTCAGCGTCGCCTGGAGCATCAGCGACATCTTCCCCGAGCCGATGTAACCACCCGCACCCCGACCGGCCGGACCGGAACGTACAGAGGCCCGGCCGGTCGGGGTGCTCGGGCTCGGGCTCGTCGTCGAACGTGAGTGCTCGTAGTCCTCTGTCAGGCCGGCGTGGAGGGAGGCGGCCCACAGGAATGGGGTCCGGGCCCGGTTGAGCCGCCCGGGCAGGTCGTCGCAGCCCGTCACCCGCGCCCCAGCCACACCAGCCACAACGGAGTCTCAGACTCGGGAGCCGCTCGTGATACGCGCGCACTGGACGACCACCGAGGTGAGACTGCCGTGGGTACGCAGCAGCTCGCGCTGGATGCGAGCCCCGTTGCCCCCTTCCAGCAGCCTGGCGATGCCTTCGCGGACGCGTTCGTCGTCGCCGCTCTCGACGAGGACCTCTCGCACATGGGCGTACAGCGCCTGGACGACCTCCGCCGCCGGCGCCTCTCGCATGGTTTCGGGATGGAGGAGGGGGCCGTCCAGGCCAGACCGGCCGGCCCGCCATGCCGCCAGCCGAAGCAGGTCCGTGGTGACGCGGGAGGGAGGACACCCTCCGCGCCAGGCCCTGGCGGCAGTCTCGACGAGGGCGCGCACCAAGGCGGCGAGGAGTACCGGCGTCGACGCTTCGAGGCACACGTCCGCCACTCTGACCTCCACTGTGGGGTAGGTGGCCGACAGCCTGGCGTCGAAGTAGATCATCCCCTCGTCCCGCAGGACTCCCGTGCCGAGCATGGCACGCACCTGCTCGTGGTAGCGATCGGCGGAGCCGAAGACAGGCATGGGGCCGGCGGACGGCAGCCTGTTCCACACCCGGCTGCGATAACTCGCGTACTTGCTGTCCTGCCCCTGCCAGAAGGGCGAGTTCGCGCTCATGGCGGTCAGAACGGAGAGCCAGGGCCGAATCCTGTCCAGTACGGCGACACCTTCCTCGTCCGACTCGACCGAGACGTGGACGTGGCAGCCGCAGGTGAGCTGTTCCTGCGCGGTCAGACCGAACTGTTCGCCCAGCCACGCGTATCGCCTGCCCGTGTTCAGCGAGGGCTGGGCGGGGAGCGGCGAGGTGGCGAGGGCGGCCACGAGCGCCCCTGCGGACGCGGCGTGCCGGCCGGCCTCGGCGCGGCACCGGGTGACTTCATCCTGGAGTTCGCCCATCTCCGTCACCGGTTTGGTGGCGAACTCCACCTGCTCCTTCTGCAGTTCCTTCTCGAAGGCGTGCTCCGGCGCGTCGTCGGCGGCGGAGGCATCGCGGCACCGCTGACCCGCGGACCGGTCCGCGGCCGCGAGGACGGCACTGGCCAGAGCGAGGGGCTTCCCGGTGCGGGCGTGCACGAGAAGCAGCTCTTCTTCCACGCCCACACTTCTCATTCAGCCACCGCCGTTCGGCTGGTCAGCCCTTGAAGACGTCCCTGGTTGATCGACCTGCTCCTTGGCCTGCTCGACTTCGGGCCCGGCCGTTCTCCTTGCCCGACGCACCTGGCCGCTCCCTCAAGAGTGGGACCGAAGGCACAGGTAAGTACTGACCGACATCCCGACCTGCAAACCTGTCGAAGCCCCTCGGCGCCTCCCCGGCGAGCGGAACGGGCCGCCACCACGACGTCCCCTCCGTCACACATGCGCCGCTTCACGAGACACGCCCGCCCGTGGCCTACGCGGCGCCGAGCGGGCTGTCACCCAGATGGGCCAGCAGATCGGCCGGATCGCGGTACACGGCGGCGGCACCGGCCTCCTCCAGCTCGGCCCGCGGGATTCCGCCGCAGAGGAGGCCCACGGCGGTCACACCCGCGCGGGTGGCCGCCTGCATGTCCCACACGGTGTCGCCGACGAACACGGCCCGCTCGGGTGGCATCTGGGCCAGTCGAAGGGCGTGCCGGACGGGTTCCGGTGCGGGTTTGCCCTCCTCGACGTCGTCGGAGGTACTGGTTGCGGCGATGGCGTCGTCGGCGTCGATGGCCCGGCGCAGGGCCGAGAGCTCACTGTCCTTCGCCGACGTGACCAGGACGACCAGCCAGCCGCTGCGGGCGAGGGTGCGCAGCAGGTCGGCGACCGAGGCCAGGGCGGGCAGGCGGTCGAACCAGGTGGCGTACAGGGTGTCGTGCGCGGCGCTCAGGCGGTCGTCCTGCGCATGGTCGCGGTCGCCTCCCAGGAGGTGGTCGAGCAGGTCCTCGCCGGGCAGGCCGATCGACCGGTGGACGGAGTGCATCGGCACCTGGTGTCCGGCCTGGCGCAGGGCCTCCCACCAGGCCACCACGTGAAGGTAGTTGGTGTCGGTGAGCGTCCCGTCGACGTCGAAGAGCGCGGCACGGTCCATGGTTCTCCTCCTCACGGTTCCCGCAGGGCGGGGAGCGGCTCTGCCTGCGCCCGGCGGAGGAAGGGCTCCCGCTGGTCGCCGCCGACCCGGCCGCGCGGCCGCCGTGCGACCCCGGCCGGGTGAACGTGTGGTCGCAGGTGACGGAGGGGGCGAAGCCCGCCCTCTCGGCCCCCACGGCGTGGGCGACCCGTTCGCGGGGCGTGGCCTGGTCGGTCTTCATCGTGTTCCCGGAAAGGGCCATGTACACCACATTGCTCCTTCCCTCTCGGTCCCACGAGCCGACAGCATTGCCACGACAGCAGTGCCAGGCCCCGAGAGCCTCGCCCCGACGCCGACCGTCGGCGGCCTGTCGGCGCACCACCGAGCGACCCGGGCACACCGAGCAAGCGGACGGTGTGCCTCCGCGCGACAATGGAACGGTGTCCTGACACGAGGGAACACTGTCCAAGATCGCGCCGACATCAGCCCCCGGTCCCATGAGCGGGCCGCCGCGCCCACCGAGGACGGGAGCCCCCGATGACCCCTCCCAGCCCGAGCGCCCCGGAATCCACCACCGGCCCCCGCCTCGTCGCGGCGCGGGGCGACCTGTCGAGCGCCGTGGAGAGGGCCCTGCGGACCGACCGGCCACCCGCGTACACCGAGGCCAGCCTCCGAAGGGCGGACCCGTGGGGAGAGGACCTGCAGCTCGCGTTGTACCTGCTGTACGAACTCCACCACCGGGGCTTCGAAGGCGTCGACGACGATCGCGAATGGGACCCGGACCTGCTGCGTCTGCGGCGGGAGGCCGAATCCCTGTTCCTCCACGCGCTGCACACCGCACTCCCCGGTGCGCCCCGATCCGTCGACGAGGCCTTCGCCCCGCTGCTCGTCGAAGAGGTGAATCCGGCCGGCGGTGTCAGCCACCACCTGGAGAACGAGGGCGAGCTGTGGCAGTTGCGCGAGTACGCCGCGCTGCGCTCCCTGTACCACCTCAAGGAGGCGGACCCGCACGCTTGGGCCATCCCGCGGCTGACCGGCCGCGCCAAGGCCGCGATGGTGACCGTCGCGTACGACGAGTTCGGCGCCGGTCACCCCGAACGCGTCCACGCGCGGCTCTTCGCGGACCTCATGACCGATCTCGACCTCGATCCGGCCTACGGCCACTACCTGGACCACGCCCCCGCCCCGCTGCTCGCCACCGTCAATCTGACGTCCCTCTTCGGACTCCACCGGGCCCTGCGCGGAGCGCTGGTCGGCCACTTCGCCTGTGTCGAGGTCACCTCCCCTCCCGGCTCACGAAGGCTCGCCAAGGCGATGCGGCGCTGCGGCGCGGGACCGGCCGCCGAGCGCTTCTACACAGAGCGCGTCGAAGCGGACGCCGTCCACGAACACGTCGTACGGCGTGAGGTCATCGGTGGTCTCCTCGCCGACGAACCCGCACTGGAGCCGGACATCGCCTTCGGGTGCGCGGCGACCGTCCTGCTGGAGGACAGACTGGCCGCCCACGTGGGCGAAGCCTGGGCGTCCGGGCGCTCGGCGCTCCGCAGTCCCCTTCCGGCCGCGGACGCGACGAGCCACACCTGAACGGACCCGACGGGTTGCCCGTCGCCCGTCCTCGCCCCTCGCCCACCGCCCATCGCCCATCGCCCAT
>NZ_LIPQ01000117.1 GCF_001418135.1 Streptomyces aureus
CGGTGGGCGGCACGACCGCCGTCCGCGACGAGCGAGGCCTCCTCGACCGCTTCGCCCCGGGCGTCCTGCCCCCGCTCCTGGTGCAGGAGTACATCCCCAGGGAGTGGGCGGAGGACTGGATCACCCACCTGTACTGCGGGGGCGGGGGCGAGCCGCGGGTCGCGTTCACCGGTCTGAAGCTGCGGTCCTGGCCGCCGTACGCCGGGGTGACGACGCGGGCCGTGGCGCTGGCCAACCCCGCCCTCGCCGAGCTGGCCGCCGACCTCTGCCGCCGGATCGGCTACAGCGGCGCGGCGGACCTCGACTGGCGCTACGACCGTCGTGACGAGCGCTACAAGCTGGTCGACTTCAACCCGCGGACCGGCGCCCAGTTCCGGCTGTTCGAGAACGTCGACGGCGTGGACGTCGTACGGGCCATGCACCTCGACCTGACGGGCCGTGACGTGCCTTCCGGCCCGCAGGCCGAGGGGCGGGTGTTCGTGGCGGGACAGCTCGACCTGCCGTCGGTGGCGGCGTGGCTGCGCGAGGAGCGCGGGCTCCCGCCCGGCCTGCTGCCGAGGCCGGAGACCGAGCGCGCCTGGCTCAGCGCCGAGGACCCGCTGCCGGCCGCGGCCGAGGCGGTCCGGTTCCTCGGCGCCGTCGCCCGACGCGTCGGCCGGGCCGTGCGGGGGCCGGGCGGCGCGCGAAGGGCGTAATGCCCTTGTTAGGGTGAAATGTACGCACGCGTTCGATGGTGCGACGGCTCGACGGTTCGCCGGGAGGACCTGTGGACACCGCGTTCCCCCGGGCCGTACCGGGGGAGCGGCCCGGCACCGGACGACAGGGATGGAGCAGTCTCCTTCCCCTCGATCCGAGCCCCCTGCTGACCAGGCCGTCCGACCTGGTGCGGGCCCGACGGCTGGCCGGTCTGCTGCGCGGCGAGCACGTCCGCTTCCGCGATCTGCACCGGCTGGAACGGACCGTCTCCGACCTGCTGGTCTTCCGCCTGGAGGACCACGCCGCGGAACCGCTCGTGATCAAGCATCCGCGCAGTCGCCGCGCGGCCGGATCCCTCACCCACGGGTGTGAGGCGCTCCGCGAACTGGCCGAGGACGACCGGGTCGGCGAGTGGCGCCGACTGCTGCCGTCGGCCGAGGAGCTGCGGTACGACGGCCGGCTGCTGCTCGTCGCGGAGCGCTGCCTGCCGGGTGTCGAGGGAGACGCACTGCTCCGCCGCGCACCCGGCCGGGCCTGGCCCCTGGCCGTCGCGGCACTGGCCGCCGTCGCCGCCCTGCACCGGGCGACCGGCCGCCCGGAGCGTGCCGAGCGCAGGACCGCCGACTGGGTGGACACCCGCCTCGCGGTCCTGGCCGATCAGATCCCCTGGTGCGGCGGGCCCCGCGGCACGGCCGCCGTACGCGCCCTGCGGGAACGCCTCGACGACGGTCTGGCCGGCCGCACCCTGACCGCCGCCCGGACCCACGGCGACTACCACCCGGGGAACATCCTCGTGAACGAGGCGAGCGGAACCCTGTCGGGGGTGATCGACTGGGCGGACTCACTGCCCGACGGGCCGTGCGCCGTCGACTCCTATCTGTTCGTCCTCACCCTGAGGCGACAGCGCGAGCGGCGGGAACTGGGACAGATCGTGGCCGACACCGTGCGCCGCGGCGGCCTGCTGCCCGAGGACCGCGCCCTGCTCGGCCACGCCGACGTCCCGCCCCCGGGAGAGGAGCCCGACGAGGCCCTGCTGCCGCTGCTCACCTGGCTGTGGCACGTGGCCGGGAACGCGGCCAAGTCCGCCCGCTACGGACGCAGCCGGCGCTGGGTGACCGGCAACGTGGTGCCGGTCCTCACCGAGGTGGCGCGGCGATGACCAGGGTGGAGGTACGCCGATGACCAGGGTGGAGGTACGCCGATGAGCACGGTGGAGGTACGCCGATGACCACGGTGGAGGTACTCGCGCAGACCACCGCGTCGGGCCCGGTGCGGGTGACGTCGCCGGCGCCACGTGAGGTCTGGTGGCGGCTGGCCGAGGAGGACGGGGCCACCCTGGTGACCCAGACGCCGTCGTGGCTCGACTCCGTCTGCGCGACGGGACCGTTCGAGGACTCCAGCCGGTTGTACTCCTTCGGCGGCGGCCGCAGTCTCGTCGTCCCCCTGGTCCGACGGCGCCGGTTGCCGGGGCGTCTGACCACCGAGGAGTCCTGGCCGTCGGGCTGGGGGATCGGCGGACCCCTGGCGTCCCCGGGCACCCCGGGCGAGGAGGAGGCATCGGTCGTCTTCCGTGATCTGGCCCGGCGCCCGGCGCTGCGGGTCGGCGTGCGGTTCGGCCCGGACGCCGACCCCGTGTGGGCGTCCGCCGCGCCGCCCGACTTCGACGCCGAGACCCTGACGACCCACGTGCTGGACCTGAGCGGCGGCTTCGGCGCCGTCTGGGACAACCGCTTCCACGGGCGGGCCAGGCGGGAGGCGCGCAAGGCGGAGCGGTCGTCGGTCGAGGTGGAGGTCGACCGCGGGGGCCGGCTGGTGGAGGAGTTCTACGGACTGTACGAGACGTCCATGCTGCGGTGGGCCCGGCAGCAGCACGAACCGAGGGCGCTCGCCCGCCTGCGCCGTTCCCGCGCGTTTCCGCGGCGGTACCTGGAGGCGGTGGCCGACCGGTTCGGCACCTCGTGCGCCATCTACCTCGCCCGGGTCGGCGGGGAGCCGGCCGCGGGTGTGGTGGTCGTGTCGTACGGGGACCGGGCCAAGAACTGGCGCGGCGCCATGGACCGGGACCTGGCTCATCCGGTGCACGCGAACTCCCTGCTCCAACGGCTCGCGATCGAGGACGCGTGCACCGAGGGCCGTACGGCCTACGTCATGGGCGACTCCCGCCCGGGATCCTCGCTCGCCTTCTTCAAGGAGGGGTTCGGGGCCGAGGGCCGCCCCTCGCTCCGCTACCGCCGCGAGCGACTTCCCCTCACGGAGGCGGACCGCCTCATGAGGACGACGGCCAAACGGCTGCTGCGCTTCCGGGACGCCTGAGTGAGCCGCGCCCAGGCCTGGCATTTCCCGGCCGGATAGGCTCTCTGTCGTGGAGTCGCAGGAGATGAAGAGTCGTCAGCCCTGGGTGGTGGGGGTTTCCGGGGCGTCGGGTACGCCGTACGCGGCCGCCGTGCTGCGGGGCCTCCTCGCCGCCGGGGAGAGCGTCGACCTCGTCGTGTCGCGGGCCTCGCGGCTCACGCTGCTCGACGAGACGGGCATCTCCTTCCGCGACGCGCACTGGCGCGAGGACCTGGCGGCCTGGCTGGCGCGGGGCGCGGACGGGAAGCCGGACACCTTCGACGTGTCGGACGCCCTCGGTGACGTGCGGTACTGGGCGGCCGGCGATCTGGCCGCGGGGCCGTCCTCGGGGTCGTACCCGGCGAAGGGGATGCTGGTCGTGCCGGCCTCGACCGCGGCGGTGGCGGGAGTGGCACTGGGGCTTTCGAAGGACCTGCTCCAGCGGACCGCGAGCGTGACGCTGAAGGAGCGGCGGCCGCTGGTCGTCGCCGTGCGGGAGACCCCGCTGAACGGGCAGACGCTCAGGCACATGGTGGCGCTGGACGAGGCGGGAGCCGTGGTGCTGCCCGCCTCTCCGGCGTTCTACGCGGGGGCGACGCACATCCAGGATCTGGTGGACTTCGTCGCCGGACGGGTGCTCGACGCGGCAGGGGTGCCGCATCGGCTGTACCGCCGGTGGGAGGGAGAGCTCGGTGGAGCGACCCCCCGGTCGGATTAGCGCTTCTTGGCGTGCTTCTTCTCGGCACGCTGCGAGGCGGCGGTCGGCTGGTGGGCACGCGAGCGGTTGGCCAGGTCCTGCAGCTCGCGCATGCGTGCGTAGGCCATCTCGATCGTGTACACGGTGAACACCACTCCTGAAAGATCGTCTTTGATCAGTTGAAAGATTCACAGGGCGTCTCCCCTGTGTACCTTAGATTCTATACCTAAACTCGCGGTATCGCTGGACAATGGAAGGCTTCATACCTATGGACGCCGTGGACAGGCAGCTCATCCAGGCTCTGCGCGAGAACGGTCGTGCCTCGTACGCCGAGCTCGGCCGGCTCGTCGGGCTCTCCGGCCCCTCCGTCACCGACCGCATCAACCGTCTTGAGGCGGCCGGAGTCATCACCGGCTACCGCGCCACCGTCGACGCCGCCTCGCTCGGCCTCGGCGTCACCGCCCTCATCGGCATCTCCCTCTCCGACGCCGCCGACCACGAGGACGTGGCCCGCCGGCTCAAGGACCTCGCCGAGATCGAGGACTGCTGGTTCATCGCCGGCGACGACTCGTTCATGCTCAAGGTGCGCGTCAGCGACGTCGACGGGCTGGAGAAGACGATCCGCCGGCTCAGCGGCACCAAGGGCGTCTCCCGCACCCGTACGACGATCGTGCTCTCCACGAAGTGGGAGAACCGGGTCGGAGAGCTGCCCGAGGAAGGCTGACGGATCGGCTGAGAGTACGGTGAACGACGCAGCAGAAGCAGTAGAAGAAGTCTGATTTCGGAGAAAAGGGAGACGCCCGGAGATGACTGCATCCATCAAAGATGTAGGGCTCAAGCGCGAGCTGGAGCAGAAGGTCCGGGACGGTGAGCGGCTGAGCCGTGAGGACGGCATCGCCCTGTACGAGTCCGACGACCTCGCCTGGCTCGGCGGTCTGGCCCACGAGGTCCGGACCCGCAAGAACGGCGACGTGGTGCACTTCAATGTCAACCGGCATCTGAACATGACCAACGTCTGCACCGCCTCCTGCGCCTACTGCTCGTTCCAGCGCAAGCCGGGCGAGAAGGACGCGTACACCATGCGCATCGAGGAGGCCGTGCGCCTCGCGAAGGCGATGGAGAACGAGAACCTCACCGAGCTGCACATCGTCAACGGGCTGCACCCCAACCTGCCCTGGCGGTACTACCCGCGCTCCCTCTCCGAGCTCAAGAAGGCCCTGCCGAACGTCTCCCTCAAGGCGTTCACCGCCACCGAGATCCACCACTTCGAGACCATCTCGGGCATGTCCGCCTCCGACATCCTCGACGAGCTCATCGAGGCCGGTCTGGAGTCCCTGACCGGCGGCGGCGCCGAGATCTTCGACTGGGAGGTCCGCCAGCACATCGTGGACCACCGCACCCACTGGGAGGACTGGTCCCGGATCCACCGCCTCGCGCACGAGAAGGGGCTCAAGACCCCCAGCACCATGCTGTACGGGCACATCGAGGAGCCCCGTCACCGCGTGGACCACGTGCTGCGGCTGCGTGAGCTCCAGGACGAGACCGGCGGCTTCCAGGTCTTCATCCCGCTGCGCTACCAGCACGACTTCGTCGACATGCAGGACGGCAAGGTCCGCAACAAGCTCCAGGCGCGCACCACCATGGCGACCGGCGCCGAGGCGCTGAAGACCTTCGCGGTCTCCCGGCTCCTCTTCGACAACGTGCCGCACGTCAAGGTCTTCTGGGTCATGCACGGTGTCCAGACCGCTCAGCTCGCGCTCCAGCACGGCGCCGACGACATGGACGGCTCGGTCGTCGAGTACAAGATCACGCACGACGCCGACAACTACGGCACGCCGAACAAGCTGGGCCGCGAGGACCTCCTGGAGCTGATCCGCGACGCCGGCTTCCGCCCGGTCGAGCGGAACACCCGGTACGAGATCATCCGCGAGTACCCGGGCCCGGACGCGGAGCGGCGCGAGACGCCGCAGGCGATGCGGTTCTGAGTACGGGCGGCGGAAGGGCCGGTGGGGACTCCCACCGGCCCTTCTCTCATCCCGCCGTGTGGTCCACCGGGATCCACAGCTCAGCCCGTGCGGTCTTCCAGTCCTCCGACGGCCGGACGCTCATGATCTCGGGGCCCGGCCTGATCGCGTACGGGTTGGACGGGAACCACTGGGTGAAGATGTCCCGCCACAGGTACTGCACGGCCTCCGGCAACGGGCCCTCGTTCTCGAAGACCGCCCAGGTGCCGGCCGGCACGTCGAGCACCTCGAACTCCGCCGGCACCGCGGCGTCGCTCACCACCCCGTGCCAGTAGTCCAGCCGGGCGCCCTCCTCCCGGCTGTCGCTCAGGTGCACGACCGCCGAGACGACCCCCCGGGGCTCCTGGTCCGAGAGCCGCCCGAGCCGCTCGATCGTCTCCTGTCCGAGGGAGCGGATGTGCGCGGCGATCGCCGGGTTCTCCCCCTCGTGGACCAGGGGGACGCGGGCCTTCCGCCCGACGACCCGGAGGTCCTTCTTCTCCACGACCCTGTACCGCATGCTGCTGTTCCCTTCGACGACGAGCCGGAAGGACATCCGCGGCTGGGCGTTGAGCGCGGCCCCCGTGCGGCGGGCCTCGCCGGGGCCCACCCCGTGCACCGCGCGGAACGCGCGGGCGAAGGCCTCCCCGGAGCCGTAACCGTGGCGCACCGCGATCTCCAGGAGCGTCCGGTCCCCGGCGAGCACCTCGGCGCCCGCGACGGTGAGCCGCCGGCGCCGTACGTACTCGGACAGGGGCATGCCGGCGAGCGCCGAGAACATGCGCCGGAAGTGGTGCTCCGAGGTCGTCGCGATCCGGGCGAGTGCGGCCGGGTCGAGGTCGCCGTGGACCTCGGTGACGAGGTGCTCCTCGATGTGGTCGAGTGCCTGGTTGAGCCGCTCCAGCACGTGGTCCGTCCTTCCCTTTCCTTGTCCTCACCGTAGGAAGAGGTCAGGAGCCCGGACCCGACATCCCGTGTCCCGTCCGGTCAGGTCAGCGGCAGCAGCATGATGATGTCGTCGCGGTCGTCTCCGGGGGCGACCCGGATCGCGTCCGGGACGCGGCCGACCTCCTTGTACCCGCACTTGGCGTAGAAGCCGTCGACGCCGGTGCCACCGCGGCAGGACAGCCGCACGGCCTCGATGTCCTCGAAGCCCTCGGCGGTACGGGCGGTGTGCTCGACCGCCGCCATGAGGTCGCGTCCGTATCCCCTGCCCTGGTACCGGGGGTCGACCATCACCGTGTAGAGCCACACCCAGTGCTGCATCAGGGGGTGGGTGTTGAAGGTGAAGAACGCGGTGGCGGCGACCGCGCCGTTCTCGTCGCGGCCGACGAGCAGCCGCGTACCGCCCTCGCTCATCGAGACGAGGTGCTTCAGCAGCGAGGGGCGGATCTCGTCGGGCGTGACGGGCGGGACGAAGCCGACCGCGCCGTCGGCGTTGGAGACGTCCGCCCAGAGGGAGAGCACGCCGTCGCGCAGGGCGGGGTCGATCGCCGGATCCACCTCGAAGGTAAGGGTCATGAGCTGAGCTTAGCCATTACTCGCAGGGGGCTCAAGGGGGATCTCCGGGGTACGCGAGAGGCCCGGCCCCGGGGCGCCCCAGGGGCCGTGCTTCACTGGAGGGGCTCTTGTCCCGTATGGGACCTTGGGAACTTTTCGGAACGTCGGAACGGAAGAGTGGGCTGACATGCTCCGCTACACGCTGATGCGTCTCGGCATCTTCGCCGGATGCTTCCTCGCCCTGTGGGGTCTCGTCTACATCGAGGTGCTGCCGCGCGGCCTCGGTGACTCGAACCTGCTCTGGGTCCTCGTCCTCGCCATCGTCATCTCCGCCCCGCTCAGCTTCGTCCTGCTGCGCAAGGTGCGCGACGAGGCGAGCGCCGAGGTCGTGGCGAAGGTCGACCGCGCGAAGGACCGTCTGGCGGCGAACCGGTCCCTGGAGGACTAGCACCGGCGTCTGGGGGACCGGCGCCTGGGGGACCGGCATCGGTTCCTGGGGGACCGGCACCGGCCCTTGGAGGGTCGGCCGACCCCGCACGCGGCCCGTAAAGGCCGCGTAAGCTTGCTCACAGATCATCCGCCCCCGGCGGGAGCTTCCAAGGCTTCCGCCTGGGGCGTTCTGCGTTTCGGAGGTGAAAGGGGTGTTCGCGTACCCCAAAGAAGGGCTTTGAGGTTCTCAAAGTTCAAGTGTTAACGTGTTCGACATGACGACAGCTGTGCGCCCCTCTCATGCCGCGAGCACCCCGCTCGTGGCGCGCCTGCACGTCGATCTGTGCCGCTGTATGTCCGCGGTCTGTTGCCGCGGGGTCTGACCCGGCATCATGCAGCGGCCCGCGTGAAAACGCGTGTGTGCCGCACCCCCGTCCCGTATTGCCCGATACGCACCTGTGGAGTGTGTCTGTGTCCGCGTCCGCGACCACACCCGAGAAGCAGTCCTCCGCTTCCTCGCGCATACCGAAGATTCCCTTCTGGGCCCAGATCGTCGCCGGTCTGGTCCTCGGCGCCCTGCTCGGCTGGATCGCCCGCAGCCAGGACGTCTCCTGGCTGAAGGAGACCCTCGGCCAGGTCGGCGACATCTTCGTCCAGCTCCTGAAGCTGGCCGTGGCCCCCCTCGTCTTCTTCGCGATCCTGGTCTCGATCACCAACCTGCGGAAGGTGAACAACGCCGCCAGGCTCGCCACCCGCACCCTGCTCTGGTTCATGATCACCTCGCTGATCGCGGTGGCCATCGGCCTCGCCATCGGCCTGATCACCAACCCGGGCGCCGGCACCGGCCTCACCCCGCAGGACGGCAAGCTGCCGAAGCGCGAAGGCTCCTGGATCGACTTCCTGACCGGCATCATCCCGACGGACGTCATCACGCCGTTCACCGAGCTGAACGTCCTTCAGATCGTCTTCATGGCCGCAGTCGCCGGTATCGCCGCCCTCAAGCTCGGCGACAAGGCCAAGCCGATCCTCACGCTCTCCGAGTCGGTCCTGGAGCTCCTCCAGAAGGCCCTGTGGTGGGTCATCCGCCTCGCCCCGCTCGGCACCGTCGGCCTCATCGGCTTCGCCATCGCCGACTACGGCTGGGACCTGATCGGCAAGTACGCGACCTTCACCGCCGACGTCTACATCGGCTGCGCCCTGGTCATGTTCGGCGTGTACCCGCTGCTGCTCGCGACGGTCGCCAAGGTCAACCCGATCCAGTTCTACAAGGGCGCCTGGCCGGCCATCCAGCTGGCCTTCGTCTCCCGCTCCTCGGTCGGCACGATGCCGGTCACCCAGAAGGTCACCGAGCGCCTCGGCGTCCCGAAGGAGTACGCCTCCTTCGCCGTCCCGTTCGGCGCGACGACCAAGATGGACGGCTGCGCCGCGATCTACCCGGCGCTCGCCGCGATCTTCATCGCGCAGATCTTCGACGTGCAGCTCGGCATCGGTGACTACCTCCTGATCGCCTTCGTCTCGGTCATCGGCTCGGCGGCCACCGCCGGCCTGACAGGCGCGACGGTCATGCTGACCCTCACCCTCTCCACCCTGGGCCTCCCCCTGGAGGGCGTCGGCCTCCTCATGGCGATCGACCCGATCCTGGACATGATCAGGACGGCGACCAACGTCGCCGGCCAGGCGCTCGTCCCGGTGATCGTCTCCGCCCGCGAGAAGATCCTCGACCTCACGGCGTACGGGAACGCCTCGGCGTCCCCGATCGACGACCTGGTCGACACCCGCGAAACCCAGGAGAAGGTCGCGGTCGCGGCCTGACCCCCGTCGCACACGAGACACCCTCCGTGCCCCCTGCCCCCGTCCGGGCAGGGGGCACGTAGGCTTTCGGCGGGGCAGCCAGTGGATCTTGGGAGCAGGGGTGGGCCGCCATGGCCGGTGGAGCCAAGGCGCGGCGGTTGCCGCGGGCCGTACGGGAGCGGCAGATGGTGGACGCGGCCGTGCGGTGCTTCGCGCGGAACGGGTACCAGGCGGCTTCCATGGACGAGATCGCCGAGTCGGCCGGGGTGTCGAAGCCGCTCGTCTATCTGTATCTGAACTCCAAGGAGGAGCTCTTCACCGCGGTGATCCGGCGGGAGGCGCGGGCCTTGCTCGGGGCCGTGGCCGAGGCGGTCGTCGACCGGAGTGCGCCGCCCGACGAGCGGTTGTGGGCGGGGCTGACGGCCTTCTTCACCTTCGCCGCCGAACATCCGGACTCCTGGGCGGTGCTGAGCCGGCAGGCGCGGACGCAGGGGGAGCCGTTCGCCGGGGAGGCGGCGCGGATGCGGGACGAGATCACGGCGTTCGTCGCGGGGCTGATCGGTGAGGCGGCGCCGGTCGGTGCCGGGATCACCGGGCGGGACGTCGACGCGCTCGCGCAGGCGCTCGTCGGGTCCGCCGAGTCGCTGGCGAGCTGGGCCAACGAGACTCCGGGGGTGACGGCGAGGGAGGCGGCCGCGACGCTGATGAACTTCGCCTGGTCCGGTCTGGGGAACCTCATGAAAAGCGAGCGCTGGTCTCCCCGTTGACGCTTACCTCGCAGTAAGGTTACCGGCTAGTCAAGGCAGTTGCAGGGCATGCAACGTACCGGCGTACGGCGGTGGTTCGCCGTCGCGCGGGAGCAGTTCATCGACGCACGACCTCAGTTCATCGCGCAGACCGAGGAGCCGCACGTGTCCGTCGTCACCGCACTGTCCGAGAGCGAACCGGTCGAGCCGCACAAGACCCTGGTGGACGGGGTGGTCCGCGAGGTCTCCGTGCCCGCGCTCGTCCCCGTGATCCGCCGCGGCTCGCTCGCCGACCTGCCGTACGACAACGCCCGTCAGGACCCCGGGGCGGTGCTCTTCTCCCGCAAGGGGCCGGACGGCGAGTGGACCGACGTCACCGCCTCCGCCTTCGCCGCCCAGGTCCACTCCGTCGCCAGGGGACTCATCGCGCACGGCCTGCGGCCCGGTGACCGGCTCGCCCTCATGGCGCGGACCACCTACGAGTGGACGCTGCTCGACTTCGCCGCCTGGGCCGCCGGGCTCGTCACCGTCCCCGTCTACCCGACCTCCTCCGCGTTCCAGACCCGCTGGATCCTCCAGGACTCCGGCGCCGCCGCCTGTGTCGTCGAGGACCCGGCCCAGGCCCGGCTCGTCTCCGCCGAGCGGCGGCAGCTGCCCGGCCTCGCCCATCTCTGGGTCCTGGACGCCGGTGCCGTCGACCAGCTCCGTACGGCGGGCTCCCGGGTCGCCGACGAGGCCGTCACCGCCCGGCGCGGACTGCTCACCCCGGAGACCCTGGCCACCCTCATCTACACCTCGGGCACCACCGGCCGCCCCAAGGGCTGCGCGCTCACCCACGCCAACTTCTTCGCCGAGGTCGACAACGCCGTCCGGCTCCTCCATCCGGTCTTCGTCTCCGAGCACAAGGACCCGGCCGCCACCCTGCTCTTCCTGCCGCTCTCCCACGTCTTCGGGCGGATGGTGGCCATCGGCTGCGTGCGGGCCCGGGTCCGCGTCGGGCACGCCCCCTCGGTGGAGGGCCAGGAGCTCCTCGACGATCTCGCCGGGTTCCGGCCCACGTTCCTCCTCGCCATCCCGTACGTCCTGGAGAAGGTCTTCAACTCGGCCCGCGCCACCGCCGAACGCGGCGGCAAGGCCGCCTCCTTCGACCGCGCCGCCCGGGTCGCCCGCCGGTACGGCCAGGAGGCCGCCCCCTCGCTCTCGCTGCGGGCCGCGCGGGCGCTGTACGACCCGTTCGTCTACCGGCGCATCCGGGCCGCGCTCGGCGGCCGGGTGAAGTACGTGATCTCCGGCGGCTCCCCGCTCGGCGCGCGGCTCGCCGAGTTCTTCGCCGGGGCGGGCGTGGAGGTCTTCGAGGGGTACGGCCTGACGGAGACCACGGCCGCGTCGACGGTCACCCCGCCCCGGCGGCCCCGTACCGGCACGGTCGGCTGGCCGCTGCCGGGCACGTCGGTCCGGATCGCCGGTGACGGCGAGGTCTGGCTCAAGGGCGGTCACGTCTTCGCCGGGTACTGGGACGCCCAGCGCGGGGCGGCCGTGCCGTACACCGACGACGGCTGGTTCCCCACCGGGGACCTCGGCTCCCTCGACGCCGACGGCTATCTGCGGATCACCGGCCGCAAGAAGGACATCCTCATCACCTCGGCGGGGAAGAACGTCGCTCCGGCCCCGCTGGAGGACTGGCTGCGCGCGCATCCGCTGGTCGCCCAGTGCGTGGTCCTCGGCGACAACCGCCCGTACGTCACGGCTCTGATCACCCTCGACCACGAGGGCCTGACGCACTGGCGGCGGATGCGGCACAAGGACCACCTGGCGCTGTGGGAGCTGATCCGGGACGAGGAGCTGCTCGCCGCCCTCGGGCGGGCGGTGGACGATGCCAACCGGCTCGTCTCGCGGGCGGAGTCGATCCGGGACTTCCGGGTCCTGAACGCCGAGTTCTCGGAGAGCTCCGGCCATCTGACCCCGTCCCTCAAGCTCAAACGGCGGGCGGTGCTGCGGGACTTCGCCCGGGAGATCGAGGAGATGTACGACTCCGGTGACGCGTAGCGGCTACGGCCAGAGGAGTTCGCGGGTCCAGCCCTCGTCCGTGCGGCGGTAGCGGAGGCGCAGGTGGCGGCGTTGTTCGTCGCCCTGGAAGAACTCGACCTCGGTCGGCTCGACGAGGTAGAGCGTCCAGGTGGGGGCGTGGGCGTCCGGTTCCGCCCGTGCCCGGCGCCAGGCCTCGGCGCTCGCCTCCGCGAGGGTCTCCGGGGAGTCGAGCAGCTCGCTCTGCCGGCCGACCAGGGCCGAGGCGAGGGCGCCGGTGGAGCGGGCGTGGAGGTCCTCGTAGGCCTCCTCGGGCGTGCCGGTGGTGACGTGGCCCCGGATCCGGACCTGGCGGCCCTGGACCGGCCAGTAGAAGCCGAGTGCGGCCTCGGGGCGGGCGGCGAGCTGGCGCCCCTTGGCGCTGGTGGCGTGGGAGGCGAAGTGCCAGCCGCGCGCGTCGGCGTCGTGCAGCATCACCGTACGGACGTCGGGCCTGCCGTCCTCGTCCACGGTGGCCAGGGAGAGGGTGTGCGGCTCGGTCTGGCCGGCCGCGACCGCCGCGGTGAACCAGTCGTGGAAGAGGGGGAGCGGCTCGGGCGGGGCGCCCGCCGGGTCGAAGTCGGGCAGCTCGGTGTCCCAGACCTTCAGGGAGCGCAGGGCGTGGTGGAAGTCGGTCATGAGGCCACGGTAGGGCGCGGGGCGGTGGCGCCGGGGGTGTCGGTCGTGATCGGCGTCGGGTGGTCCATCAGCGGGACCGTGTTCGCCGCCGCCTGGATCTCGTCGCGGATCTTCTTCGCGATGAGGTTCTTCCACGGGGTCTTCGGCAGCGTGCGCACCATGAACATCCGCAGCGCGATCTTCCACCTGGAGCCGACGGTCATCTCTTTGACGAAGCCCTCCGCCATCCTCTGGTTCCGCTCCACGCCGGGCCGCATGTGTGCCTCGTAGCGCTCGAAGGCGACACGGTGGTCGCCGCCGGCCCGGGCCAGTTCGCCCGCCAGGACGTACGCGCCGGTGAGGGCGAGTCCGGTGCCCTGGCCGGAGGCGGGGGAGGAGCAGTGGGCGGCGTCGCCGAGGAGGACGACGCGCCCCTTCGACCAGCGGTCCATCTCGATGAGGGAGAGGGAGTCGAAGTAGAGGTCGTCGGCGTCGGCGGCGTGGCCGAGGAGCCGGGGGATCTCCCAGCCGTCGCCGGCGAAGGCCTCGGTGAGGTGGCGCCGCTGGGCGGTGATGTCCCGGTGGTGGTACGGGAGTTCCTCGGGCGAGGAGAAGACGAAGAGGTTCTTCGCCTCGGTCTCGCCGGCCGAGCTGTAGACGCAGACCAGCTTGCCGGGCAGCGCGTGGTACGTCTCCCAGCGGTCGAGGCGCAGGTGGTTGGGGGCGGTGAAGATGGAGACGTACGCGCCGAGGTGGCGCCTGAAGCGGTTCTCCTCGCCGAAGACCAGGCGCCGGGTGTGGGAGTGCAGTCCGTCGGCGCCGACCACCAGGTCGAAGCGGCGGACGGTGCCGCTCTCGAAGGTGACGGTGACGCCGTCGGCGTCCTCGTCGAGGGTGGCGATCGAGTCGTCGAAGAGGTACTCGACGTCGTCGCGGGTCCGCTCGTGGAGGATGCGGGCCAGCTCGCCGCGCATGATCTCGTCGTCCTCCTCGACGCGTCCGCCGAAGATGTCGGCGGACAGTTCGCCGATGGTGCGGCCGCGGTCGTCCACGTAGGAACCACCGCGCATGTCCGTGGAGTGGGCGCGGATCTCGTCGAGGATCCCCATCCGGCGGCAGACCTCGATCGCGGTGCCGCGGATGTCCACCTTGTATCCGCCGGTGCGGAGTTCGGGGGCGCGCTCGACGACGGTGGGGGTGAATCCGTAGCGGTGCAGCCAGAGGGCGAGGGCGGGGCCGGCGACCGAGGCGCCCGAGATGAGGACGGTCTTCGCGGGGGTGTACGGGGAGTGCGCGGTGCTGTTCGCGGTGCTGTTCACGGCAGGACTCCTTGTCGGTGGCTGCGGGCCGTTCCCCTGCCCGCAGACACGACTATACGGATGTCCTACACGACTGTCTATTACGGTTGTATAGATTCCTGGCCGGGGGGTCACGGCCGCCCGAGGACCACCGTCCCCGACGAGCAGAACCAGCCCCCCGTGCCCGACGCCACCGCCACCTCCGGCAGGCTTCCGTCCGGCCGCCGCACCTGGAGCCCCGGCGCCTCCCCGCGCAACTGACGTACCGCCTCCACCAGCAGGAAGAGCCCCCGCATCCCCGGATGGCAGGCCGAGAGCCCGCCGCCGTCCGTGTTCACCGGCAGCCGGTCCTTCTCCTGGACGAACGCCCCTCCCTCGCCCTTCGCGCAGAAGCCCAGGTCCTCCAGGGTCACCAGGGTCATGTAGGTGAAGGCGTCGTAGACCTCGGCGAGGTCCACGTCCGCCGGGGTCACGCCCGCCCGCTCGAAGGCCAGCCGGCCGCTGACCGCCGCCGGGGAGACCGTGAAGTCCTGCCACTCCGACATCGTGGTGTGGGAGACGTGCTCGCCCGTGCCGAGCACCCAGACCGGGGCCGTACGGCAGTCCTGGACGTACTCCTCGGCGACCAGCAGTACCGCGCAGCCGCCGTCGGAGCGCAGGCAGCAGTGCAGCTTGGTGAACGGGTCCGCGATCATCGGCCCGGCCAGGACGTCGTCGACGGTGATCGGGTCGCGGAACATCGCCTCGGGGTTGAGCGCCGCGTTCGCCCGCGCCCGGACGGCCACCTCGGCGAGCTGCTCCAGGGTGGTCCCGTACTCGTGCATGTGACGACGGGCGGCCATCGCGTACTTGGCGATCAGGGTGTGCCCGTACGGCACCTCGAACTGGAGCGGGCCGCGCGAGCCGAACGACAGGTTCGCGGTGCGCCGCCGGGCACGGATGTCGGCGCGCGCGGTGGAGCCGTACACGAGGAGGACCGCGTTGGCGTGACCGGCGGCGATCGCGTCGGCGGCGTGCGCGGCCATGACCTCCCAGGTGGCGCCGCCGACGGCGGTCGAGTCCACCCAGCGGGGCCGGAGCCCGAGGTATTCGGCGACCTCGACCGGGGCGAGGGTGCCGAGGCCCGCCGAGGCGAGCCCGTCGATCAGTGAGCGGTCCAGGCCGCTGTCCGCAAGCGCGCGCCGGGCGGCCTGGGCGTGCAGGGCGTAGGGGGTGGCCTCGTCGACCCGGCCGCAGTCGGCGAGGGCGACGCCGGCGACGGCGACCCGGCGGGGGCCGCGGACGGTGGTGCGTGCGGTGGCGCCCGCGGTGGTCGGCACGGTGGCGGGCGCGTCGGTCGGCGCGGTGGTCGGCGCGGTGGTCGGCACGGTGGTCGGCACGGTGGTCGGCATGAATCTGACGGTACATCAGATTCAGCTGAACGGAACCGGCGAGACTCTGGCAACCGGCCCGGTCCGGGCCTAGCATGACGCACCGTCAGAAACGGAGGGAGCCTCATGGACGCCTCGCTCGCCGTCCCGCTCACCGAGGAGCAGCAGGAGATCCGCCGCACCCTGCGCGACCTGCTCGCCGAACGGGCCGGACCGCAGGAGAACCGCGCCGCCACCGACACCCCCCAGGGATACGACCCCGACCTCTGGGCCCGGATGTCCGGCACCCTCGGCGTCGCCGGGCTCGCCCTCCCCGAGGAGTACGGAGGAGTCGGCTGCGGGCCCGCCGAACTCGCCCTCGCCTGTGAGGAGGCCGGCCGCGCCCTCGCCCCCTCCCCGCTCCTCGCGACCAGCGTCCTCACCGCCCCGCTGCTCGCCGCCCTCGGCACCCCCGCGCAGCGCGCCGCACTCCTCCCCAGGCTCGCCGACGGCAGCCTGACCTGCGCCCTCGCCGTCCCCGGCGGCTCGCTCGCGCTCGCCCTCGGCCTCACCGGCGACAACACCGCCGAGGACTGGTCCGGCGGCGGCCGCGCGGGCGGCGTCCAGGCCCGTGCCGTCGACGGCGGCTGGCGGCTGTACGGCGAGGCCGCCCAGGTCCTCGACGGACACAGCGCCGGACTGCTGCTCGTCGCCGCCCACGCCGGAGGCTTCGCCCGCAGTCGCACCCTGCTCTTCCTCGTACGGGCGGGGTCCCCGGAGGCCCCCGGGCTGGTCCGCACCCGGCAGACCACCCTGGACCGCACCCGGACCCAGGCCACCGTCCAGTTCAGGGACACCGAGGCCGAACTCCTCGGCGAGGAACCGGCCGACGTCCTCGGCGCGCTCGCCGTCACCGGCCGCGACGCCGCCGTCATGCTGGCCGCAGAGGCCGTCGGCGCGGCCCAGGAGGCCCTCGACCGGACCGTCGCCCATGTCGGCGCGCGCGAACAGTTCGGCCGGCCCGTCGGTTCCTTCCAGGCGGTCAAGCACCGCCTCGCCGACCTGTACGTCCAGGTCGAGGCCGCCCGCTCCCTCACCACCTGCGCGGCCAGGGAACCCGGACCCGGGCCCGACAGCGGGCCGCTCGCCCTCGCCCACGCCCTGGAGGCGCTCCGGGCCACCGCGGGCGAGTCCATCCAGCTCCACGGCGGCATCGGCTTCACCTGGGAACACGAGGCGCACCTCTTCTTCAAGCGGGCCGCATCCGACGAACTGCTCTTCGGGCCCGTGCGGCGGCTGCGCGCACGCGCGGCGGAACGGACCGGACTCTTCGGAGAGGTGGCGGCGTAGATGCCCGTAGGACGCACACTGATGCAGAAGATGTCCTCGACCAGGGCCTTCGCCCGGATCGGCCCGCACGTCGTGCCCGCCATGGACAAGGCCGTGCACCGGCTGACCAGGGGAAAGGTGCTGCTCAGCGCCCAGATGCTGCCCGGCGTGGTGCTCACCGCCCGGGGTGCGAGAAGCGGGCTGCCCCGGGTCACCCCGCTCGCCTGCATGCCGGAGCCGGACGGCGGCTGGCTCCTCGTCGGCTCCAACTTCGGCCGCCCCGGACACCCGGCCTGGACGGCGAACCTGCTCGCCCATCCGGACGTCGAGGTGAACTGGAAGGGCGAGGACATCCCCGTACGGGCGCGGCTGCTCGCGGGGGAGGAACGCGCGGAGGCATGGCGGGCGGCGCTCCACTTCTGGCCGCCGTACGCCACGTATCAGGCGCGGATCGAGCGCGAGATCAGACTCTTCCGGCTGAGCAGGCGATGAGTGCGTTCACCGGCGCCACCGCACCGGCCCTCCGCGCCACCGCACCGGCCCTCCGCGCCGCCATGCTGACCCTCCACGCCACCGCACCGGCCCGCCGCGCCGCCTCCTGCGGCGACAACACCGCCCGCGGCCTGTGACGCGGGCGTCGCGGAGCTCGCCCGGACACGGCGACGCCGACGGCGGTCCGTGGGGGCGGGCCGCCGTCGGCGTCGACGACAGGACGGGTGGAGGAGGGAGTGGGGCTACCTGGTCGGCTTCTTGCCGGTGATGCCCAGATGCACCAACAGAGCGAGGTTGGGCTTGAGTTCGGCCTGTTTCACGCCCCAGGTCGTGAAGCCCTTCTGGTGCCCGGCGACCGCGGCCAGCATCGCCACGAGCGAGCCGGCCATGGCGGCGGGGCTGACCTCCTTGTCGACCTTGCCCTTGGCCTGGAGCTCCTTCACCGCGTCCGTGAGGGAGTTGGTGACCGAGTTCAGGATCTTCATGCGGATCTTGTAGAACCGCTTGTCGCCCTCCGCGGCGCCGAGGTCCACGACCCGGAGGATGGCGTCGTGCTTCCGCCAGAAGTCCAGGAAGCCTTCGACGAGTTCCTCGGAGGTCTGCCAGCCGGCCTTGCCGACCCAGGAGCGGCCGGAGACCAGTGCGGTCAACCCGGCACCCTCCTTGGCCATTTCCTCCGCGATCTCGAGAACCGCTCCCTCGACGTCCGGGAAGTACTGATAGAACGTCGCGGGTGAAGTACCCGCCTTCCGGGCCACATCGATGACCTTGACGTCCCGGTAGGGCGAGGAGCTGAGCATCTCACCGAGGCAGTCGAGCAGCTTCTGCCGCGTCGCCTGGCCGCGTCGTCCGGCCACGCGGCCGTCGACGGTGCGTACTTGTCCTGTCATGCCGTCAGCTTACCGAGGGGGTGTCGGCGCGCGATTCGGCCGACTGCAAATGGGGCGCACCCCCAGGTCGCCCGTGTTCTCCGAGGTCGGCACGCGTGTCTCCGTGAGAGGGGCGGCGGAGGGGAGGGGCGGGATCAGGCCACTCGTGACGGGTGGGCGGGGGGACGGCGAGGTCTTCGCGCCCTGACCGGAGGATCCCCGTACCCGAATAGGCTTATGAACAGCCTGTGGACAACTTCGGTGGACAACTCAAGCGCCCCAAGGGTTCCGGGACGACAAATCGCGACTTTGTTCGTATTTCCGGTCGTCGTGGGATGCTGCGGGACGGTTTCCGCCGACCTAGCGTGTGGACATGGCCGTACGTACTGAGGGCACCCCCTGCTGGGTGGACGCGCAGCTCCCCGACCTCGAGGCGGGCAAGCGCTTCTACGGCGAGCTCTTCGGCTGGACCTTCGACCCCGACCGCGACGAGGCCCTCCTCGACGGTCGCCGTGCCGCCGGCCTCCTGCCCAAGCGCGACGGCCGCATGCCCACCACCTGGACCGTCTACCTCGCCACCGAGAACGCCGGCACCCTCGCCGCGCGGATCAGGGCCGCAGGCGGCCAGATGGTCATGGACCCCTACCCCGTCGGCCCCTTCGGTGTCCTCGCGCTCGCCGCCGACCCCGGCGGCGCCGTCTTCGGCCTCCGCCAGTCCGGCGACGACAACGGTTTCGAGGTGACCGGCGAACCGGGCTCCTTCTGCTGGATGGAGGTGTACACACGCCGCCCCGACGCCGTCGACACCTTCTACGCCACCGTCTTCGGCTACCTCGGCCGCCAGGCCGACGCCGACGAGGAGGGCAGGGACGCCGGCTTCGACTACCGCGTCTGGTCGCCCCCCGGCTCCCGGAGCGGCGACGACAGCGCCTTCGGCGGCCGCGCCGTCATCAGCGACGACTTCCCCGCCGAGATGCCGGGACACGTCCTCGTCTACTTCGCCGTCGCCGACTGCGACGAGGCCTGCGAGACCACCGTCCGGCTCGGCGGCCGGGTCGCCACCCCCGCCTTCGACACCCCGCACGGCCGCATCGCCGTCCTCCATGACAACCAGGGCGCGCGCTTCGCGGTCCTCTCGGAGCCGTCCGGCACGACGTGAGGCCTCCCCTCCGGATGGCTTCCATATGACCTGAGACACCCCGATCCGCCCCCGGGTTCGCAACCAGGCCCTCGGACAGGAAGAATCAGGGCCACGGGGCCGTACCCTCATGGCCCGTACGGGGAGGTGGCAGGCAAGTGGAACAGCTGACGCAGCACGACCCGAGACGTATCGGGCCCTTCGAGGTGCTGGGCCGGCTCGGCGCGGGCGGAATGGGCCTGGTCTATCTCGCGCGCTCGGCCTCGGGCCGGCGCGTGGCGATCAAGACCGTGCGCACGGAGCTCGCTGAGGACCAGCTGTTCCGGGTCCGCTTCACCCGTGAGGTGGAGGCCGCGCGGGCGGTCTCCGGCTTCTACACGGCCGCGGTCGTGGACGCCGACCCACGGGCCGCCGTGCCCTGGCTGGCGACCGCGTACGTTCCCGCGCCCTCGCTCGAAGAGATAGTGAACGAGTGCGGACCGCTTCCGGCCCAGGCCGTGCGCTGGCTGGCCGCCGGCGTCGCCGAGGCCCTGCAGTCCATCCACGGCGCGGGCCTGGTCCACCGTGACCTCAAGCCCTCCAACGTCCTCGTCGTCGAGGACGGCCCCCGGGTGATCGACTTCGGCATCGCGTCGGGCGTTTCCAACACGCGCCTGACCATGACCAATGTCGCCGTCGGCACCCCGGCCTACATGTCGCCCGAGCAGGCCCGCGACTCGCGCAGCGTCACCGGCGCGAGCGATGTCTTCTCGCTGGGCTCGATGCTGGTCTTCGCCGCCACCGGCCACGCGCCGTTCCACGGCGCCAACCCGGTCGAGACCGTCTTCATGCTGCTGCGCGAGGGCCCCGACCTGGAGGGGCTGCCCGACGAGCTGCGGCCCCTCATCGACTCCTGCATGCAGATGGACGTCAGCCGCCGGCCCACCCCGGCCGACCTCCAGGCCCAGCTGGCCCCGCATCTCTTCGGTCCCGGCAGCGACGACAGCGGCACGGCCTCGGCCTGGCTGCCGCGCAGCGCCACCGACATGATCGAGACCCGCCGGGGCGGCCGCCCGGCTCCGGCGTCGACCGCGCCGCCGATGCCGCCGCGCCCGCCCCGGCAGCCCGCCGAGCGGGGCGGCGACCCGCGCTTCCCCGAGCCCGCACCCGCCGGGGGCGGTGGCCGGCACGCCGAGCCCGCGCCCGTCGGCGGTGGCCGGCACGCGGGGCCCGCCGAGAGCTCGGGCGGTCCCGTACGCCTCGCGGGCGCGACCGTCCCGATCGGCCCCGGCCCCCGGGTCGCCGACACGCGCGCGGCACTCGCCGTCGGCCGGAGCGCCGACGCGGGCCCGGCGACCGGCTGGATCCGTCCGCCCGGCGGTGGCCCGCACGGCGTGGACCACGGTTCGTACGCCGGGGAGCCCGGCCCGCCGCCCGGCTCCCGCCCGGTCAACGTGCCGCCGCAGGGCTCCGAGCAGGCCGCGCCGGCCGAGCCGGGACCCTGGCGGCCGTGGCGCTTCCGGATGTCGAACGACGTCTGGGGCACCCCGGTCGTGGACGGCGACCTGCTGTACGTGACCTCTTTCGAGGTACACGCCCTGGACACCGGCAGCGGCCGGCGCCAGTTCAAGACCCGGGACGTGGCCTGGTCCATGGCCGTCGCCTCGGGCCGTATCCACGCATCCGACGGGCCCACGCTCTACGCCCTCGACGCGACCGACGGCACCGAGCGCTGGCGGCTGCGGACGGACGCCTGGGTGTACTCGCTCCAGGTGGACCGGGGCACCGTCGTCACCGGTACGCGCGGCGGCGGCGTGCAGGGCTGGGAGGCCTCCAACGGCGCGAAGCTGTGGGAGATCACCGGCGCCCAGACCGACTTCGAGACCCCGGAGGCGGGGCCCGCCGTGCACGGCGACACCGTGTACGTGTGGCGGGACGCCCGGCTCCAGGCCCTCGACGCCCGCACGGGCGCGGAGCGCTGGTCGTACCCGATCGGCGACGCCGCCTCCTGTGCCAACGTGCCCGTCCGGGTGGCCCCGGCCGAGGACGGCTGTGTGTACGTCTCCGCCGGGACCAGGGTCCTGTCGATCGACATCGCCGCGGGTCACGTCCGCTGGCACTTCGAGGCGCCGGCCGTCTTCACCTCCCCGCCGGCGTTCGCGCCGGGCCCGGCGGTCACCGGCGGCGGGGTGTACCTCTCCGACCACCTCGGCACGGTGTACGCCCTCGACGCCACCACCGGTCAGGACCGCTGGCGCATCGCGACCGAACCGCGCCAGTCGACCGAGCCGGTCCTCGTCGCCGACGGCAACATCCACGTCGGCAGCGGCAGCGCGCTCTACACGCTCGACGCGGTCACCGGCACGCCCCGGTGGCGGTTCGCGGCGGGCGGCGAACTGGTCGGCTCGCCCGTCGTCGCCGACGGCCGGGTCCACTTCGGCTCCGCCGACCACGTCCTCTACACCCTGGACGCGACCGGCGGGCAGCTCCGCTGGAAGCTCGCGACCGGCGGCGAGATCACCGGCTCGCCGGTGGTCAGGAACGGGGTCGTGTACGCCTGCAGCAAGGACCGCTGCGTGTACGCGCTCGACGCGGTCAAGGGCACGGCCACGGGCCGGGGGGCCGCCGCCCGGTAGCCGGACCGGCAGGGCGTAGGCCCGGACCGGCGGGTGGTACGACGCACGGACAGGGGCCCGCCCCGAAGCGCTTCAGCTCTTCGGCGGCGGGTTTTCCCGTTCCTGGTCCGGGTTCCAGGTCGGTACGTCGAACGTCTGGGTGGGCGCGTAGGGCGTCGATGCGTCCTCCGGACGGGCGCCGGGCGCCTCCGGGGTGGACGAGTCGTCCGGTGGCGGCCGGTCGAGCGTGGGGTGGGTGTGCCTCGGCGGCCGGTCCACCCGGTGCGGCGGGCGGGACCTGCCCGACATGACGAGCGCGCCGAGCAGCAGCAGGAGC
The DNA here is from genome assembly GCF_001418135.1 of Streptomyces aureus. Lineage (GTDB taxonomy): Bacteria > Actinomycetota > Actinomycetes > Streptomycetales > Streptomycetaceae > Streptomyces > Streptomyces aureus_A. The sequence goes on from NZ_LIPQ01000117.1 coordinate 22,282, forward strand.
CCGCCGCCGAAGGCGTTCGCGACCCCGTCACCGAGCCCCGCACCGTCGCCGCCCACCGTCAGGCCGCCCTCCGCCTGCCCCACCCGCACCATCCACAGAATGGTGAATCCGAGGACGACGAGCCCGGCGAACGCGACGAGCAGCCGGGAGCGCAGCACCACGCCGACGAGGGTCAGGAGGGCTGCGAAGAGGAACGGCGCCAGGATGGAGCCGATCACCTCGCTCTTGGCGTCGGTGATGCCGGTGAACAGCTCGTCGATGGCGTAATCACGTCCGTGACGGCCGTCGTACCAGGCACGGAAGGGGCTCCAGACGGCGGCCGTCGCTCCGGCGAGAGCCAGCACCGAGCCGGCGATGTTGCGGATCATCGATGCGGCCTCCTCGCGGTCCGGCTCTCGCTCCCGACGCTACGCCCGCTGCGGGGGGCCCGCCACGCGGCCACTTCGCGCCGCTAAAGTGGCGCGAACACGACAGGGAGACGGGGGAGCGGCGATGGTACGCACACGCCTGAAGCTCGCGGCGACGCTCACGGTGGTGGTGCTGGCGCTGACCGGCTTCCACACCGGCCACGGCAGCAGCAGTGGTGGCGGCAGCGGCAAGAGCGGCAAGAGCAAGAGCCGCGGCTCCGACGACGACTCCGGCGGCGGCTGCTCCAGCGACGAGAAGAGCAACGACGACTACAGCGGCTCGGGCGGCAACAGCGCCGCCGACGAGTACACGTACGACCCGACGCCGACGACCTCGCCGACCGCGGCCGTCCACGTCACCACCGTCGACTGCGTGGAGCCCGCGCAGAAGAAGCGCAAGGGCAAGCCGGCCCGCAAGGCGGACACCACGACCACGCTGAGGATCACCTCGGACGCGTGGGAGGAGAAGACGTTCCGGGTCCGCGTGGAGTTCAGGGACGCGGGCTACAAGAAGGTGGACGAGGCCGAGACGACGATCACGGTCGAGCGCAGGGGGACGAAGACCTTCGAGGTGGGGATGGCCCACCCCGGGACCGTCGGCCGGGTGAAGGACTGCGTCGCCTTCGTCGAGGGCGAGGTGCCGGGGGCCACCGCCTCCACCGCCACCCCGTCGGCTACCTCGTCCTGAACCCCGCCCCCCGTCTCCCGAACAGCTCCGCCTGACGGTCCGCCGCGAGGTTGCCCAGGGCGACCAGGTGCGGCGCGTGCGCCAGCGCCTGGGCCCTGGC
>NZ_LIPQ01000118.1 GCF_001418135.1 Streptomyces aureus
GGACGCCGCCGTCCGCCAGGGAGACTCCCTGGGCATCGGCGGCCTGAAAGGAGCCTGACTCCCCATGACGACCCCCGAAGCCACGACCCCCGGCCCCACGAGCGACCCGTACCACGGCCCCGACACGAACAACCTGCACCGCGAACTCGCCCCGATCACCCCGGCGGCCTGGGCCGAGATCGAGGAGGAGGCACGCCGCACGTTCCGCCGCAACGTCGCGGGCCGGCGCGTCGTCGACGTCCCCGACCCCGGAGGTCCGAACCTCGCCGCCGTCGGCACGGGGCATCTGAGCGACATGGGCTCCCCCGCTCCCGGCGTCACCGCGCGGCTGCGCGAGGCGAAGCCCCTGTTCGAACTCAGGGTGCCCTTCACCGTCGACCGGGCCGCCGTCGACGACGTCGAGCGCGGCTCGAAGGACTCCGACTGGCAGCCCGTCAAGGACGCGGCGCGCGCCATGGCGTTCGTCGAGGACCGCACCATCTTCGAAGGGTACGGGGCGGCCGGCGTCGAAGGTCTGCGCACCCGGTCCTCCAACCCGGTCGTCCAGCTCCCCACCGAGCCGCGCGACTACCCCGACGCCGTCAGCCGGGCCCTGACCGCGCTGCGCCTCGCCGGCGTCGACGGCCCCTACGCGCTGCTCCTCGGCGCCGACGAGTACCGGGCGGTCAGCGAGACCTCCGACCACGGCTACCCGATCGCGGCCCACCTCGGCCGCATGCTCGACGGCTCGCCGATCTGGGCGCCGGCCCTCCGCGGCGGCTTCGTCCTGTCCACCCGGGGCGGCGACTTCGAGCTGATCCTCGGCCAGGACCTGGCGATCGGCTACACGGGCCACGACACGAACAGCGTGCAGCTGTACTTCCAGGAGACGCTGACCTTCCGTACCTACACCGACGAGGCCGTGGTCGTCCTGGACGCACCGGGCGCCTGAGGTTCCGGAGGCCCGAGAGCCGGGAGGCCCGACGCCATGAAGAGTCCGCTGCTGCTCTCCGCCGTGCCCCGGCTCGCCGTCTCGGCGCTGGTCGCGGCGGCGGTCGGCGCCGTCGTCGGCGCCACCACCCACGCGCCGCTGGGCGTCCTCTCCGCGATCGCGGTCGGGGAGACGGTCTTCGTCGTCGCCGGGTGGGTGACGCTGTGGCCGATGGACGCCACCACCACCCATCGCAACGTACGCCGCGAGGAGTTCCGGCCCGTCGTCGAGGAGCTGGCCGTCGTCGGGACGGCGGTGGGCGGACTCGTCGGCATCGTCGTCCTGCTCCTCGTCGGCAGGTCGGACCTGAGCCACGCCGCCGCGGCGACCGCGCTCGCCGGGGTGTTCATGGCGTGGGCGGCGCTGCACCTGATGTACGCCACCCGGTACGCGTACATCTACTACCTGAAGCCCGGTGGCGGGATCGACTTCAACTCCCGTGAACCGCCCCGCTACAGCGACTTCCTGTACTTCAGCTACAACCTCGGCATGACCTACCAGGTCTCCGACACCGATGTCTCCAGCACGACGATCCGCGCGATCGCGCTCCGTCACTGCCTGCTGTCGTACGTCTTCGGCGCGAGTATCCTTGCCACCACCATCAACCTCGTCACGGGCATCGTCACGGGCTGAGGCAGACCCGCACGGAGACTCCGCCCCGGGAGACCACGTCATGACCACGGCCGTCGTCGTCGGCGCCGGGCCCAACGGGCTCGCCGCCGCCGCCCTGCTCGCGCGCGAGGGCCTGGAGGTCACCGTCCTGGAGGCCGCCGAGGAGATCGGCGGCGGCACCCGCAGCTTCGAGGCGATCCTGCCCGGTCTGCTGCACGACCACTGCTCCGCCATCCACCCGATGGCCGTCACCTCGCCCGCCCTCCGCTCGCTCGGCCTGGAGCGCCACGGGCTGCGCTGGCGGCAGGCCGAGATCGACTGCGTCCACCCCCTCGACGACGGAACGGCCGGTGTCCTGCGCCGGTCCGTGGCGGAGACCGCCGCCGGGCTCGGCGTCGACGGCGCCCGCTACCGGGCCCTGGTGGAGCCCTCCGTACGACGGTGGGACGCGCTCGCCGACGACGTCATGGGCCCGCTGCTCCGGATCCCGGCGCATCCGCTGCCGCTCGCCCGCTTCGGTCTGCCGACCGTGCTGCCCGCCTCGGCCCTCGCGCGGCTCTTCCGCACGCCGCAGGCGCGGGCGCTGTGGGCCGGGGTGGCCGCGCACTCCTTCCGCCCGCTCTCCGACCCGTTCAGCTCGGCCATCGGGCTCGGCATCCTCACCGCGGGTCACGCCGCGGGATGGGCCGTCGCCGAGGGCGGATCGCACGCCATCACGCGCGGCATGGCCGCCGTACTCGCCGAGCACGGCGGCGTGATCCACACCGGCGTACGGATCACCGACCGCCGGCAGCTCCCGCCCGCCGACGTGACCCTCCTCGACCTGGACCCGGGCCAGGTGGCGCGCCTCTACGGCGACCGGCTGCCGGCCCGGGTGTCCGCCGCGTACCGGCGCTTCCGGCGCGGCCCCGGCGCCTTCAAGGTCGACCTCGCCGTCGAGGGCGGGGTGCCCTGGACGGACGAACGGGCCCGGCGCGCCGGCACCGTGCATCTCGGCGGTCCGCTCGCCGAAGTGGCCTTCACTGAAAGGGAGGTGACGGAGGGTCGGATGCCCGGGCGGCCCTTCGTGCTCGTCGGACAGCAGTACCTCGCCGACCCCTCCCGGTCCGTCGGCGACGTCCACCCCGTCTGGACGTACGCCCATGTCCCGTACGGCTACGAGGGGGACGCGACGGAGTCGATCCTGCGGCAGCTCGAACGCTTCGCGCCCGGCGTCCGAGAACGCATCGTGGGACAACACATCACCCGCCCCGCCGACTTCGCCGCCGCCAACCCCAACTTCGCGGGCGGAGACATCCTCACCGGAGCCAAGACCGTCTCCCAACTCCTTTTGGGCGCACGCCCCGCGATCGACCCGTACGTCACCGGACTGCCCGGCGTGTTCCTCTGCTCGGCCGCCACCCCGCCCGGCCCCGGCGCCCACGGCATGTGCGGCGCGGGAGCGGCGGCGTCGGTGCTGCGCCACCTCGGGGCGCGGGCCTCGTGGCAGGGCGATCGGCCGGCTAGTCGCCGATGGACAGCACGACCGCGGTGGCCTGCCCTTCGGGTGTCGCGTACGTGACGGTGTCGCCCGCGCGGTGGCCGAGCAGCGCGCCGCCGAGGGGGCTGTCGGCGGTGACCATCGTCCGGTCGAGCACGGCGGCGACCTCACCGATCTGGACGGTCGACTCCGTGCCGTCCTCGAACCGCACGGTCACGGTGCTGCCCACGCCGACCGCGTCGGTACGCGGCGCGCCCGCCGCGTCCGCCTCGCGCAGCCGTCCGTCGATGTCGTCGATACGGCGGTCGAGCCGGTCGAGTTCCGTGGCGCGCTCCAGCTCGTCGGCCTGATCGGCCCGGTCGCCCGTCTGGTCGCCGCCTCCGCCCTTGAGGGTGACGGCGACGGCCTCGCGTTCGGTGCGGAGGTCGTCGAGCTCCCGCTCCAGTGCCTCGCGGGCGACGGCGCTCATGGGCTCGGGTCCACCGGTCATTCCTGCTCCCGTGGTGCGGCGGCACGGCGACGTGTCGCAGGTCAAAAGTGGCATTTCTGACATTATCAGTCAGGTCGTCGGCCGTCGTCGCAGGGGAGACCGCCGGGTGTCCGGGTCGGTTCCCGCTCGGGCTCGGGCTGCTCGGGGCCGCCGCGGTGACCGGGGTGTCGAAGACGTGGTCCGGGGATGGTGTGGCCGTGCGCGTGCGCGTGCGGGTCCGGGATCGCGGCGTCGGTCGGGAAGATGGTGTGGTCCAGGCCCGCCGGGTCCAGCACGTTCTTCTGGACGAACTCGTGCAGCGGGGTGCCGCTAGGGGCCCGGGGCGGTTGGTTCGGCGGCGAGGGCGGTACCCGCGCCCCAGCGGGGCGGCGAAGAGTCCCATAGCCGTCATTCCCGCGCAGAGGCGCCCGCGGCATGTGCGTGAGCACCTCACGGCGGGCCTCCTGCCGGCGGGGGACCACACTCCGCTCCCGGGCCAGGCCGGGGCGCCCCGCCTCGCAACGTGGCTCCGCGGCATGTCTGTTACGTTGCCGATGCCCGGGCCACGGAGGAGGTGGACCGGACTCGCGAACGAGAGGGAGACCCGCACGATGGCCGTCATCCACGAGACCACCATGCAGCCGACCAAGCTGGAACTGCTCGCCGAATGGCTCCCCACCCGCGCGTGGCACACGGGCACGGAGGCGCGACCGGCGCGGGTCGGCGGCTTCCGGCTCGACGACCCGGCGGGCGAGGTCGGCATCGAGTTCATGGCGGTGACCGACGGCGAGGGCGACGGGGCCACCACGTACCTCGTCCCCCTGACGTACCGCGGAGAGCCGCTGGACGGTGCCGAGCACGCCCTCGTCGGCACGTCCGAGCACGGCGTCCTCGGCAAGCGCTGGATCTACGACGGTGCCCACGACCCGGTGCTCGCCGCCCAGTTGTACGCGCTCCTCACCGGCCGCGCCCAGGCGCAGGCCCAGTCCCAGACCGGCGTGCCGGACCTCACCGTCTCCGTCTCGCCGGTGACGGTGGACGGCACGGCGGGCGCGGCCGAGGCGGAGCTCGTACGGGCCACGGACGGCCCGGACCACACGGACGTGGTGGTGCGGACCGCCGACGCGCCCCCGCTGACCCTGCGCGTACGGCGGGTCCTCGACGCCGGCACGGACCTGGCCCCGGGTGACGGCCGCGGAGTCACCGCCGAGTGGCGACTCCCCGACGGAACCGCCGTCCGGGGCGTGTTCGCCGTCGCGGTCACCGGGCTCGGGTCCTAGGAACTGTCGACGCCCCGACAGGGCAGGCGGCTTCCATGGGGACGTTCATCGACGGAGTGATCGAGGCGCGAACGGCCGGCGCGGCCTGGGAGATGGAGGTGGATCTGTTCGACTTCGACCTCGGGAAGCAGCGGGACGCGCGCGAGTGCCTGTTCGGCTACGGCGGCGGCCTCGGCGTGGACCGGCCGCTGTTCGACGCGCGGGGATGGCCGGAGGACTCCTGCGACGAGGTGCCGAAGCAGTGTGACGAACTGAACCACAGCCACTCCTACGCGACCTGGGCCGAGATCGCGGCGGTCGACTGGGACGCGCCGGTCTGCGACGCCCCCGACGGAAACCGGGTGGGGGAGTGGCGGCCGGGGCCGGACGGCGAACTCGTCCTGCGCGCAGTGCTCTGGACGCCGGTCGAGGTGGACGCCGCGGCGACGGAGCTCTTCGGCGAGGAACTGTTCCCCAGCGAATGGCCACCGGGCGGCGAGGTCCGGCTGAACGGCGCCGTCTACCGTCCGGTGGTCCTCACGCCCGGGATGATCGTTCCGTCGGACGGGGACTGGGCCCCGGTGTGGGCGTCGATGCGGGGCCTCGCGGCCGAGTACGGCGACGAGAACGTCCGGCTGGTGGTCTGGTTCGGCTGAGCGCCCGGATCGGTCCCCGGCCCGATCGACACGCGGACCTCCTGGCCTTGTCGTCACACTCCCGTCGTCGCCCGGCGGGAGTTTGGCGACGGGGTCTAGACCCAGTTGACCTCCGCCGCGGCCAGCAGCGGGTCGTCCACCAGCTCCCACAGAGGGACCGCGAAGTTGCCCGTGCCGTAGCGGCCGCCGAAGTGGAGGCCGAGGACGCGGTGGTCGTCGAGGTCGAAGACCGGGGACCCGCTGTTGCCGCCGAGGGTCGAGCAGTCGTGCTTCAGGACCAGGCCGCCCGGGGTGAACTCCGTGGCCGCACCCGGCTGGAGCCGCTTCACGTTGTAGACGTCCATGAAGATCCGGCGCATCGACTCCGGCTCGTTGCGCCGGCCGTCCCAGGCCGGGTAGCCGACCACGTACACCCGGCGGCCCGGGACGCTCGCCGGGGCGTCCGCCGCGACCGCGAGCGGGGTGGGCAGGGAGCCGTCCGCCGACGGCTCTATCCGCAGCAGCGCCATGTCGACGTCCGGGTGGATGCCGATGATCTCCGTGATCTCGTACTGCGCCGAGGCGCCGGGCGGCGCACCCGCGAGCGGCAGCTCCTCCGCCGGGTCGACCCGGGCCGACATCCCGTAGTCGAAGGTCCACCGGCCGTCGCCGTTCGCCGACCGGGCGAACTCCACCGCGACATGACGGTTCGTCATCACCGCGCGCGGCCCGACGACGAACGCCGTCCCGATCCAGTCCAGGCGCGGATGGCCGGACACCTCCACCCGGCCGACCCGGACCAGGGACTCACGGATCGCGGGCCGCTGTCCGTCGAGGACCGCCCACTCGTCGTGCTGCGGGGCGAAGTCCTGGCGCTGCACGAGGATCGCCGGGCGTCCCTCCATGAGCACGATCGCCTCCACACCGAAGGACTCGTCGCCGTCGAGCTCGTCCTCCCGGTGCGTGGCCAGCTTCTCCAGGCCGCTGACCCCGGCCTCCAGGACGCGCGCCCGTTCCTCACGGGCGAAGCGGGAGATCTCGGAGGCCGGCGCCGCGTCGGCGGGGAGCTCGTAGGCGGACTCGGTGATCTCCGCCTCCAGTTGGCCGCGCACCCGCGCGGCGACCTCTTGCAGATCCCCGAAGATCCGCTCGGTGGCGGTCGCGACCGGCGACACACGCCGTGATCCGTTCGGCATGTTCACTCACCTCGGGTTCCCGTTGCCGTTCGTCCTGCCCGTCCCGTTCGTGGCGCTCGTGGCGTTCGCCGTGCGCGACGGAGCCGGCCGGCCCGACTGGGCCGCCATGATCTCCTCATACAACTCCGGTGTGAACTCCTGGAGATGGGAGAGGATTCCGCTCATCTGGGTGCCGACGTTCACGAACCGTGTCCTGGCGCCCTGGAACTCGACCTCGTCCACCTTCCGCGTCCCCCGGTGCAGGCCCACCACCGTCCAGTCGTCGAGGCAGACGGGGGATCCCGACGAGCCGCCGCGGGTGTCGGTGAAGTACAGGATGTCGTGCTCGTCGGCCCGGTAGACCAGGTTGTTGCGCAGCGCGACCCGCTTCGGCAGCCCGCCGGGATGCTGGATGATGTTGACGGGGACGCGCTGCCGCTCGCGGACGAGCAGCGGCCGGGTGGCGACCCGGAGCGTGGGGCGGCTCGCCTGGTCGGGAGAGAGCCGGACGATGGCGTAGTCCAGGCCCGCGTCCCAGGCGGCGAGTTCACCGACCGTGGCCTCCGGGGCGGCCGCCGCGTTCTCGACGAAGTCGAAGCGGGAGCGGGACATGAGCGCCTGGAGGCGCAGGTCCTCGTCGCTGACATACGGACGGACGCCCGGCTGCTCGGCCGAACGGGCCATCACCACATGGTGGTTGGTGATGAGGAGATCGGGGGCGATCATCCAGCCCGTGCCGCCGTGCGGATAGGACGGCAGCAGCGGTGCGCCCGACTCGTACGGGGGGATGCGCAGGAGCGCGACGGAGGCGCCGGCCCGGATCCCGCCGTGCAGGAACTCGTACGGCACGGTGTCGTCCTGGAGGACGATCTCCTCCTTCATCTCCCCGGGCATCATCTCCGCCGGCAGCTCCGCCTCGCCGGTGATCGCGCGGGCGACGGTGTCGAGGGCGCCCTGGAGGACGGCTCGCGGTCCCGGTTCACGGGTCTGCTCGATGGCGTTGTGCAGCCAGATCTCCAGCGGCACCAGACCGTCGATGAGCCGCTCGACCTGGTTCATCGCGTTCAGGTCGGCGTGGATCTGTTCCCGTGGGTCGTCCAGCGGTTCGAGCGTGGCCGTGAAGTAGCCGGGGATGCCCTTGAGGAGGGCGAGGCGGACGGCCCGGTCCGCGAGCCCGGCCTCCATGGCGGCGTTGCGGACCCGGACGAGTTCCTGCTGACGAAGGAACGGCTCCTTGCGGAGCGCGGCTCCGGCGGCGGTCGGCGGCGGGCGCGTCCACAGACCCGTACCGCCATGACGAGGTCGCGCGCCCGCCCAGGGCTCCGACGGTGTTCCGGTGGGGGCGGGGTCGCCCGCGGAACCTCCGTCCGGCACGCCTCCGGCCGCATCCTCCGGCGCCGTCCCGCGCACATGCGGGCCCGCGTCCATCGCGGAGGCGACCCCGAGCAACAGGGCCCCGCTGTCGTCGCGGAGCGTGAGCGCCTGCCGGGCGACACTGTCCAGGGTGCCGCGCCGCCGTGCCTCCCTCAGGTCCCACTCGATCCGCTCGCGGTCCAGGTGTGTCGTGTCGTCCGGGTACACGGCGGCCCTTCCGGCCGCCGTCTCCAGGATGCGGGTCAGCGGCCACCGGAGTCCTGGCTCGTCGGCGAGGGTGGTGTCGATCCAGCGGGCGAGCTCGGTGACCACCGCCTCCTCGTCCGCCGGAAGCCCCACCAGCCGGAGAGTGTGCTCCAGGAGCCGGGGGTCCTCCGGGCAGGCCGTGGCCGCCGCCGTTCGGGCCAGCGACGGCTGCCGGGCCAGGTCGGCGTCGGGCATCCCGCGCAGCGTCCGGGCGAGCCGCTCCCGCGCCGGGACCGCGTCGACGTCCGAGAGGTCGGCGAGGTCGGCGAGCCGCGACCGGGCGACGAGGATGCCCAGGGACTCGAATCGCAGCCCCAGACCCGCCGCGATCTCCTCGGCCTCCTGGAGGTCCCGGTCCGCGTCCGCGAAGTCGCCCGTGTCCTGCGCGAGCCGTGCCGACAGCTGGAGCAGTTCGAGCTGGGTCTCCGCGCAGCCCGCCTCCTCGGCCCGGTCCGCGTCCCGCTCGGCGCCCGCGCGCGCCTCGGCCGTCCGCCCGGAGCGGGCGAGGGTCTCGGCGAGCAGCGCGTGCAGCCGGCTGCACGGCGTCCAGGGGCGCCGCTCGGCGAGCCGCTGTGCCGCGGCCTCCACGTACCCCTGGGTGAGCAGGTCCTCGACCTCGCGCGCGGCGATCCGCTCCCAGTCCTCCTGGTCGGCGTCGGTCATGATCTGGTCGGGCACGTGGCCGCCGATCCTGCCGAGGAGGAAGGCGGCCGAGCGGTGCGGCATCTCCAGGTGGGTCGAACCGCCCAGGTAGACGGCGACGCCCGGATCCCAGCGTTCCTCCACCGTACGGGGGTTCTCTCCGAGCCGGAGCCGGTGGTAGATCTCCTCGGCGCGGTTCCTGGCCCCCTCGCGGACCGCGTAGTACGCGACGGCGCTGCGGTCCACGGCCCGCATCAGATCGGTCCGCGCACTGTCCGAGAGGCGCAGCATGATGGCCCGTAGATCGGCCCGGTGCCGGATGGCATCGGGACCGGCCGACTCCATCAGGTCGACGCGCGAGGTGAGCAGCCCGTAGAGCCGCCGGGCCTCCGCGGCGGTCTCCACATCCAGTCCCGCCGGACCGGCGAGGACCTCCCGGACGAGGTCGGGGGTGATGAAGCGGAGTGCGAGTCCCGCCTGGACGAGGGCCCGGACGTCGTCCTCCGCGATGTGCTTGAGGATGCGGTCGTACAGCGTGCCCTGGATGAGCATCTGGTCGACCTGACGGTCGAAGTAGCGGCGCCGGGAGGGGAGTCCGCGCAGGAGCCCGCCGATCGCGGGGGAGTCGTTGCCCACGGTGACCGCCGTACGTGCCGCCAGCTTGAGGCTCAGCGGATGGCCGCCGATCCGCTCCGCGAGGTCCTCGGCGAGCGCCTCGTCGGCGACTCCGGAGGACATGAGGAGGTCCACGGAGGCCTGGTGGTCCAGCTCGGCGAGCTCCATGGTGCGCGGGGTGAGGACCCGGGCCGGATGGTCGAACGGCGCACGCCCGGAGACGATGAACCGGAGGCGGGAGTACTCCGCCCGCAGCGCCGCCCAGATGGCCCACATCCGGGAGATGAGAGGGGAGCCCCGGTACTGGGCCTCCTCGGCCGAGTCGAGCACGACGACGAACGGCGGCGGCGTCCCTTCGGACGTCGGCCGGACGGCCTCCGCGACCAGGGACGCGATCCGGCGCGCCAGTTCCTGCTCCCGGGCGCTGGCGCGGGCGTGGAAGTCGGCCGAGTAGTCACGGGCGAGAGTGGCCCGAGTACCGGCCAGTTGATGGAGTTCGTCGAGCTCGTTGCGTTCCCCGCGATGCGCCGCCGCCGTCTGCTCGCATTCGTCGGCGAGCTTCTCGAAGTCGGCGTGCAGGGCGGGATGCTGGACGCCCAGCTGCCGGGCCATCTCCGCGATCACGGTGGCTGGTTCGTGGACGGAGAGGGTGGGACGCGCGAAGTCGATGTAGGCGAAGGGCAATCCGGTGGGCGAGGCGGCCAGGGCATCGACGAGGAACTTGGCGAGCAGGGTGCTCTTGCCGATGCCGCCGATGCCGTGGAGGAGCACCGGGGGCTCGGCCGGCTCCTCGGGCAGGGCGATGTAGGCGTGCAGGGCGTCGAGTTCGGCGGTGCGGCCGTGGAAGGTGCCCCGGATCAGCCGGTGCATCGGCTGGAGCAGCCGGGCCGTCTCGATCCGGTGCTGGACCTCGTCGACGGGGGGCAGTCCGGTCACGCCGGGCACCCGGCTCAGCCAGAGCACGGCCTGAAGGATGTGGGACAGCTCCTCGACGTCGTCGTGGTGCGCCAGGGCCTGGGCCCGGGGCTGTGGGTCTGTGGGCGGCAGGACCGCTTCGGTGCCGGTGAGGAGGGCCAGGGCGGTGCGCTCCGGGCCGGGGCCCTCGGGCCGCAGGCCGATATTGGTCCGCAGGGCGTCCAGGGCGGCTCCGGGGCCCGCGAGGCCCGTGAGGGCCGCCTCACGGACCTCGGGCTTGAGGGTCCAGACCGTGGCCCCGGGGGAGGGCAGCGCGGTGGAGTCGTCGACGAGTTCCAGGACGGCCCGCCCGGTGGACCGCTCCTCGCCGGGGAGACGGAGCAGCGCGGGGTCGAACTCCTGGAGGAGACAGGCGGCTTCGCGGTAGGAGCGGCGCGGATCGTCCAGGGTAGCGGCGGGAGCGGGCAGGCTCGCGCGCAGGGCGTCGCGCAGGACGTGGGCGGCCCCGTCGGACCGTGGCGTCGTCGGTGGCAGTGTCCGGTGGAGTCGTACGACGTCCTCCACGGCCGTGCACAGCCGGCGCATGTAACTGTCACCGTTCGAAGGGGCGTCCACGGCGCGCAGCACCTCGGCCACGGCCGTTTCCGTCAGTGCCTGGACGGTGTCCTCCTGCCCCGGGGCGGCCGTGTCGGTGAAGAACTCCTGGAAGAAGGCGAGGAGATCGCCCTCGTCGGCGAGGCGCGTGGTGTCCCTGCACTCGTTCTTGCGGATCTCGTAAGGGAGTTGGCGCATCGTCGTGGCGTAGCCCAGCAGCACCAGACGGGGCACGTTGTCGGCGCGCACCGGGGTGTGCTCGTAGATCGCCCGTGCCAGGACGCCGATGGCGTCCCACACGTCCGAGTGCGGGTCGAGCCGGTCGCAGTCGTCGAGGACCAGCCAGAAGCGGCCCTCGGCGGCGCTGGCGCGGGCGACGATCCGGTGCGCCGCGTCCTCGAAGCAAGGCAGTGGATCGTTCAACCGTGTGGGGTTCAACGGAAATGCCTCGGCCTCCGGCCCCGCGACGAAGGCCGCCAGCCGCTCCATCAGACCTGCTGCCGTCGACGTGCGGGACAGGGTCACCCGTACCGGACGGAAGTCCTCGTGCTGGCCGAGATGACGGATGAACTCGTACGTGTAGGAGCGGCCGCTGTCCGGGGGACCGTCGACGATCAGCACCGTCTGCTCCGGATCGGCGAGGAAGCCCCGCAGCTTCTCCCGCAGCTCGGACCGGTCCAGGAAGACCGCCGTTCCGTGCTTCAGGAGGTGGCTGTGGAAGGGGTCTTGCGGGGAGCGCCGCAGGCTCTCGTCCTCCCGCAGCCGGGTGAGGAGGTTCCGGGCCTCGGCGCCCTGTTCGAAGGCGTGCGGGGCGTCGATGGCGGCCAGCGCTTCGAGGTTGGTGAGGACGGTGAGCAGCCGGCGCTGGTGGGCGATGTCCCGGCGGGCGGCCGAGACCACGAGCAGGGCGTTCCGGTCGGCCTCCGGGGTGAGCGGCAGGTCGTCGACGAAATCGGCCGGGAGGCCGGAGCGCAGCAGCTTTTCGCGTGGGTCGGGGGTGTCGAGGAGGTGATCCCGCACCCAGCTGGCGACGAGTCCCCACTCGGTTTCGGTGAGCGGCATACCGCACCTGCCCGGCGCTCTTGGCGCAGCGCCGGTCGCTCCGGCGCCGGGACGTGACTGATCGGGCCGGACGGCCCGTCCCCCTCATCGTTTCACCGGCCCGGAGGGGCCGCAATCGCTGTGGGG
>NZ_LIPQ01000119.1 GCF_001418135.1 Streptomyces aureus
GATGCGCGACGCCAAGATCACCCAGATCTACGAAGGCACCAACCAGGTCCAGCGCATCGTCATGGCCCGCAACCTCCCCTAATCGTCTGTCACTTGAAAGGAGCCAGGCCGTGACCCTGAGGATCGCTGTCTGTGTGAAGTACGTACCCGACGCGACCGGCGACCGTGGTTTCGCCGACGACCTGACGGTCGACCGCGACGAGGTCGACGGCCTGCTGTCGGAGCTCGACGAGTACGCCGTCGAGCAGGCGCTGCGGATCTCCGAGGAGTCCGACGACGCCGAGGTCACCGTCGTCACGGTCGGCCCGGACGACGCCAAGGACGCGCTGCGCAAGGCGCTGTCGATGGGCGCCGACAAGGCCGTCCACGTCAACGACGAGGACATCCACGGCTCCGACGTCATCGCCACCTCGGCGATCCTCGCCAAGGCCCTGGAGAAGACCGGCTTCGACCTGGTCGTCTGCGGCATGGCCTCGACCGACGGCACCATGGGCGTGCTGCCCGCGCTGCTCGCCGAGCGGCTGAGCCTGCCGCAGGTCACCCTGCTGTCGGAGCTCTCCGTCGAGGACGGCCTCGTGAAGGGCCGCCGTGACGGCGACGCCGCCACCGAGCTCCTGGAGGCCCCGCTGCCGGCGATCGTCTCGGTCACCGACCAGTCCGGCGAGGCCCGTTACCCCTCCTTCAAGGGGATCATGGCCGCCAAGAAGAAGCCGGTCCAGGAGCTCGACCTGGACGACCTGGACATCGACGCCGACGAGGTGGGCCTCGCCGGTGCGTGGACCCTGGTCGACGCCGTGGCCGCGCGCCCGGCCCGTACGAAGGGCACGATCGTCACGGACGAGGGCGACGGCGGCAAGCAGCTCGCCGCCTTCCTCGCCACCCAGAAGTTCATCTGACCAACCGTCAGCCTGACACCCCACAGGAGCAACGAATCATGGCTGAGATCCTGGTTCTCGTGGACCACGCCGACGGTGCGGTCCGCAAGCCGGCCCTCGAACTGCTGACCCTGGCCCGCCGCATCGGCGAGCCCTCGGCGGTCGTGCTCGGCGCCGGCGAGGCCGCGGCCTCGATCGCCGCCACCGCCGGCGAGTACGGCGCGGCGACCGTGTACGTCGCGGACGGCGCCGAGTTCACCGAGCAGCTCGTCGTGCCGAAGGTCGACGCGCTCACCCAGCTCGCCCAGGAGAAGGGGGCGGCCGCCGTCCTGGTGACCTCCTCCGGCGAGGGCAAGGAGATCGCGGCCCGTGTCGCGCTCCGCCTCGGCTCCGGTCTGATCACCGACGCCGTGGAGCTGGAGGCCGGCGAGAACGGCCCGGTCGCCACGCAGTCCGTCTTCGCCGCCTCGTACCAGGTGCGTTCGACGGTCACGCACGGCGTGCCGGTCATCACCGTCAAGCCGAACTCCGCCGCCCCGGAGGCCTCTTCGGCCGCCGGAACGGTGGAGAACGTCACCGTCTCCTTCACCGGCAACGCCGCCAAGGTCGTCGCGCGCACCCCGCGCGTCTCCACCGGCCGCCCGGAGCTGACCGAGTCCGCGATCGTGGTCTCGGGCGGCCGCGGTGTCGGCGCGGCCGAGGGCTTCGCGGTCGTCGAGAAGCTGGCCGACTCGCTCGGCGCGGCCGTCGGCGCCTCCCGCGCCGCCGTGGACGCCGGCTGGTACCCGCACTCCAACCAGGTCGGCCAGACCGGCAAGCAGGTCTCGCCGCAGCTGTACGTCGCGGCGGGCATCTCCGGCGCGATCCAGCACCGGGCCGGCATGCAGACGTCCAAGACGATCGTCGCGGTCAACAAGGACCCCGAGGCCCCGATCTTCGACCTGGTGGACTACGGCGTGGTCGGCGACCTCTTCGAGGTGCTGCCGCAGCTGACGGACGAGATCGGCGCCCGCTGACCCGTCCGCTCCGGATGACGCGAAAGGGGCGGGTGATGGCACTCTGTGCCACCACCCGCCCCTTTCCGTTTCTCCCGCATCGGGTCCGGCGGATCAGATCCACCCGTCGAGGGGGACCTCCTCGCAGAGCCGGACGACCGGCCTGCGACCGGTCACGCCGACCCCCGAGGAGACCTTGACCCGGACGCCGGGGCGTACCGCGTGCAGCGGCCCGTCGACCCGGCAGCGGACGGTGAAGCCCTCCGTCATGTACACCGGCCAGAGGTCGGCGTCGGCCGCGGCGACCCCGCGCCGTACGGAAATCACGCCCTCGCCCTCGCTGAGTTCGGGGTTGAGATCGGTCGACCCGCAGGTCGGACAGAGCAGTCGCTGGAACGTCGTGGTGTGGCACCAGCGGCAGCGCTGGAAGTAGAGCTCGGCGTCGGGGCCCGCCTCCTCGGCGGCCTGGACGGCTGTCCCGCTCCTCAGTCCCATGTGGAACACGATGCCTTCTCCTTGCACTCGGCGGCTCGACCGTGCATGGAGCAAAGATATGGCACTGAGTGCCATCAAATAAAGACCTGAGTTCCCTCAATTCGAGATACCGCGAACCCCTGGGGCGGATCTCAGCTCTCGCCGAGGCTCGATTCCACCTCGCGCACCACGCGCCACATGGGGGTGGACCGCTTGGTGATCACCACGACGACGTCCTCGGCCTCCTCGGCCGGCGCGGCCACGACCGCGTCGGGGCTCCAGGTGCCGCGGACGAACTCCAGGGCGCTGTCCACCTCCGCCAGCGGGTCGCCCTCGCCTCCCGACCGGAGCCAGTGCCGCAAGGCGTGGTTGTGGGCGGCGACCACGGCCGCCGCGGCCACGTTGGCGCGCAGGGTGCCGTCCCTGCGGTCGGCCCAGCGGGTGCGCAGATAGTCGCCGAGGGTCTTCTCGTAACGCCAGACCACCGAGAGCTCGTACGTACGCAGCCCGCTCACCTCGCGGGTGAGCCGGTAGCGCTGCACGGAGAACGTCGGGTTCTCGGCGTACATCCGCATGACGAGGCGGGCGGCGCCGCAGACCCGGACCATGGGGTCGTCGGAGTCGGCGCTCGCCGCGAGGAAGCGGGTCATGTCGGCCAGGCACTGCTCGTGGTCGGGGAAGACCACGTCCTCCTTCGACGGGAAGTACCGGAAGAAGGACCGCCGGCCGACGCCCGCGAGGGTGACGATGTCGTCGACCGTGGTCTGCTCGTAGCCCCGCTCCAGAAAGAGCTGGAAGGCCGCGGCGATGAGGGAGTCCCGCATCGCGGGCTTCGTGGAGTTCGTCGACGCTGATCCGGCTGTTCCCATGGCCCCGAACCTAACACCCGTGGGGCCTCGGCGCGGCACTAGGTGCCGGATGGATCCGGCACCGAGTGCTGTCGCGAGGGTACGGAGGCCCGGAGGCGGTGGCGCCAGGGCTCAGCGGGCGGCCATCCGGAGCGCGCCGTCCATCCGGATCGTCTCGCCGTTGAGGTAGTCGTGCTCGGCGACCATCGTCACCAGGCGGGCGTACTCCTCCGGGCGCGCGAGGCGCTGCGGGAAGGTGACGCTCGCGGCGAGACCGGCCCTGACGTCCTCCCCGAACCCGGCCATCATCGGGGTGTCGACGATGCCGGGGGCGACGGTGACGACCCGGATGCCGAACTGCGCCAGATCCCGGGCGGCGGTGACCGTCATACCGGCGACGCCCGCCTTGGACGCGGCGTAGGCGATCTGGCCGATCTGGCCCTCGAAGGCGGCGATGGAGGCGGTGTTGACGACGAGACCGCGCTGCCCGTGCTCGTCGGGCTCGTGCCGGGCGATGGCCTCGGCGGCGAGCCGCATCACGTTGAACGTACCGATCAGGTTGACGTCGACCACGGCCCGGAACAGATCGAGGTCGTGCGGCCCCTTGCGGCCCAGGATGCGGGCCGAGGGCGCGATACCGGCGCAGTTCACGGCGAGCCGCAGCTCGGCGCCGTCGGCGTCGATCGCGGCGAGGGCCTCGCGGACCTGCTGCTCGTCGGTGACGTCCGCGGCGAGCAGCCGGACGCCCTCGGGCAGCTGCCCGGCGGCGGCCACGGCCTTGTCCAGGTCGAGCCCGTAGACCGTGGCACCCCGGGCGGCGAGCGCCGCGGCGGTGGCGGCGCCGAGACCGGAAGCGGCACCGGTGACGAGAGCGGCGGAGCCGGCGATGTCCATGGAACTCCTCGTTCGTGTCGTGCGGGTGCGACCCTGCCGCCGGGTTGGCCGCCGGATCGGGCGCGTGCCCGCGGAGGACCGCGCGGTCCGCGCGATCTGCGCCGCCCACCATAGAACCGCAGGCCGCCCCCCGGAAGCGGAACCAGGAGGGCCGTCCGGGGGCGCGGCGGCGCGACGGGTCGGAACGGCTTGGTCGGCAGGTACGTGCCGTCGAGCGTGGTGACCGCGCGCTCCCCGCCCTCCGGGTCGGCGGCCTTCCTCACGTCCGGCCTGAAGTTGATCGCGGAGATGGTGCCGTCGCCGAACTCCTCGTGGACGAGGGCCTTCAGCGTGGTCCCGTAGACCTGGAGCATCTCGGAGAAGCGGTAGATGGTCGGTCAGGTCGGGATGCCGTCGAGGGAGCCCCGGGTGGGGATCGTCCGCAGCGGCCGCACCGCGTCCTCGTCCGGGCGAGGAGCTCGGCGACGGCCCGCGCGGAGGGCTCGGGGCCGACCCGCGGCGTCACCCTCCTCCACCGGGCGGCCGACTACCGCGGCGCGGCCACGCGCGCCTTCACGGACCTCGCCGTCCGACGGCACGAGGCGGACCCGGACGGCGAGGGGGGTCAACCGATCGGTTGACCCCGGGGTCCTCCGTTGCGGGCGCGGGAGGCAGCCGGGACGACGACCGAGGGCGACGGGAGACGGCTCCAGGATGGAGGAGAAGCGGGTCACGGAGCACCGACGGCCCCCGCAGTCCCCCGAGTTCACTGGAGCAGACCCCATGAAGCACGTGAAGAAGACCTCGCGCACCCGTGTCGTCACCGGTGGTGCGATCGTCGCCGCGCTCGCCCTCGGTGGCTTCGGTGCCTACTCTGCGAGCGCGACCGGCGAGAACACGGCGGCCGCCCCCGCCGCCGCGGTCGCCAAGGCGGACGTCAAGAACAAGAACACCACGCGGTCCACGCACCTGACGATCGAGGCCGCGACGAAGGCCGCGCAGGCGACCCTGGACGCCGCCGAGAAGGAGAACCAGCGCGTCTCCGTGGCCGTCGTCGACCGCAACGGCAACACCATCGTCACCCTCCGCGGCGACGGTGCGGGCCCGCAGTCCTACGAGTCGGCCGAGAAGAAGGCGTACACCGCCGTCTCCTGGAACGCCCCGACCTCCGTCCTCGCCGGCCGCCTCGCCCAGGCCCCGAACCTGAAGGACATCCCCGGCACCCTGTTCCTCGCCGGCGGCGCCCCGGTGACCGCCAAGGGCGCGCCGATCGCGGGCATCGGTGTCGCGGGCGCCCCCTCGGGCGACCTCGACGAGAAGTTCGCCCAGGCCGGCGTCGCCGCCCTCGGCAAGTAACCGCGGCGCGGTACGGCGCCCGCGCCCGCACGAGGAAGGCCACCATGAACGCGCTCGACGACACCCTCCTGGCGGCCGCCGCGCACGGTGACACCGTCGCCGTCCGCGCGGCCCTCGCCGCGGGCGCCCGGGTCGGGGCCCGGGACCGCCGCCGCCGTACCCCGCTGCTGCACGCGGCCCGGCACGACCACGTCGACACCGCCCGGATCCTCCTCGCCGCGGGCGCGGACCCGAACGCCCAGGACGACCGGTGCGACAGCCCCTGGCTGGTCACCGGCGTCACGGGCGGCGTCGCCATGATGCGGACCCTGCTGCCCGCAGGACCGGACCTGAGGCTCACCGACCGCTACGGCGGTACGGCCCTGATCCCGGCGGCCGAGCGGGGGCACGTGGCCTACGTCCGGGCCGTCCTCGCGGAGACGGCCATCGACGTCGACCACGTCAACCGGCTGGGCTGGACGGCCCTCCTGGAGGCCGTGATCCTCGGTACGGGCGGCCGCGCGCACCAGGACGTCGTCGCTCTCCTCCTGGCGGCGGGCGCCGACCCCGAACTGCCGGACCCGCACGGCGACACGGCCCTCGACCATGCCGTCCGGCACGGCCTCACGGGGATAGCGACCCTTCTGAGACGCCAACACCTGTGCCGTGCGGGGCAGTTCTGAAAGACTGGACGTTCGGGGTGGTGATCCCGCTCGTTCTCATGGGTCTGGCGTCCCACCCCGGAGCGACCGGGGTGAGCCGTCGGAGCGCCGTCACGGCTGGACGAGCCCCCGGCTGATCACCAGGCGCTGGATCTGGTTGGTGCCCTCGAAGATCTGGGTGATCTTGGCTTCGCGCATGTAGCGCTCGACCGGGAAGTCGCGCGTGTAGCCGTAGCCGCCGAGGACCTGGACGGCGTCCGTCGTGACCTTCATGGCCGTGTCGGTGGCGATGAGCTTGGCCGCGCTGGCCTGGCGGCTGAAGGGCCGGCCGAGGTCGCGGCGGCGGGCCGCGTCCAGGTAGGTGGCGCGGGCGGCGTCGACTGCGGCGGCCATGTCGGCCAGGAGGAAGCCGAGACCCTGGTGGTCGATGATCCGGCGTCCGAAGGTCGTGCGCTCGTTGGCGTACCCCACGGCCGCGTCGAGGGCGGCCTGGGCGAGGCCCGTGGCGCAGGCGGCGATGCCGAGGCGGCCGCTGTCGAGGGCGCTGAAGGCGATCTGGAGGCCCTGGCCCTCGTCCCCGACGAGCCGGTCGGCGTCGAGGAGCGCGCCGTCCCAGTAGGCGGAGGTGGTCGGGACGGCCTGGAGGCCCATCTTGCGCTCGGGGGCGCCGAAGCTGAGGCCCTCGGTGGCGCCGGGGGCGAGGAAGCAGGAGATCCCGTGGCTGCCGGGGGCGGTCCGGGCGAAGAGCGCGTAGAAGTCGGCCCTGCCGCCGTGGGTGATCCACGCCTTGGTGCCGGTGATCCGGTACCCGCTGCCGTCGTCCTGCCGCTCGGCCTTGCAGGCGAGGGCGGCCGCGTCGGAGCCGGCCTGCGGCTCGGAGAGGCTGTAGCCGCCGAGGGTGCGGCCCTCCAGCATCTCGGGCAGCCAGCGCTCCTTCTGCTCGGTGGTGCCGAAGGTGTGGAGCGGGTGGCAGGCGAGGGTGTGGACGCTGGTGGCGACGGCGACGGCCGCCCAGCGAGCGGCGAGCTCCTCTAGAACCTGCAGGTAGACCTCGTACGGCTGGCCTCCGCCGCCGTACTCCTCCGGGTACGGCAGTCCGAGCAGTCCTGCCTCGCCGAGGGTGGCGAACAGTCCTTCGGGGTACTTCTCGGCGGCCTCGTGCTCGTCCACCAGCGGAGAGAGCTCCTTGTCGGCGATCTCCCGGGTGAGGGCGATGAGGTCCGCTGCCTCGGGGGTGGGAAGCAGGCGGTCGACATCCATGGCGACTCCAGCGGCGCGCAAAGTGGTACTGGGGCAGGTACTGCAGTACCGCTTAGAGTAGCGCAGGCGCGAGTCCCCGTAACCCCCACGGAGCATCGGCCTGGAATACTGGCCAGGTGATCGAGACCTCAGCCGCCGACGCCCCGAAGCTGACGGGCCGCGGTGCGGCGCGCCGCTCCGCCCTCTTCGAGGAGCTCGTCGCCCTCCTCGTCGGCGAGGGTTTCGCCCGGCTGACGCTCGACGATCTCGCCGCACGCCTCCGCTGCTCGAAACGGACCCTGTACGGCCTGGCCGGCAGCAAGGAGCAGCTGGTCCGGGCGGCGGTCGTGCACTTCTTCCGGCGCGCGACGGCCCGGGTCGAGGCGGTTCTGGCCGCCGCGACCGACCCCGCCGAGCGGCTCGCCGCCTACCTCCGGGCGGTGTCGGCCGAGCTGGCGCCGGTCTCGCCGCAGTTCTTCGACGACGTGGCGGCGTTCGAGCCGGCGGCGGAGGTGTACGAGCGCAACACGCGCGCGGCGGCCGGCCGGGTCCAGCAGCTCATCGAGGAGGGCGTCCGGGCCGGTGTCTTCCGCGAGGTCCACGTGACCTTCGCGGCCGACGTCATCTCCTCGGTGATGGTCCGCATCCAGCGCCGCCAGGTCGCCGCGGCGACCGGCCTCGCCGACGCCGAGGCGTACGAACAACTGGCCGAGCTGCTCCTCAGCGGCCTCCGCAGGACCTGAGGCCGTGTTCATGTCCTGAAGGACTCAGAGGCTTATTTCAGGATGTGAGTTAAACCTCAAGAGAAGGACGCGCCAGAGGTCCCGACAGCGGTATGTTGCGCTCAGGACTACTTCACCTGGGGGCCCAGTGACCATGCGGAACGGCCGCACCGTGCGTGACCTGCGACGCGAGAACCGCACCGCTGTCCTTCAGCGCCTCTACTTCGACGGGCCGCTGAGCCGCTTCTCACTCGGCCCGGCGACCGGACTCAGCTCGGGCTCCGTCAGCAACGTCGTCGCGGAGCTCGTCGCGGAGGGCCTCGTCGAGGAGGCGGGCAGCGTCGACTCGGCCGGCGGACGCCCCCGTACGCTGCTCCGGATCTCCCCCGGCAGCGGCTGCATGATCGGCGTCGACGTCGGCGAGACCCGGATCAGGATCGAGCTGTTCGACCTCACCCTCACCGAACTCGCCCGCACCGAACGCCCGTTGGCCGTCGACAGCCCGAACCCGCACGACCGGTACGAGGTCGGGGTCGTCGTCGGCCATCTCCGGGAGG
The DNA here is from genome assembly GCF_001418135.1 of Streptomyces aureus. GTDB lineage: Bacteria > Actinomycetota > Actinomycetes > Streptomycetales > Streptomycetaceae > Streptomyces > Streptomyces aureus_A. The sequence continues at coordinate 8,581 of NZ_LIPQ01000119.1, forward strand.
GCATCGCGGAGGTGCTGCGCATCGCGGACGTGCCCGCGGAGCGGCTCCTCGGGGTGGGCGTCGGCGTGCCCGGTATC
>NZ_LIPQ01000012.1 GCF_001418135.1 Streptomyces aureus
CGAGGACGCCGCCGAAGAGGACGACCCGGACGAGGACGGTACGGGGATCGAGGCGGAGCCGGTCCGAGTCCTGGTTCCCGTCCGTGGCCGGGCCGGGCACCGTCCCGGTGGCCTCGTCCGCCGCCGTCCCGGTCGCCTCGTCCGCGGTCCCGCTCATGTGGCGTCCCCGGGCGTGGCCTGGGTGATGACGGTCAGTCGCTCGGCCAGCCCGGCGGCAAGCTCGTGGTCGAGGCCCTCGATCCGGATCGCGCCCTTGGAGGAGGCCGTGGTCACCGTGACGGTGGCGAGCCGGAAGCCCTGCTCCAGCGGGCCGCGGGAGGTGTCGACGGTCTGGATCCGGGACATCGGCGCGATCCGCCACTCCTGCCAGAGGGCCCCCGTGCGGACGTAGACGGCGTCCTCGGTGACCTCCCAGCGGTGCACCCGGAACCACCAGGCGGGGAAGAACGCGGTGCAGGTGAGACCCAGGACCGCCACGGCCCCGGCCGAGACCAGCAGCCAGAACCGGGCGGGCCCGACGAAGGCGCCGAGGAGGCCGAGGATCACCACCGGTACGGCGGTGGTCACCAGGAGCCGGCTCCGCCACCAGGCGACGGCCCGCCCGTCCACGGCGTTCCTGGGCGGCCGCAGCCGCACCGCGTTCTCCCCCGTCATGGCTCTACCGTCCGCGCAGCGTGCGGTAGGCGGACACGAGTCCGGCGGTGGAGCTGTCGAGGTGCTCGCCGCCCTCGCCCTCCGTCAGGACCGGCTCGATCCGCTTGGCGAGGACCTTGCCGAGTTCGACGCCCCACTGGTCGAAGGAGTCGATGTTCCAGACGGCGCCCTGGACGAAGACCTTGTGCTCGTACAGCGCGATGAGCTGGCCGAGGACGGACGGGGTGAGCGCGTCGGCGAGGATCGTGGTGGTGGGGTGGTTCCCCTGGAAGGTCTTGTGCGGGACGAGCTCCTCGGGGACACCCTCCGCCCGTACCTCGTCGGGGGTCTTGCCGAAGGCCAGCGCCTGCGTCTGGGCGAAGAAGTTCGCCATGAGCAGGTCGTGCTGGGCCACGAGGCCCGGCAGCAGGTCGTCGACCGGGCGCGCGAAGCCGATGAAGTCGGCCGGGATGACCTTGGTGCCCTGGTGGATCAACTGGTAGTAGGCGTGCTGCCCGTTGGTGCCGGGGGTGCCCCAGACCACGGGGCCGGTCTGCCAGTCGACCCGGTTGCCCTCGCGGTCCACCGACTTGCCGTTGGACTCCATGTCGAGCTGCTGGAGGTAGGCGGTGAACTTGGAGAGGTAGTGCGAGTACGGCAGGACGGCGTGCGACTGGGCGTCGAAGAAGGCGCCGTACCAGACCCCGAGGAGGCCGAGGAGCAGCGGGGCGTTCTCCTCGGGCGGAGCCGTACGGAAGTGCTCGTCGACGAGGTGGAAGCCGTCGAGCATCTCGCGGAAGCGCTCCGGGCCGATGGCGATCATCAGGGAGAGGCCGATGGCGGAGTCGTACGAGTAGCGGCCGCCGACCCAGTCCCAGAACTCGAACATGTTCGCGGTGTCGATGCCGAACTCCTCGACCTTCTCGGCGTTGGTCGAGAGGGCGACGAAGTGCTTGGCGACGGCGTCCTGGCCGGCCCCCAGGCCGGTGAGGAGCCAGTTCCGCGCGGAGGTGGCGTTGGTGATCGTCTCGATGGTGGTGAAGGTCTTCGAGGCGACGATGAAGAGCGTCTCGGCCGGGTCGAGGTCGCGGACGGCCTCGTGGAGGTCGGCGCCGTCGACGTTGGAGACGAAACGGAACGTCAGGTCCCGCTGGGTGTAGGAGCGCAGGACCTCGTAGGCCATGGCGGGGCCGAGGTCGGAGCCGCCGATGCCGATGTTGACGATGTTCTTGATCGGCTTGCCGGTGTGGCCGGTCCACTCACCCGCGCGGACCTTGTCGGAGAACGCGCCCATCTGGTCCAGGACGGCGTGGACGCCGGGGACGACGTTCTCCCCGTCGACCTCGATCACGGCTCCGCGGGGGGCGCGGAGCGCGGTGTGGAGGACCGCGCGGTCCTCGGTGATGTTGATCTTCTCGCCGCGGAACATGGCGTCGCGGAGCTCGGCGACGCCGGTGGCGGCCGCCAGTTCGCGCAGCAGGGTCAGCGTCTCGTCGGTGACGAGGTGCTTGGAGTAGTCCAGGTAGAGGTCACCGACGCGCAGGGCGTAGCCGGTGCCACGCTCCGCGTCGGCGGCGAACAGGTCGCGCAGCCGGGTCTCGCCCAGCTGCTCACGGTGCTTGCCGAGGGCCGCCCACTCGGGCAGCCGGTTGAGCCTGGTGCGGCCTTCGTTGTTCATCTCGGACATCGCCCACTTCTTCTCGTACTGCTTGTCTGCCCCGCTGCCTCTCCAACCTAATTGATCAGGGGGGCGAGTGACGCGACGGCGAGCGCGAACGGCGCCGCCGCGAGCGGAGCCGGGGTGAGCGGTCCCCGGCCTCGCGTGCGGAGATGCCGGGACGCGGGCACATGGAGACGCCGAACGGGCCTTGTCCGCGAACCGAGTTCGCGGGCAAGGCCCGTTCGTCACATCGTCACACCACGTCAGATCTCGCCGCGCAGCTTGGCCAGCGCCTCGGCGAGGATCGCCTCGCCGTCCGCGTCGCTGCGCCGCTCACGCACATAGGCGAGGTGGGTCTTGTACGGCTCCGTGCGCGGCGGGTCCGGCGGGTTGTCCCGGTCCTGACCGGCCGGGAAGCCGCACCGTGGGCAGTCCCAGGTCTCGGGGATCGCCGCGTCGCTGGCGAAGCTCGGCTGCGTCTCGTGCCCGTTCGAGCACCAGAAGGAGATGCGGGCGCGCGGCGCCGATTCGCCCCGCTCGGCCTCGCCCATCGGCCCCGCCCCGACCCGGCTTCCCCGGATCGCGTTGCCACTTGCCACGGTCGTAACTCCCTGCGTGATGGTGCTCGAAGATGCCCCAGTCTACGTAAGGCCCAACGCGCGTCCAGTGTTCGGAGTTACCCGTCCAACTTCATCAGCAGACCAAGTACCACAATGCAGGCGAACCAGAGCAGACCGACCACGACGGTGATGCGGTCCAGGTTGCGCTCGGCGACCGAGGAGCCACCGACGGAGGACTGCATTCCGCCTCCGAACATGTCGGAGAGGCCGCCACCCTTGCCCTTGTGCATCAGCACGAGCAGCATGAGCAGCCCGCTGAAGACGATGAGGGCGATCGAGAACCCCATAACCACGGCTGGACCAACTTCCTCGGACTTATACGGACGGGGGCCGGGCACCTGCCCGACCCCCGCAAGGGTACGACGTAACTCCGCTACCGCATACTCACTGGTCGCGGAAGCGGACGATCTTGACGAACTCGTCGGCGTCCAGAGCCGCGCCGCCCACCAGGGCGCCGTCGACGTCCGGCTGCGCCATGATCGCGCCGACGTTGCCGGACTTGACCGAGCCGCCGTACTGGATGCGGACCTTGTCGGCCAGCTCCTGCGAGTACAGCTCCGCGAGGCGGCCGCGGATCGCCCCGCAGACCTCCTGGGCGTCGTCGGGGGTGGCGACCTCGCCGGTGCCGATGGCCCACACCGGCTCGTACGCGATCACGATGGTCTCGGCCTGCTCGGCCGGGACGTCCTTCAGACCGCCGTCGAGCTGGGCGAGGGTGTACTCGACCTGGTTGCCGGCCTTGCGGATGTCCAGGCCCTCGCCGACGCAGAGGATCGGGGTCACGCCGTGCTTGAAGGCGGCCTTCACCTTGGCGTTGCAGACCTCGTCGTTCTCGGCGTGGTACTGCCGGCGCTCGGAGTGGCCGACGGCCACGTACGCGCACTTCAGCTTGGAGAGCATCAGGCCCGAGATCTCGCCGGTGTAGGCACCGGAGTCGTGCGCCGAGATGTCCTGGGCGCCGTACTTGATCTTGAGCTTGTCGCCGTCGATCAGGGTCTGTACGGACCGCAGGTCGGTGAAGGGAACCAGGACCGCGACCTCACAGGCGTCGTAGTCCTTGTCCGTCAGGGCGAAGGCGAGCTTCTGGACGTGGGCGATGGCCTCGAGGTGGTTGAGGTTCATCTTCCAGTTCCCCGCCATCAGCGGGGTGCGGGTGCTGCTCATGAAAGGGTCAGTCCTCCAGTGCGGCGAGGCCGGGAAGCGTCTTGCCCTCGAGGTATTCGAGGGAGGCGCCGCCGCCGGTCGAAATGTGGCCGAATGCCTTCTCGTCGAAGCCCAGGATGCGGACGGCGGCGGCGGAATCGCCGCCACCGACGACCGTGAAGGCCGGGGAGTCGACGAGCGCCTGGGCGACGGCCTTGGTGCCCTCGGCGTAGTCGGGGTGCTCGAAGACGCCCATCGGACCGTTCCAGAAAACGGTGCCGGCGTCGGCGAGCTTCGAGGCGTAGAGCTTACGGGTCTCCGGACCGATGTCCAGGCCCTCCTCGTCCGCCGGGATGGCGTCCGCGGCGACCGTGGCCGGGTTGGCCGGAGCCTTGGTCTTCAGGTCCGGGAACTCGTCCGAGACCAGCACGTCGACGGGGAGGACGAACTCCACCCCGCGCTCCTTGGCGCGCTTCAGGTAGTCCAGGACCGCCGGGATCTGGTCCTCCTGGAGCAGCGAGATGCCTACCTCGTGGCCCTGGGCCTTGAGGAAGGTGTACGCCATGCCGCCGCCGATGAGGATGCGGTCGGCCTTCTCCAGGAGGTGGTCGATCACGCCGAGCTTGTCGGAGACCTTGGCGCCGCCGAGCGCGACCACGTACGGCCGCTGGACGTCGTCCGTGAGCTTCTTCAGGACGCCGACCTCGGTGGCGATGAGGTAGCCCGCGGCGTGCGGCAGGCGCGCCGGGAGGTCGAAGACCGAGGCGTGCTTGCGGTGCACGGCGCCGAAGCCGTCGCCGACGTAGACGTCGGCGAGGGCGGCGAGCCGGTCCGCGAACGCGCCGCGCTCGGCGTCGTCCTTGGAGGTCTCGCCGGCGTTGAAGCGGAGGTTCTCGATCACGGCGACCCCGCCGTCGGAGAGGCCCGCGACGGTGGCGGTGGCGGACTCGCCGACCGTGTCCGTCGCGAAGGCCACCTCGGCGCCGAGGAGCTCGCCGAGCCGCGCGGCGGCCGGGGCGAGCGAGAACGCCGGGTCCGGGGTGCCCTTCGGGCGGCCCAGGTGCGAGGCGACCACGACGCGGGCACCCGCGTCGGCGAGCGCCTTGACCGTGGGCACGACGGCGCGGATGCGGCCGTCGTCGGTGATGGTGGTGCCGTCGAGCGGCACGTTGAGATCGGCGCGGACGAACACCCGCTTGCCGGAGACGCCTTCGGCGAGAAGCTCGTCGATCGTCTTCATCTGTCACAGACTCCTTGGTACGCGGTGGAGCACACAAACAGGGCTCGCACAGCGCGGCGTTGCGCTGCCCGAGCCCTGCTCACATCGAAAGCCTGCCCTGAAGTCTAGAGCTGGCCGCCGACGAAGACGGTGAGGTCGACGAGACGGTTGGAGTAGCCCCACTCGTTGTCGTACCAGCCGAGGATCTTGACCGTGCTGCCTTCCTGGACCATGGTCAGGGAGGCGTCGAAGGTGCAGGACGCCGGGTCGCTGACGATGTCCGAGGAGACGATCGGGTCCTCGGTGTAGAACAGGATGCCCTTGAGGTCGCCGTCGTCGGCGGCCTTCTTGAACGCGGCGTTGACCTCGTCCTTGGTGACCTCGCGGTCGAGCGTCACGACCAGGTCGGTCGCGGAGCCGGTCGGGACCGGGACGCGCATGGCGATGCCGTCCAGCTTGCCCTTGAGCTGCGGGAGGACCAGGGCGGTGGCCTTGGCGGCGCCCGTCGTGGTCGGGATGATGTTCTCCGCGGCTGCGCGGGCGCGGCGCAGGTCCTTGTGCGGGAAGTCCAGGATGCGCTGGTCGTTGGTGTACGCGTGGACCGTGGTCATCAGGCCCTTGACGATGCCGAAGTTCTCGTCGAGAACCTTCGCCATCGGCGCGACACAGTTGGTGGTGCAGGACGCGTTCGAGATGACGTTGTGCTGCGCCGGGTCGTACTTGTCCTGGTTGACGCCCATCACGATGGTGATGTCCTCGTCGGTGGCCGGAGCCGAGATGAGGACCTTCTTGGCGCCGCCGGCGATGTGCTTCTCGGCGTCGGCCTTCTTGGTGAAGATGCCGGTCGACTCGATGACGATGTCGACGCCCAGCTCGCCCCAGGGGATGTCGGCGGGGTTGCGCTCGGAGAGCACCTTGATGGTGCGGCCGTCGACGGTGATGGTGTCGGCGGTGTGGGTCACCTCGGCCTTGAGGCGGCCCAGGATGGTGTCGTACTTCAGCAGGTGTGCCGTGGTCGCGGTGTCACCCAGGTCGTTGACAGCCACGATCTCGATGTCAGCACCCTGCTCAAGGAGCGCGCGGAAGTAGTTCCGGCCGATGCGGCCAAAGCCGTTGATGCCTACGCGGATCGTCACGAACCGATCTCCTCGTTAGGTACGCCGGTGTGCTCGACGCCGGCGAGATTTTTGTTTTTTGGGATGTCCCCGACCGCTTACGACCCTACCCCCACAGGGCCCCCGTAGTGACATCGCGCGCATCCGTACGAGCCCGGAAAGTGAGGAAGAACGGCCGACGGCCCGTACCTACCGGCGGGTACGGGCCGTCGTGGGACTTTTGTCCCCGCTACTCTCCGTCAGCGGCGGAGCACCCCGAGGGCGCGGCCGACGAGACGGGCCCGCTCGCTCGCGCCGGGGACCTGCTCCAGGCCGTAGCCCAGCAGGACGGTGTCACGCGTGGTGACCGCGGCCTGCGAGTGGAAGAGCGCCGCGGAGCGTGTCCAGTCGGAGCCGTTGCCGGGGCTTCCGGCGGGCGCGCCCGGTACGGTCCACGCGCCGAGGGCGGTCTCGAAGCCCTCCGCCTCGATGGTGGTCCCGGTGACGAGGCGGGTGTCGTCGACGAAGGCGCCCATCTCTCCCGTACCCGGGTCGGAGATGTAGGAGAGGGAGAGCTCGACCTTCTTGCCGGCCCAGGCGCTCAGGTCGACGGAGGCCTGCCGCCAGCCGTTGGACGGGCCGGTGAAGGCGTTCCAGGACCCGGTGGTGCCGGTGGTGGCGCAGCCGTCCTCGCCGACGGTGAGGTAGTGGGCGAGGAAGGGGTGGCCCCGGACGTAGTAGCCCTCGCCGCAGTCGGCGGGGGCCTCGGTGGAGGTGCCGCCGTTGCGGTCGGGCAGGGTCGTCCAGTCGTCCTGGCCGACGGTGTGGGCCTCGACGACGAGGTTGTCGTAGCCGGGCTCGGTGTCGTAGCTGACCTGGAAGTCCAGGCGCGGTGCCACCGCGGCGGGGACGCCGGTGAGGTCGACGGTCCTGCTGAGCCGGGCCCAGGTGTCGTCGGCGTGCTTGACGGCCGCGAAGGTGGCGCCCTCGGCGGGCTCGAACGGCATCCGGATGCCCGGGTAGGAGCCGGCCGAGGCGCTGCTCGCGAACTGCGGGAACTCCTTCGGCTTCAGGGTGTCCGAGGTGACGGTGTACGCGCCCGCGTTGTCCAGCGGGTTGTCGGCGGAGGCGCCGAGTCCGGCGCCGATGCCCCGGAAGGCGCCGCTGCCTGCGAAGGCGGGCGGGTTCTTGAGGCCGGCCCGGTGGTAGGCGCCGAGGTAGTACTGGGCGAAGTCGTTGGTCTCGGCCAGGCCGACCCGGGTGAGCCCGCCGGACTTCTCGCCGGTGTTGATCAGCTTGCCGCCCTCGTTGAGGTAGGCGCGGACGGCGAGCTGGGTGGCTCCGGAGGGCTGCTCGGCGCCGGTGTACCAGACGACGGTACGGAAGTGGGAGAGCACGCCGAGTGCGTCCGGGGTGCCCTGGGTGGCGACGTCCCAGACGGCGGCCCCGCGTCCGTTGTCGGCGAGCGCCTTCACATAGGCGGCGGTGTGCTTGGCGGCGGTGGTGCCACCCTCGTCGGCGAGGACGAGGACGTCGCCGCGGGGCCGCTCGGCCACCTGGTAGGTGAAGGGGGCGGAGGCGGTGGCCCGGCCCTCCCGGGTGCGGGCGGTGAACCAGACCTCGACGGAGTCGCCGGTCCGGGCGCCCTCGACCTCGGCGCGGTACTCGTCGAAGTAGAGGTTGTCCTCGCCGCCGTAGGTCTCGCCGCCCTTCCAGGCGTCGAGCGCCTCGCTGTGGGTGCGGCCGCCGTTGATCCGGTACTTCAGGGTCTTGCCGCGCAGCGACTTGCGCGCGGTGACCGCGATCTCCTGCTCCTCCCCGCGGGCGTAGGAGGTGGTGAAGCTCTTCGGTGTGAAGTCGGGGGCGTCGATGCCGACCGGGGAGACGGGCCGGTCCGGGTGGGCGGCGGTCTCGGCGACGGCGAGCGCGAAGGGGATGTTCTTGGCGAACTCGGCCTGGATCAGCTTCTCGTCGTCCGGGAAGGTGAAGACGGAGGCACAGTCCGCCGGGTTCCACGCGTCGTTCGGGTCGACCCGGGAGGCCGTGGCGCAGGTCGACATCTCGGGGGTGAACATCTGCGTCCCGTTGACGTTGGCGGCGTGTCCGTCCGCCTCGCCGTTGGTGATGTACAGCTCCGAGGAGACCTGCGGCCGATAGCCGGGCACGGCGGAGTTCTGCGGGGTGCCGGCGAGGGCCTTGAGGGCCACGTCGTCGGGGGTGTCGGTGGCGACCTGCCACCCCACGCCGTACAGGATGAGCTGGGCGGCCGAGTGGTAGTTGATGCCGTACGCGAAGCCGATGCGCTTCTGGAAGGCGTCGATGGCCTTGGTCTCGGGCTCCGACATGGGGCCCTTGCCGCGGAAGGTCTCGTCGGCCGGGTCGGGCGAGGAACCCTCGTTGTCGTAGCCCCACTTGTAGGCGAAGTTGCGGTTCAGGTCGACACCGTCACCGGGGGCGATCCGGCCGTCGCCGTCGTTGTCGCGGAGGTTCTTGCGCCACTGCCGGTTGGCGGGGTCGGCGTGGGTGAAGTCGTAACCGTCGGGGTTGGCGGAGAGCACGAACCACAGCTCGGTGGAGTCGACGATCCGGGTGATCCGCTCGTCCTTGCCGTACCCGTCGAGGTAGTGGTGCATCAGCCGCCGGGTCATCTCCGGGGTGATCCACTCGCGCGCGTGCTGGTTGGACATGTACAGCGTGGCCGGCTTGGAACCGTCCTTGACCCGCGGGGCGCCCTTGCTGACCTTGAGGGCGAGGATGTCCTGGCCCTTGACGGTCTTGCCGAGGGAGACGACCTTGGTGATCCCGGGGTTCGCCCGGGCGGTGTCCAGGATCTCCTGCTTGAGGCCGTTCGGCCCTCCGTACGGGCGGAAGACGCCGTCCCCCGCGGCGGCCACCCGCTTCTCGGCGGAGGCGGTCAGGCTGTGCTCGGCGAGCTCGACACCCTGGCCGCGCAGCTGCCCGGCCTGCCGGCCGGTGAGGAAGAGCTCGACCGTCGCGGAGCCCTTCGCGGGCACCCGCTCGGTCAGTTCATGGGCGTCGGCGCCGGCCTCCAGGAGCAGCGGAACCTGCTCCTTGGTGACCTCGGCGCGCCATACGGAGAGGCCGTCACCGCCGTCCCGGTCGTTCGGCTGCGCTCCGGCGACGGGTGCCGCCGCCACGCCCGCGATCAGCAATGAAGCCGCTGCGAGGATCGATCTCGCTCTGCGTCTCATGAGCCCCCCTTGTCATCGTCTGCCACGAAGGTGAACAGACGCCAGGCTCATGGGCGCCCATGGACCTGTCAAGGGTGCCTCGCGGGTGGACGAAAAAGCTGCCGGTGCCTCAGAAAGGCACCGGCAGCCCGGAGTTCGGAATTCCGTACGAAGGAGGATCCGGTCAGCCGACCAGGCTGTCGTCCAGCTCCTCGGTCAGGTTGGACTCGGTCCCGGGAATGCCCAGGTCCTGCGCCCGCTTGTCGGCCATCGCGAGCAGCCGGCGGATCCGGCCGGCCACCGCGTCCTTCGTCAGCGGCGGGTCGGCGAGCGCGCCCAGCTCCTCCAGGGAGGCCTGCTTGTGCTCCATGCGGAGCCGGCCGGCCGCCGCGAGGTGCTCGGGCACCTCCTCGCCGAGGATCTCCAGGGCACGCTGCACCCGGGCCCCGGCGGCGACCGCGGCGCGGGCCGAGCGGCGCAGGTTGGCGTCGTCGAAGTTGGCCAGGCGGTTGGCGGTGGCGCGGACCTCGCGCCGCATCCGCCGCTCCTCCCAGGCGAGCACCGACTCGTGCGCGCCGAGCCGGGTCAGCAGGGCGCCGATCGCGTCGCCGTCGCGGACGACGACCCGGTCCACTCCCCGTACCTCACGCGCCTTCGCCGCGATGGAGAGCCGGCGCGCCGCGCCGACCAGGGCGAGCGCCGCCTCCGGGCCCGGGCAGGTCACCTCCAGGGAGGAGGACCGGCCGGGCTCGGTCAGCGAACCGTGCGCGAGGAACGCGCCCCGCCAGGCCGCCTCCGCGTCGCAGGTCGCCCCGGAGACCACCTGCGGGGGAAGACCCCGGATGGGGCGGCCCCGGCCGTCCACGAGACCCGTCTGCCGGGCCAGCTGGTCACCCCCGGCCACCACCCGCACCACGAAGCGCGAGCCGCGCCGGAGCCCGCCGGGGGCCATCACGATCAGTTCCGAGCTGTGCCCGAAGATCTCCAGGATGTCCCGCTTGAGCCGGCGCGCCGCCATCGCGGTGTCCAGCTCCGCCTCGATCACGATGCGGCCGCTCACCAGGTGCAGCCCGCCCGCGAACCGCAGGATCGACGAGACCTCTGCCTTCCTGCAGCAGGTCCGGGTGACGGGAAGCCGGGAGATCTCGTCCTTCACCGCTGCCGTCATCGCCATGGGCCGATCCTTCCATGCATCCGAAAAATACGGTCGTACGCGGCGGCCAACAGCTCCGGGTCATGCTTCGCGGAGCCGTCGGGCCCGGCCACCGGCGCCAGCTCGACCGCGGCACCGAGCCGCTTGGCGGCGTCGGCGAGGGACTCGCGGTCGGGCACGGCGGCCTCGTCGGCCAGCACCACGTCCAGGGCGAGTTTAGGGGCGTGTCGTCCCAAAACCTCCAAATGACGCTGCGGGGAGAAGCCCTCGGTTTCTCCGGGCTGCGGCGCGAGGTTCAGCGAGAGCACCTTCCGGGCCTTCGTCTCGGCCAGCGCGTCGAGCAGCTCGGGCACGAGCAGGTGCGGGATCACCGAGGAGAACCAGGAGCCGGGACCGAGGACCACCCAGTCCGCGTCCAGGACCGCCTCGACCGCCTCGGGCACCGCCGGCGGGTCGTTCGGCACGAGGTGCACGGACTGCACGTCGCCCGGCGTGAGCGCCACCGTCGCCTGGCCGCACACGGTGTCCACGTCGTCCGGACGCTCCGGGTCGTGGCCCTTGACCAGGGCCTGGAGCTCCAGGGGTACGGCGGACATGGGCAGCACCCGGCCCTGGGCGCCGAGCAGCCGGCCCACCAGGTCGAGGGCCTGCACGGGGTCGCCGAGCTGCTCCCAGAGGGCGACGATCAGCAGATTGCCGACGGCGTGGCCGTTGATCTCGCCCTTGGACTGGAAGCGGTGCTGGATGACCCGGGCCCAGGTCTGGCCCCAGTCGTCGTCGCCGCAGAGCGCGGCGAGCGCCTTGCGGAGGTCGCCCGGGGGCAGCACGCCCAGCTCCTCCCGGAGCCGGCCGCTGGAACCCCCGTCGTCGGCGACGGTGACGACGGCGGTGAGGTCGCCGGTGATCCGGCGGAGGGCGGCGAGGGAGGCGGAGAGGCCCATCCCGCCGCCCAGCGCGACCACCTTCGGCTGGGCGCCGCGCCTGCGGAGCGTACGCCGCACCGAGAGGGTGGAGGCACGTCGACGGTACGGCTTCACTCGCGCCCCATGTCCCGGTGCACGACGACGGTCTCGACCCCTTCGGCGGCGATACGGGCGGCGAGCCGCTCGGCGGTGGCCACGGAGCGGTGCTTGCCGCCGGTGCAGCCCACGGCGATGGTCACGTACCGCTTGCCCTCGCGGCGGTAGCCCGCGGCGATCAGCTGGAGGAGCTCGGTGTAGCGGTCGAGGAACTCCTTGGCGCCGGGCTGGTTGTAGACGTAGTTCGACACCTCCTCGTTGAGGCCGGTGAAGGGGCGCAGCTCGGGGACCCAGTGCGGGTTCGGCAGGAAGCGCATGTCGACGACGAGGTCGGCGTCGACCGGCAGGCCGTACTTGAACCCGAAGGACATGACGGTGGCCCGCAGCTCGGGCTCCTCGTCGCCGGCGAACTGGGCGTCCATCTTGGCCCGCAGCTCGTGGACGTTGAGGCTGGAGGTGTCGATCACCAGGTCGGCGTCGCCGCGCAGCTCGCGCAGCAGGTCGCGCTCGGCGGCGATGCCGTCGGTGATCCGGCCGTCGCCCTGGAGCGGGTGCGGCCTGCGGACCGACTCGAAGCGCCGGACCAGGGCGTCGTCGGACGACTCCAGGAAGACGATCCGGCGGGTGACCTGCTTGGCGTCCAGGTCGGCGAGGGACTCCCTGAGGTTGTCGAAGAACTGCCGGCCGCGGACGTCCACGACCACGGCGATCCGGGCGACATTGCCCTGGGAGCGGGCGCCGAGCTCCACCATGGTGGGGATCAGCGCGGGCGGCAGGTTGTCCACGACGAACCAGCCGAGGTCCTCCAGACACTTCGCCGCGGTGGACCGGCCGGCTCCGGACATGCCGGAGATGATCACCAGCTCGGGAATGGCCGCCTCGGCGCCGTTGTCGCCGGGGGTCTCCTTCGTGCCCGTACTCACGTGTCCTGCTCCGTCTTCTCGGTCGTGCTGGTCTTGCGGTTCGTTCTGGTCCTGCTCGTGCGCGGTCATGCCGTGCCGCCCCCGTCGTCTTCCATGATCTCTCCTGTCGCCGTGTTCACGGCAGGTGCGGCCGGGGCCGCCTGTGCGAGGGCCACGACGACCGCCTCGGCGGTCTTCCGGCCCATGCCGGGGACCTCGCAGATCTGCTCGATTGTCGCCTGCCGGAGCCGCTTCACCGAGCCGAAATGCTTGATCAACGCCTGTTTCCGGCTGTCGCCGAGGCCGGGCACGGCGTCGAGAGGGCTGGTCCGGATACGTTTCGCCCGCTTGGACCGCTGGTAGCGGATGGCGAAGTCGTGAGCCGTGTCACGTACCCGCTGGAGGAGATACAGGCCCTCGCTGGAGCGGGGCAGCACCACCGGGTCGTCGTCGCCGGGCAGCCACACCTCCTCCAGTCGCTTGGCGAGCCCGCAGACCGCGATGTCGGAGATCCCGAGCTCGTCGAGGGCCCGGCGGGCCGCGGCGACCTGCGGCTGCCCGCCGTCGACCACGACGAGCTGCGGCGGGTAGGCGAACCGCTTGGGCCGCCCGGCCTCGTCCGGATCCTCGACGACGCCCTCGGGATCCCACTCCCCCGTCTTCTCCTTCTCCGCGAGATACCGGCGGAAGCGGCGGCCGATCACCTCGTGCATGGACCGGACGTCGTCCTGGCCCTCGAAGCCCTTGATCTGGAAGCGGCGGTACTCGCTCTTGCGGGGCAGCCCGTCCTCGAAGACCACCATCGAGGCCACCACGTCCTCCCCCTGGAGGTGCGAGATGTCGAAGCACTCGATCCGCAGCGGCGCCGACTCCAGGTCCAGGGCCTCGGCGATCTCCTCCAGGGCCCGGGAGCGGGTGGTCAGGTCGCTGGCGCGCTTCGTCTTGTGCAGCACGAGCGCCTGCTGGGCGTTGCGCGCGACGGTCTCCATCAGGTCCTTCTTGTCGCCGCGCTGCGGGATCCGCAGCGAGACGTTGGACCCGCGGCGGCCGGAGAGCCAGGCGGTGACGGCCCCGGGGTCCTCGGGCAGCGCCGGGACCAGGACCTCCTTGGGCACCGTGTCCCCGCTCTCCTCGCCGTACAGCTGCTGGATCGCGTGCTCGACGAGCCCGGCCGTGTCGACTGCCTCGACCTTGTCGGTGACCCAGCCGCGCTGGCCGCGGACGCGTCCGCCGCGCACGTGGAAGATCTGCACGGCGGCCTCCAGCTCGTCCTCCGCGAGCGCGATCAGGTCGGCGTCGGTGGCGTCGGCGAGCACGACCGCGCTCTTCTCCATGGCCCGGCGCAGCGCCTCTATGTCGTCGCGGAGCCGCGCCGCCTTCTCGTACTCCATGTCCTCGGCCGCGAGCATCATCTGCTTCTCCAGCCGGCGGATGTACGTACCCGTACGGCCCGCCATGAAGTCGCTGAACTCCTCGGCCAGTTCGCGGTGCTCCTCCGGGGTGACCCGGCCGACACAGGGCGCCGAGCACTTGCCGATGTACCCGAGGAGACAGGGCCGCCCGGCGGAGGCGGCGTTGCGGAAGACGCCCGCGGAGCACGTGCGCACCGGGAAGACCCGCAGCATCAGGTCGACGGTCTCGCGGATCGCCCACGCGTGCGCGTACGGCCCGAAGTAGCGCACGCCCTTCTTCTTGTGCCCGCGCAGGACCTGGACGCGCGGGAACTCCTCGTTCATCGTCACGGCGAGGTACGGGTAGCTCTTGTCGTCCCGGTACTTGACGTTGAACCGGGGGTCGTACTCCTTGATCCAGGAGTACTCCAGCTGGAGCGCCTCGACCTCGGTCGACACGACGGTCCACTCCACGGACGCCGCGGTGGTCACCATGGTGGCCGTCCGCGGGTGCAGGCTCGTGAGCGGCTGGAAGTAGTTGGCCAGCCGCTGCCGGAGGGACTTCGCCTTCCCCACGTAGATCACCCGGCGGTGCTCGTCGCGGAACTTGTAGACCCCCGGGGAGTCGGGGATCTGACCCGGCTTGGGGCGGTAGCGGGAGGGGTCTGCCATGCTCCCCACCCTACTGGCGGGCACCGACACTCCGGCCTCGCGCGCTCGTTGGCGAAGCATGGCGAATCAGGTGGCGGGACGGCTGGCGGACCGGGTGTGCGTGATCACGGGCGCGGCGAGCGGAATCGGACGGGCGACGACGGAACGGTTCCTCCGGGAGGGCGCGCGGGTGATCGCCGCCGACCTCGACGGCGACCGGCTGGCGACGCTGGAGGGGGTGGTCCCGGTGACCGGCGACGTGTCCCGCGAGGAGGATGCCCGGCGCATGATCACCACGGCGGTGGACCGCTTCGGACGGCTGGACGTCCTGGTGGCGAACGCGGGCGTGATCCCGCTGCTCTCCGTCACGGAGGCGGAGGGCTCGGACTTCGACCGGGTGATGGCGGTGGACGGCCGGGGAATGTTCCTGACCTGCAAGTACGCGATCGAGGCGATGCTCGTCTCGGGCGGCGGGTCCATCGTCTGCACGTCGTCGATCTCGGGCGTGGCCGGCCAGGCCCGGCAGGCGGTCTACGGCCCGGCGAAATTCGTCGCCACCGGCCTGACCAAGCACCTGGCGGTGGAATGGGCGGAACACGGGATCCGGGTGAACGCGGTGGCCCCGGGCACGATCGAGACGGAACGGGTGGCGGCGGCGCGGGTGGAACCCGGCGGGCCGGAGTACCTGGCGGAGGTGGCGCGCGGCCATCCGATGGGCCGCTTCGGGACGCCGGAGGAGGTGGCGTCGGCGATCGTGTTCCTGGCGTCGGAGGAGGCGTCCTTCATCACGGGCGCGATCCTCCCGGTGGACGGCGGCTACTTGGCCCGCTGACACCACCGGTGCGGGTGCAGGCGCGGAAGCCCGGGCCCGGCAAGGGGCGCCGTCCGTGGTGCCCACCCGTTCCGCCCCCGGGGGCCCCGGACGGAGTCCGGGGGAGGAACAGTCGCCCACAACGGGCGAGGGCGGGGACCGCCCCGGGGACGTGGGCTCGTGACCGGGGCGGTCCCCGCCCTCG
>NZ_LIPQ01000120.1 GCF_001418135.1 Streptomyces aureus
TGGACGGTGCCGTCCTTGGCGATGACGCCGTGACAGAGCGGCCCCGGCAGGCCTTCGTAGCCGTCCCGGCAGATCCGGACGGTGCCGGCGGTGCCGCGGGTCACCGTGTGATGGATCATCACGCCGTGCACGGGGCCCCAGGGGCCCTTGTGGTTGCGGTTGTGCGTGGACCACGCGCCGACCTGGACGACCGCGAGGCCCGCGTCGCGCAGCGCGTCGAGGAACCTGCTCGCGGACATGGGGGTGGACATGACCGACTCCCTTCGGGGGACGGGTGGGGGCTTCCGGAGCGCCCGAGTCCGGAGTACCGGGGGTTTCGGAGTGCCGGAGGTTCCGGAGTACCGGAGTCCGCCCCTCCGCCGCCATCCGTTCGGGCCGTGTGCGAGCCGATCCGGACAGGGTCCCGCGAGGCGGGTGGGGCTCCGCTGTTCGGATGGAAATCACGTGACATGCCCCGAAGATCGTCGAACAGTCCCACTCGAATGTGTAATGGCGCCGACACGCTGAGTGCTGAAAGGCTTCGTCTCGCAAGTCAGTCATACGAGAGGGAGTTCCATGTCCGTTGGTTCGGTTGGCGACGAGGTCCGCGTCGCGGAGCAGCAGGCGCCGCAGCAGAGTCTCGGCACCGCGGCCGCGCGGAACCTCGCCACGACCACCAAGTCGGCGCCGCAGATGCAGGAGATCACCTCACGGTGGCTGCTGCGGGCGCTTCCCTGGGTCCAGGTCCAGGGCGGTACGTACCGGGTGAACCGGAGGCTCAGCTACTCCGTGGGTGACGGCCGGGTCACCTTCGTCCAGACCGGAGAGCGCGTCGCGGTCATCCCCGCCGAACTCGGCGAACTCCCCGTCCTGCGCGGCTACGAGGACGAGGAGGCCCTGACCGAGCTCGCGGCCCGCTGCCGCCAGCGGGAGTACGCGGCCGGTGAGGTCGTCGTCGTCGCCGGCGAGCCGACCGACCGGGTCCATCTCCTGGCGCACGGCAGGATCGAGCAGATCGGCGAGGGGCCGTACGGCGACGAGGCCGTCCTCGGAGTCCTCGCCGACGGCGCCTACTTCGGCGACAACGCCCTCGTGGACCCGGAGGCCACCTGGGAGTGGTCCGCCCGCGCCGCCACCGCCTGTACGGTCCTGGAGCTCACCAGGGACGACGTGCGGAACCTCGCGGAGCGGGCCGGTTCGCTCGCCGCCCACCTCGCGAGCGTGGCCGCCCTGCCCCACCAGCGGACCAACAAGTACGGCGAGGCCGAGATCGACCTCTCCGCGGGCCACGTCGGCGAGGCCGTCGTCCCGCACACGTACGTCGACTACGACGCCTCGCCCCGCGAGTACGAGCTGAGCGTCGCCCAGACCGTGCTGAAGGTGCACAGCCGCGTCGCCGACCTCTACAACCAGCCGATGAACCAGACCGAGCAGCAGTTGCGGCTCACGGTCGAGGCGCTCCGCGAGCGCCAGGAGTACGAGCTGGTCAACAACAAGGAGTTCGGCCTTCTTGCCAACTGCGACTACGGGCAGCGCCTCCAGCCCCACGACGGCGCCCCCAGCCCCGACGACATGGACGAGCTGCTCTCCCGCCGCCGCGGCTCCAAGCTGTTCCTCGCCCACCCGCGCGCCATCGCCGCCTTCGGCCGCGAGCTCAACAAGCGCGGACTGGTGCCCGAGACGATCGACATCAACGGCAACCGCATCCCGACCTGGCGCGGTGTACCGATCTACCCGTGCAACAAGATCCCGGTCTCGGACGCCCGGACCACCTCGATCATCTGCATGCGTACGGGCGAGGCCGACCAGGGCGTGATCGGTCTGCACCAGACCGGCATCCCCGACGAGATCGAGCCGAGTCTCTCCGTCCGCTTCATGGGCATCGACGAGCAGGCGATCATCTCCTACCTGGTCACGGCCTACTACTCGGCGGCGATCCTCGTCCCGGACGCCCTCGGTGTCCTGGAGAACGTCGAGGTCAGCCGCTGGCGTTGAGCCGACGACGCCCGGGGGCGGGGACCGAACCCTCCCGCCCCCGGGCGCACCCGGCTCGTCGCCGCCAGCATCGCCACGGAGGAGACGAAGGAAGTGACCTTGACCATGACCGGCGGGGACGCCGTCACCGACGGTCAGGGGGCCGTGCGGCTCCTGGACCGGACGCGGACGGCCGTCCATCCTCAACTGCGCTCGACCGTCGAGACCCTGCCCGGTTCGATGCGGCGGGTCGCGATGTACCACTTCGGCTGGGAGCACGCCGACGGCACTCCGGCCACGGAGCAGCCGGGCAAGGCCATCCGGCCCGCCCTGGTCCTCGCGGCGGCCCGCGCGCTCGGCGCCGACGAGACCTCGGCGGTGAAGGCCGCGGCCGCGGTGGAGCTCGCGCACAACTTCACCCTGCTCCACGACGACATCGTCGACGAGGACGTGACCCGGCGGCACCGGCCCACCGCCTGGACGGTCTTCGGCATCCCGGACGCGCTGATCGCCGGTGACGCGATGAGCGCGCTCGCCCTGCGGATGCTCGCCGAGGATCCGCACCCCGCCTCGGCGGCCGCGTCCGCCCGGCTCGCCGCCTGCATCATCGAGCTCTGCGCCGGACAGCAGGCGGACTGCGCCTTCGAGCAGCGGGCGCCGCGTGAGGTCTCCCTCGACGAGTGCCTGGCCATGGCCACCGCCAAGACCGGCGCGCTGCTCGGCGCCTCCTGTGCCATCGGCGCGCTCTACGCGGGCGCGGGGGAGGAGGAGGTCGCGGCGATGGACGCGTTCGGCCGGGAGGCGGGCCTCGCCTTCCAGCTGATCGACGACCTCATCGGGATCTGGGGCGACCCGGACCGTACGGGCAAGCCCGCCGGGGCCGATCTGGTCGCCCACAAGAAGTCGCTGCCGGTGGTGGCGGCGCTCGCCTCGGGGACGCCGGCGGGTGACGAGCTGGCCGAGCTGTACGCCCGCCCGGTCCTCGACGCCGCGGCGGTACGGGCGGCCGCGGACGCGGTCGAGCGGGCCGGTGGGCGCGACTGGGCGCAGGACCAGGCGGCCGAGCGGATGGGGCGCGCCGTCGAGCATCTGGCCCGGGCGGTCCCGGACCCGGCGGCGGCGGGGGACATGCTGGCGCTCGCGGAGTTCGTCACGCGGCGCACGCGCTGAGGCCCCGGGGCGTCACGCCTCGGGGACGATCCGGTTGACCACGGTCTCGATCAGGTCGTCCAGGTCCCGGTCGCCGTGCAGGCCCGGGACCGTGAAGTGGTCGAGCAGCAGCCCGGTGAGGGCGAAGTAGAGCAGCCGGACGGTGTCCGCGTCCCCGGGCATCCCGGCCTCCAGATGCCCCTGGATGTTCGCGTCCAGATCGCCCCGGAGCACCTTGGTGAGCTGGGTCCGCAGCTCGGGGCGGCGCACCGCTTCGAGGCGGAGCTCGAAGAGCCCGAGGTAGCAGGTGCGCTCGGCGGCGAGCCGCTGGGCGACCTGGCGCATCAGCTCGAAGACCAGGGCGCGGCTCGGCGCGGGCAGCATGGCGGTCTCGATGACTCCGGGCTCGGGGGTGAGCCGGACGAAGATCCGGTCGGCGACCTCGGAGAGCACCTGGTCCCGATCGCGGAAGTAGTTGGACGCGGTGCCCGTGGGGACCCCGGCGCGGGCATCGACCGCGCGGAAGGTCAGCCCGCGGGCACCTTCGTCCGCCAGGACCTGGATGGCGGCGTCGAGCAGCGCCGTACGTCGTTCGGGGTTTCTCGCCATGTCGTGTTCCTCCTTCTTCGAAAATAGGGCTTGCGTAACCACTACAGGTGAAGCACTATAACCGTCGTGGTTGCGATCGCGGCCACGATCCGAAGTGGAAGAGGACCGGTTTGCGCAAGCTCACGTACTTCATCGCCTGCACCATCGACGGCTTCATCGGTGACCCCAAGGGCGATGCCACCTCCATGTACCAGTTCGTGGACGCGGAGTTCCTGGAGTTCCTGACCGGCGAGTACCCGGAGACCGTCTCGGCGCAGGGCCGGGAGATGCTCGGGATCGACGCCGAGAACAAGCGGTTCGACACCGTCGTCCAGGGCCTGGGGTCGTACCGCATCGCCCTGGACATGGGCATCACCAGCCCGTACAGCCATCTGCGGGAGGTCGTCGCCACCCGCTCGCTGGCCGAGTCGCCCGACCCCAATGTGGAGCTGATCGGCGACGACCTCGTCGGCCGCGTCCGCGAGCTGAAGGCCGAGGACGGCCCGCTGGACATCTGGCTCTGCGGTGGCTCCACGATCGCCGGCGAGCTCATCGAGGAGATCGACGAGCTGGTCATCAAGACCTATCCGCAGGTGTACGGCTCCGGCATGCCGATGTTCGGCGCCGACTTCGAGCCGCGCGACTTCGAGCTGAAGGACCTGCGCGTCTTCGGCAACGGCGCGTTCGTCCGTACGTACACCAGGAAGCGGTGATCGGCGGCAGGCGCTCCCGTGCGAGCCGTCCTACCCTGGACGTATGGGTGACGAGGATCCTCACACGACGCGGGACCCCAGGGCCGAGCACAGGTGTCCGGCCTGCGGGCAGCCGCGAGCCGTGACGGCCACCCGGCACAAGGTCCTCGGGGCCTGGGTGCCGGAGTGGGAAGTGCAGCCCTGCCGCAACCCGGACTGCACGCTCCACCGGGGCGTGGAAGCGGACCTGGGCGAAAGCGTGGAAACGGCCGCCGACGTGGCCGCGGGTACGCGCCCTGTCGCGGGTGCGGAAGCCGCGAGCACGCACGTGACCGGCAAGAAGGGCGAGATCGGGAGAAGTCAGGCCACGGGGTGACCGGACGCGCGCCGGAGCCGTTCGTACGGCTACAGTCCGCGCATGTCATCGGAGTCGACGGAAGTCTGGACCGGCTGGTACCGGGACCGCAGCGGCGCGGAAGCGATCGTCATCACGGCCGACGGGCGGCGCGTCGCCACCCGGATCAGGGGGATCGAGTACACGGGCGAGGGCTTCGCCGCGCTCACCGCGGCGGCGGAGGGTGGGCAGGCCCTCACCGCCTGCGTCCTGGAGTGGGACCTGCCTCTTCCCGTCGTCATGGACGGCGCCTCCCAGCAGGCCACGCTGAGCTGCCTGCTGACCCTCGGTGAGCGCGCGGACCTCAGCCTCACGCTGCACTACGGTGGCGCCGCCTTCGAATCGTGCGTCGCCGGAGGTGACTTCGACGGGGCGCTCGAACGGGTCAGGCGCCAGCTGCCGCCCGGCGCCGATTTCGGCCGCCGACTGCTTCAGGCGGCCTGAGAGCACGGGTACCGGAACGGAGAACGAGGACGGCGGCGCCCCCGGGGAGGGGCGCCGCCGCTTCTCGTTCTCCGGGTGCTCAGCTCTTGAACGCGGAGGCGAGGCCGTTGCGCCACAGCTGGTCGACGCGGGACCGCTCCTGCGAGTTCGGCTGGGCGTTCTGGCAGGACGTGCCGGGGCCGCCGCCCGACATCAGCTCACTGCACGGACCGCTGTAGTGGTCCGGCAGCCCGAGGACGTGCCCGGTCTCGTGGGCGGTCACGCGGGTGGAGTTGTACTGCTGGTTCTGCCGGTAGTCGAGGAAGATGTAGCCGCTGCCGTGACCGTCGGTGCTCGCGTACGAGCCACGGGAGTCGTTGCCCTCGTAGTAGCGGAAGTCCGGGTTGCTGCCCTCGACGAGCCGGACGTTCACCACCGAGCTGTTCCATATCTGCGTCGAGCGGGAGATCTGGCTGCGGAAGCTCGGCGCGTTGGCGGCGCTGTAGACCACGGTGACGGCGGCCGCGCCGGGAGCGGCGGCCCGCTTCTTCGCCACCGACTTCACGACGGCGTCGAAGAAGGCCTGGTTGGCCTTCGCCTCCTCGGCCGAACCGGCGTACGCCACGGCGGTGTTGCCGGCCGTCGGGACTCCGGTGGGGGCGCTCGCGGCCACGGCCGGGGCCGCGCCCAGCGAGGCGGCGAGACCGAGGCCGAGGGCGGTCGCCAGGGCAGAGGTGAGGACCTTGGGGTGACGCATGGGGGGGCTCCTCCTGTAGGGGATGGGAGAGAGTCTCGGGGGAGCCGGTGCGCGTGGGGATGATGTCAACCGGCGATAGCATCACCGCATCACCTGGTCGAAACACCCCCAACTCCCTTGAAAACAAAGGTGATTGAGGGGTTCCGGGTATCTGGTGCGAGCCAGGGAGCCGCCCTACCCTCGGGGCATGGAGCTGGAGGTGAGACACCTGCGCGCGCTCTGCGCCATCGCGGACACGGGCAGCCTGCACAAGGCGGCCCGCCAACTGGGCATGAGTCAGCCCTCGTTGACCACCCAGCTGCGCCGCATCGAGAACTCCCTGGGCGCCGAGCTCTTCTCCCGCGGCCGCACCGGCTGCCGCCCCACCCCGCTCGGCCGCTCCCTGCTCAGCCGGGCCCGCCCCCTCGTCGCCGACATGGCGGCGCTCGTCACCGAGACCCGGGCCGCCGCCGCCCGCAGCGACGGACTCGGGCTCCGGGTCGGCTCCACCGCCAGCCGGGCGCTCCCGGGCTGGCTGCGCCGGCTCCGCCAGCGGCTGCCCGGCACCGACATCGGCCTGCGGATGGACGTCTCCGCGAACGCGCTGCTGCGGAGCGTCGCCGCCGGGCAGCTCGACGTGGCCTTCGTGCACGAGGTGGAGGGCTGCCCGTTACGGGTCCCCGAGGGCCTCAAGGGACGGGTCCTGGTCGCCCGCGAACCGCAGTTCGTCTCCATGGCCCGCGACCATCCGGCCGCCGCCCTGCCCGAGGTGGACCTCGCCGACCTGGCCGGCGACCACTGGATGGTCGACCCGACCGTGGACGGCGAATGGGACGGCCTCCGCCGGGTCCTGGACGCCGCCGGCATCGACCCGCCGCTGCTGCACGGCGACTACCACACGGCCGCCTCCCTCATCGTCCTCGGCGAGGCCGTCGCCCCCTGCCAGCCGACCTCGGTCCCGCGCGAGGACATGGCCGTCCGTCCGCTGCGCGGCGACCCGCTGGCCGTCCGGCTCCTGCTGTACGCGCGCCCCGGGGCTCCCCTGGACACGCTGTACGCGGAACTCGCGGCGGCCTACCGGGAGGTGGCCCTGAGGGCGGCCCCGTACCGCGAGTGGCTGCGACGGCAGGGGACGGCCGCGAGGCTGTCGGTGGGACCGTGCATGATGACGGCATGAGCGAACACCCGGCACGGGCCCTGGTCCGACACGCGCGCCCCGAGGACCTGCCGCGGGTCGTGGAACTCATCGCCGAGCACGCGGCGTACGAGAAGGCGGCGCCCCCGGCCCCCGGCCTCGCGGACCGGCTCGCCGCGCTTCTCTTCGACACGGAACAGCCCCGCCTCCGCTGCCTGGTCGCCGTCCTCCCCGACGACACCCTCGCGGGCTACGCGAGCTGCGCCCCGGAGCTCTCCACCTGGGACGGCGCGGAGTACCTCCACATGGACTGCCTCTACCTCACGGAGAGCTCCCGGGGCCACGGTCTGGGCCCGCTCCTGATGGCGGCGGTCCGTGCGGAGGCGAGCCGGCTCGGGCTCGCCGAGATCCAGTGGCAGACCCCCGCGTGGAACGAGAGCGCGATCCGCTTCTACGACCGGCTGGGCGCCACGTCGAAGGAGAAGCACCGCTACAGCCTCCGCACGCAGGCGTAGGCGGGGCCGCGGGGACTCAGTCGCCGGGCGGCGGCCAGGGCCCGGTGAGCAGCCGCTCGGCCTCGGTGACGATCGCCGCCGCGAGCTGCTCGCGCGAGCCCGCCCGGGCGGCAGCCCAGTCGTTGTGTGCGTCGGTCGCCTCGAAGAGCGGCCGGAGCGCCCGCGGCCGGGCCAGGGCGCCCCAGCCCTCGTACGTGATGAGGTCACCCCCGGCGCCCGGGGCGAGACTCCCGTTCACGATCAGCCGCAGCCACCAGCGCACGAGCTCCCAGCGGGCGGCCTCCCACGGAGGGCCGGAGTCGTCCGCGGGCAGGGCGTCGGCGAGCCCCAGCTCGCCGAGAACCCGCTCGAAGAGACCGTCGGCGCGTTCGTGCTCCGACCGGGTCAGACCGGCGAGCAGCGGAAGGGACTCCGTCTCGACGTCGAGCAGCAGCGCGGTGAGGCCGGCCTCGACCAACTGCTCCGGCGAGGGCCGCCGGCCGATGATCCGCTCGATGGCCAGCATCCGGAGGCACTCGACGGCCTCCTGCGGGGTGACGGCGTAGGGGGCGTACGGAGTGGGCGCGGTGACGTCGATGCCGGGCCCGCCCTCGACGAAGTACGACCAGAAGCCGACGGTGGCGTGGGCGGTGAGGCTGCTCGCCCACCCGGCGAACTCGTGCCGGACGTAGTCGGCGAGGTCGTTCCCGTAGAGGATGACGTCGGTCTGGTGGACGGACAGCACGGGGTGCCCCCACGCACCCGGCGTGCCGGGCAGGTAGCGGTGGCCGTAGACGGGGACCAACGGAGGAACGCCCGCCGACTCGGCCCGCGCGACCTTCAGCGCCTCGGAGGCATCCGTGGGCCGCGGGCTCCAGTCGGGATGCCAGAAGCCGTTGTGCTCCACGTCGAAGAGCACGCCCTCGACCGGCCGGGCGAGGGCGTGCTCTTCGACGT